>JBEEFQ010000120.1:0-21079 GCA_041166245.1 Actinomycetota bacterium | reverse complement strand
GACGCCAGAGGACTGGTCGACGACCTCGGGCAGCGATGCCGTGTCGCTGACGACGACAGGCCGGCCTGCGGCCATGGCCTCCAGCGCCACCAAGCCGAACCCCTCCCCCAGCTCGGGCAGTGTCGGCACCACCACCACGTCGCACGCGGTCATGAAACCGCGCAGGTCCGGCACGAAGCCGAGGAACCGCACCGCGCCCGCACCCGCCCGCGCGGCGCGGGCCTCCAGCTCGGTTCTGAGCGCGCCGTCGCCCGCGACGAGGAGCACGAGCTCGTTCTGTGTCTCGCGCGCCCGCGCCACCGCATCGATCGCCACGTCGTGGCCCTTGCCCGCGATGAGCCGGGACGCCACGCCCACCACGAGGGCACCGTCGTGGAGCCCGAGGCTCGCCCTTAGCGATGGTCCCTCCGTCGACGCCCATGCCTCGGCCGTGATGCCGTAGTGCACGACACGCACACGGTCCGCCGGCGCCAGCCTCAGCTCAGCGACGACTCCTCGCAGGTACTCGGAGATGACGATCGTGCGCCGGGCCAGGTGACCCGCGGTCCGCGCCGCGGCCTTGAACGGCTGGCGCCGGTAGAACGGCTGTGGGCCGTGGATGGTCGACACGCCCGGCACCCGCGCCAGCCGGGCCGCCACCTGGCCGTGGACGTCCGCGTGGATCAGATGGGTGTGGACGACGTCAGGGCGGAGGCGCCGGACCTGGGCACCGATGCGGCCTACCAGCGCGGGCGAAAGATCGGTCCCGGCCGCGACCACGCTGGTTTCCACATCGGCGTCCGCAAGCGCGTCGACGAAGCGCTCGTGACCCGGCGCGCCCAGCACGCACATGTGCACGTCCGTCCCCAGGTCCCGCAGCCCGCGCAGGAGGTCGACGAGGTGACGCTCGGAACCGCCGATGCCGGTGGCCTTCTGAATGTGCAGGACGCGCATCGGCTCAGTCCCGGTACCCGATTCTCCCCTCGACCAGCAGCCGCGAGGCCTTGGCCGCGTACTGGAAGTTCTGCCGTGCGCGCGCCACGGCCACGACGTTGGGTGAGATCCACGCGGCGCGCCGGCTCACCGCCAGCGGCGCCCGCGGGAGCGACGCCGTACCGATCCATTGCACCTCGAACCCACCCCGCTCGAGGGTGTAGCGGAAGGTCCGTGACGTGAAGAAGTTGACATGGTCCACGGCGAGGAACCCGCTCCACGGCCCCCACCTGAGCGGGCCGGTGACGGGGACGAGGGCCACGAGCAGGCCGCCAGGAGTGAGGGCCCGCCGCATCTCGACAAGGAACTCGTGCGGCGAGTCGAGGTGCTCCATGATCGCCGACGCCCAGATGGCGTCGAACGTCCCCAGGTCGTCGGGAACGCCGTCCTTGGCCAGGTTCACCTGGCGGGCGTCGAGGCCGTTTGCACGGGCCTCTTTCACGTAGGCGCCGTTGATCTCGAGGCCCACCGACCCAGGGCCGAAATGGGCGAGGTACGTGCCCTTGCCGCACCCCACGTCGAGCACCCGCAGCTTGTCGAGGCCGAAGTGCCTCACCACGAAGTCGAGGCGGCGTGATCGGTCTGCCATGGCAGCGGGAGAGGCTAGCTGGGGCTCTGGTCCAAAGCAGCGGGACGCGCTGGGGCCGTCGCCGCCCGCTGATCGAGGAACATCCGTTGCCAGAGCTCCAACTGGAGCAGGGCCCAGAGCCGATGGGTGTGATCCGCGCCGGCCTCGTGTTCGGTGAGCAGGCGACGCACCTGTTCGACGCGGACGTACCCCCGCCCGGCCGCGGTTGCGTCCGTCAGCGTGTCCCACGCCAACTCGCGCAGCTCACCGCGGAGCCACGCTCCGATGGGGACGGCGAAGCCCCGCTTGGGCCCGTCGACCACCTCGGCCGGCACCCACTCCCGCGCCAACCGGCGCAGGAGGTGCTTGCCGGTGCGTCCCTTGAGCTTCATCTCCAGCGGAAATGACGCCGCCAGCTCCATCACTTCGTGGTCGAGCAGGGGCGAGCGCGCCTCGAGGGAGTTGGCCATGGTGGCGATGTCCATCTTCACCAGCAGGTCATCGGCCAGGTACGTCGGCACGTCGGTGCCCATCGCCCGCTCCACCGGGTTCGACGCCACGGCCGCGTCCCACGCGTCGAGGAGCACGCCTTCGGGCCGGCGCCCCGCGCCCGCGAGGAGCTCGTCGGTGCACAGGGTGGCGCGCTGCTCCTCGTTGAAGATGGCCATCACCCGGGCGTAGCGCGCGCCGGGCTCGGTCATGGCCATGTCGAGAAAGCGCTTGGCGCGCGACAGCATCGATCGCTGGTGCCGACCCCACGGCATGCGGGCCGCCACCGACCGGCCCAACGGGTGCAATGCTCGGGGAACCGGCACCCGATCGGCGTAGGCGAGGGCTGCGTAGCGCAGGTAGCCCGCGAAGCTCTCGTCGCCGCCGTCACCATTGAGCGCGACCGTCACATGCTCCGCCGTCATCCGAGCCAGGTAGTAGCTGGGCAATGCGGACGCGTCGCCGAACGGCTGGTCGTAGTGCCACACGAGGGTGGGCAGTATCTCCAGCGCGTTGGGCCGCACCACGAGCTCCGTGTGGTCGGTGCCGTAGCGGGCCGCGGTGAGCCGCGCGCCGGCCCGCTCGTCGTAGCGGTCGTCGTCGAACCCGACGGTGAAGGTGCGCACCGGGTCCGACGACACCTGGGCCATGGCCGCGACAACGAGCGACGAGTCGATGCCGCTCGAGAGGAAGGCGCCGACGGGTCGTTCCGAGACCAGGCGCAGGCGGACGGCTTCGAGCAACGCCTCCTTCAGCGCCTCCACCGCGTCGTCCTCGCTGATCTGCTGCTTCGGTTCATAGGCCAAGCCCCAATAGCGGGCGGTCCGGACAGAGCCGGCCTCGTAGGACAGCGTGTGGGCCGGCGGCACGCGTCGCACGTCTCGGTAGATCGTCTCCGGACCCGGCACGTAGCCGAGGTACAGGTAGTCCAGCACCGCCTGCGGGTCGACGCTGCGAGGGAACTCCGGGTGCTGCAGCAGTGCCTTCAGCTCGGAGCCGAACCAGATGCCCTGATCGGTCCTCCAGTAGAAGAGCGGCTTCTTGCCCACCCGGTCGCGTGCCAGAAGCAGCCGGCGCCGGCGCTCGTCCCACAGGGCAAAGGCGAACATGCCCCGCAGGCGCTCGACGCAGCGATCGCCCAGCTCTTCGTACAGGTGGACGATGCACTCGGTGTCGCCCGCCGTCTTGAAATGGTGGCCCCTGGCCCGTAGCTCGGAGCGGAGCTCGGCGAAGTTGTAGATCTCGCCGTTGAACACCACCGTGACGGTGCCGTCCTCGTTGGCTATGGGCTGGCGCCCGGTGTCGACGTCGATGATCGACAGCCGGCGCATCCCCAAGCCGACGTCGCCGTCGACGAGCCGGCCTTCATCGTCGGGCCCCCTGTGATGCAGCACGTCGCACATCGCCCGGAGGACACTCGGACCGCGCGGATCTGCGCTGACATAGCCCGCGATCCCGCACATCGCTCGGAAGCTACCCCGGCTGGCCGGCGGCCGATGCCGAGCCGGATGACGTCATGGTCCGCGACAGCACCCACCACACGACACCGGTGACCAGGTAGGCGACGCTGATCGCCCAGGCCGCGCCCGGCGCGCCCTGCCGGCCGAAGACGGCGATGAGGGCGATCAACAGCACGAGCTCGAAGGCGGCGACCTGCGTGCGCAGCCGCGGTCGACCGATGGCCGCCGGGAAGTTCTTCGACCACACCGTCACCAGACGTGCCACCGCCCCGAGCAGCAGGATCCTCGCGGGCCACACGGCCGCCTCGTAGCGCGACGAGTACAGCTGCGGGAGCAGCCACGGCAACACGATGAAGGCGACGACCGCCCCGATCAGGCCAATCGCGAGGGACGCCACGACGTACTGATTGAGCACCCTCCGCAACATCCGGTCGTTGCCCGTCGCCGACATCCGGGCCTGCTCTGGGAACAGCACCATTCGCAGTGGCGTCGACCCTACGAGAACCGCGGTGATCGGCAGCATGGCGACGGTAACGAGCCCCGCTTCCGCTACACCCGCCGTTCGGGCCAAGACGATGGGAACGACTGCAGCCCCGGCCGAACCAATCGTGGTCGTGATGCTCGTGTGCATCCCAAAACGCACCAGTGGGCCCGTCCACGCTCGCATCCCTCCGACCGCGGCTTCGTGGCGCAGTGGACGCCACACCTCGCGCCACGCGATCACACCCTGGACCAGGGCGGCGATGGCGGCGCCGGCGACGTAACAGAGCAGCACCGCCGCCTGTGAGCCCGAACCCACGACCATTACGACGAGCGCCAGTCGGACCACCCCGGACAGCCCGATCATCGCGGCGCGCACATGGGCCTTCCCAGCCACGACGAGCGCTGCCCCCGTCGTGCCGTCGACGGTTCCCATGAGCGGAAGCAGGCTGGCGATGCGGATGAGATCGGGATCGATGGCCCGCCCCCCGACCGCGCGTGCGATGGGGCCTGCAGTCAGCAACGTCAGTCCGCACACGACGAGCCCGTTCACGAGGTCGAACCGCGTCGCCGCCCGGAGCAGGCCGCGCATCTCGCCCTTGCGACCGCCTTCGTCGGCGCGGACGCCGTGGTACACCACCGCCTCGTCGAGGGTGAGGTCGAGGAAGCCCGAGATGATCGTGACGGTCGCGGCGGCGAGCACGATGGCGCCGAACTCCGATACGGCGAAGGCGCGCGCCACGACGATGCTGCTCGCGAGGGTGGCGGCGTGACCGAGCCAGAGCGTGACGGAGGCCTGCCCAGCCCGGCCCCAGAAGCCGCGGTCGCTCCAGACAGTCGGGCCCGGGGCGTCGCTGGTGGGGTCCGCCGGTCCGAGCGGGACCGTCACGCCGCCAGCGGTGTGGGGGCGCGCCGTAGCTGCTCGACGTGTTCGAGGCGCGCCGCCAGCAGCACAGCCGCCAGGACTCCCCACGGGCTCCCCGGGAAAGCGCCCGCGCTGTTCAACCAGATGGCGAGCATCACGAGAACAGCCCGGGTCCGGGTATCCGTGCAGACACGGAACGCGGCCACGAGGAGGCCGACGAAGAAGCCGATGCCGATCATGCCGAGATCGGCTACCAGCTGCAGGTACACGTTGTGAATGGAGCCGAGCTTGAGGCCCAGCGTGGTGACGTAGGCGGCCGAGAACGTCCAGCCGCCACCGAATATCGGGTTGATCACCGACAGCACAGGGATGATCGCGTAGGCCTGACCGCTGTGGATCGACAGGGTCAACAGGATGTCAGGGCGGAGCACGGACACGACGATGAAAGCGACAGGAATGACGGTGATGAGCGCCGCCGGTGAGAGAGCTCGCCGTGCTCGCTCCGACCGTGGCGTCCAGAGTCCGGTCGCTGCGACACCGGCAGTGGCGGCAACCGTCGAGGTGATCGAAGCGGAGGTCAACATCCCGATCGCCGCGATCACGATCTGGAGCATCCGGGAACGCGAGGGTGGCAGCGAGAGCGCCAGCACGAGGAGGATGGCCGACAGGAGGCCGTGCTGGTTCGGCTCACCAACGAGGGCGCTCCACCGGTTGAGGAGGTTGGCCGTGAAGAAGGGTGCCGTCACCACGCTGGCGACGGCCACCCACCGCACGACGCGCCACACGTCGAAGGTGGGCGGAGCGACCCGGGAAATGGCCAAGGAGATGATCAACGGCTCGGCCAGCTTCAGGAAGGCGATGTTGCCGGTCGGGAACGGGCCGTAGAAGCGGGCCGCGCCCCATCCGATGAAGAGCAATGCCCACCAGTACACGTCGTACTCCGGGATCCGGCGCCCGCGCAGGAAGCACGCCACACCGATCAGCATGAGAAAGGCCTCGGCAAGTCGGATCTCGACATCACCGATCGACATGAGCAAGGGAAAACGGGTGACGCTGACCAGGGTCACGGCGATGGCGACCGCAGTGAGATGACGAGGGGGTAGCGCGACGACGACGTAGACCGCGACGACGGCTGCCGCCGCCACACCGACGAGGGGCAGACGATGCGTGGCAACGGCTGCACCGATGAGGAAACAGCCGGGAATCACCGCGATCACCGGCAGCGGCGACCCGCTGAACCCGGCGATCCGGGATGTCACTGCGGCTTCTCCAGGATGTACAGAGTGACCCACACGTACCAGGTGGGATCGAAGCGGAGGAGAGACAACGCCCGTTCGACCGGTCCCGTTCGAGGCCCGCTCAACGGCAGCCGGATCGAGCTGAGTGACAGCCCGCGCTCGCGCGCGAAGTCGGCGAGGTAACGGTCGGTCTGCGGGAGCACCGTCAGCCAACGGTGACGATCCTTGCCGTAGCCGTAGGCCAGGTCGTATTTGCCACCGATCCGTCCCCTGAAGAAGAACTTGGTCCGCATCAGCCCGTGGGCCATGTTGGGGAGGGTGACGGCGATGTAGCGGCTGCTCACCCGATGCAGCTCCTCGAGACCGCCGTGGAAGTCGTCGAGGTGCTCGATGACGTCGAGAGCCACCGCCATGTCGACGGAGCCATCCGGCAGCGGCAATCCAGCCGAGAGATCGCAGACGGATGAGACGTGGAATTCCTCGTGAGGTCCGAGGTCCATGCCGAAGTAGCTCGGGACGGGCCGTCCCTGGGCGCGCTGTTCGATCGTCGTGCACAGCACGCCGTTCCGGCAGCCGATGTCGATCAGCGACGCAACATCGTTGGCGAGGATGAAGTCGCTCAGCTCGACGTACTTGTCGGTACCCCATCGGAGTTCGTTGACGGGCAACGTGGCCGCGGTGCTCATCACCATGCGATCACCGGAACGCGGGCGACCCGATGAGCGGCGCCAACCGGGCTGCCACCTGCGCGGGCGGAGCGTCGTTGACCACGATGTGCACGGTCGTCGGGAGATTGATGACCATGTCGCGGAGTACCGCGAAGTTCGCCTCGACGACCTGTGCGAACTCCTCCTGATAGGCCTCCGAGAACTGCTCGCGGAGGCCGTAGCCGCGTTCGCGAAATCGCCGCTCCCGCTCGTCCGGATCCGAGTCGACGACCAGGATCACGTCGGGCATCGGGATGCGGCGGAGGTATTTCCTCACCTGCTCGGCACTGACCCGTGACTCGAACAGCGACACCACATTGTGGACGTGGCCCTGGTCCAGGATGCCGACGGGTTCCCGCCCAGCGAAGACGTACCGAGCGTTCGTGTCGAGGAAGGTGCTGATCAGCTTGAGGCGCAGGAGCCGCGGCCCGCCGGCGTGTCGCAGCACCATTCCCAGCAGGCCCAGCCACCGCAGCGGAGAGCGCGCCAGGAAGACGGCGTTGCCGAGGAGGAGATCCCGCCTGCGAGGGGCGCGCACGACGTCGACACCGGTAGCGCTCGCCAGCTCTCGGGCGAGCGTCGACTTGCCGGAGCCCGGGAGCCCGACGAACTCGACGATCACGGCTTCTTGAAGGAGACGCCATACGACTCGATCAGCGGGTTCATCCCTCGGACCACCGCCCGCCCGGCGACGAGCCTGCTGGCCACGCGGTCAAGTCGCGGCACACGCACGGCGGGGAGGAGGAGGACGACGGGCTCGACCTTGCCGACCACCAGACCCGCATCCTGCAGGATCCCGACGAGTTCCCGGGAATCGACCTGGCCGGAGTGCACGCTGTCGGGACCGCGCCTCCGGCTGCCTCGACGGGGCTGCTTGGTGATCAGTGTTCCCGTGCCGCCGGAACGGAGGCTGGCCGCGATGCGATCCGCCGCTCGGCGCTTGTCCATGTACTCGATGGCGCGGGAGGAGAAGAACACGTCGTAGGTGCGGTCCGGTTCGAACGCGAGGAAGTCCTGTTCGAAGAACCGCGCGTTGGCGCCCGTCAGACGAGAGCGTGCCGGAGCCAGCATCTCGGCCGAGATGTCGACGAGGTCGAAGGCCGCCTGAGGCCGAGCAGCGAGGAATGCCATGGTCCACGTCCCGGGCCCGGGACCGACCTCGAGATAGCTATCGAAGGACGGTGTCCTCCCGACCACACCCTCGACGAAACGTCGCGTTGCGTCGTACTGGGCTCGACCGGATGCGGACTTGTGCCAGCGGTGGTCCTCGTACTCTCCGCGGAACTGCCCCACAACCTTCTCGTTGTAGAGCGCCGCCACCGCCTCGGGGCTGAGGCCGGGCCCGCTGTCGTCACTCATAAGTCGATGCATGCTAGCTGGCCCTCCGGGCCGACCTGCGGCCACGCCTGCGCTCCGACCGGAGGTCGGCGAACAGCTCAACCAGCCGATCGGCGAGGACTTCGATGTTGTGCAGCTCCGTCACCTTGGCCCGTAGGTCGGCGCCGATTGCTGCCCGTTCGGCGGTGGTCATCCGCAGCAGCCCACCCAGTCGATCTCCCAGCGCAACCTCGTCGCCCGCCGGGTAGAGCAAGCGCTCGGCATGGTCGCCGACCGTCTCCCGATAGCCGTCGTTGCTCGTCAGACACGGCACGGCGGAGGCCATGGCCTCCAGGGCGACCTTGTCGCCGAACCCCGTCGGCGTCAGGTTCACGAACACCGAGGCCTGCTGGTACCAGGCTGGGAGCTCGGCAAACGGGACCGGGTCATGGAAGTTGACCACGTCGTCGAGCCCGAGGTCGGTCCGCTGGGCCCGCAGCCGGTCGACATAGGCCTCGTCCGACGACACCCCCGGTCCGCCGACGACCGCGACGCGGAACGGCGGAGCGCCACCGTCAATTGCGCCCCGGACAGCGCCGAGCAGCGTGTGCACTCCCTTGGCAGGAGACAGGCGACCCGTGTAGAGGACGAGCGGCGGGTCGGCGACGCGCTCGGGCGCCGGAGCAAAGCGCGTGATGTCGATCCCCTGCCCGACCACGATGAGCTTGTCGCGTCGGTAGGGATAGGCCTCGGCGACGCTCGTCACCATGCGATCGGAGAGGCGATGGGCCAGCTTCAGCTGCCGGGTCAGCTTGGGGTGGGCGAACCACGTGACGATCGGCACGCCGCGCATCCGCAAGAGGGGACCACCCATCACCGTGAACAACGGCATCATGTGCGAGAAGCAGACGTCCACGCCCCCGGCGCTCGCGGCCCGCAGATGCCGGTAGAACTCGACCGTCCGCCGGGCTTCACCCCAACCCCGCTCCTTGCCGACTGAACGCACGACGACGTTGTCCGGCAGGTCGGCCGGGCCCTCGAGCATGGTGATGACCTCGACATGGGCCACGCGCTCGGCCAGCGCGGTGATCCACGCCGACGCGAAGCCGAGCGCCGGATGGGTTTCGTCGACGGCCAGGTTGAACAGCAGCAGGCGCAGGTCAGCGGCCACGGGCACTGACCCACTCGGCCAATTCCGCCAGCTGACGCTCGTACTCGCGGTCGAGGCCCTGGGCATCGAGAGCGGCTCTCGCGGCCGTTCCCATCGCCGCCGCCCGTGCCGGGTCCGAGAGGATGGCCACCAAGGCGTCGGCGAGCGCGGGCGCGTCACCAGCGGGCACGAGCAGGCCGGTGCGGCCGTCGGTGATCACCTCGGGGATCCCACCCACGCGGGAGCCCACCGCGGGCCGCGCCCGCGCCGCCGCCTCGCGCAGCACCATCCCCAGACCCTCCGAACGCGAGGGCAACACGAGGAGCGTGCTGCTGTCGAGCACGGGCACGAGGTCGTCGACCCGACCGGCCAGCTCCACGCTCGCGCCGAGACCGGCCGCGTCGACCTGGTCGAGCAGCGTGTCCGCCTGGCTCCCCCGCCCGACGATCACCAGGCGGGCCGCCGGCACCCGACGCACCACGTCGGACCACGCCCGCACGAGCACGTCGAGGCCCTTGGTGGATTCCAGCGCGCCGATGTACAGCGCGACGGGTCGGTCGGCGTCAATGGGAACGGTCGGCCCGAGGAAGTGGCCCAGGTCTGTGTAGGTCGCGAAACGCACGACCGGTCCGGCGTAGCCGACGTCGCGCACGAGATCCTCGGTGAAGGCCCCGACGGCGCGCACGAGGTCGGCGCGACGCAAGGCCCAGACCGCAGCCGCATCGGCGAAGGGGGCGAGAAGACGTCGGCGCGGGCTGCCGTAGAGCCGGGTGGCGCCCCGCCAGTCGCCCCCGACCTCGACGACCACGGTAGGGCGCCGCGTCTTCCGTCGGAGTCGGGCCGCGACCACGGTGCCGAACGCTTCGTACGGGCTCTGGCACGTGATGGCGCCCGGCCTCCGTCCCGCGGCGCGCGCCACGGCGACCATGGGACCCACGACATAGAACAACCCGGCACCCAGCGCCCGCGGTCGGGGTGACGGGACCGCCACGATCGGGACCCCGGCGACCCTCGGCGCCTTGGAGCCGGAGGCGACCACGACCGGCTCGACGTGGCGGGCGTAGGCGGCGAGCTTGGCCGCCACCTCGGCAGGCGATCGAGAGGTGATGCCGGCGCGGCCCAGCATCACCAGCCGAGGGCGATCGGCGGCGGGGGCAACAGCCGCGCACTCCGAGAGCAGACCCTCGAGCCGCTCGACGCTCGTGTCGAAGCTCCACGCCCGGGCGTCCTCGACCGCCTGCCGCGACAGCCTCTGGAGACGCGCCCTATCGGCCGCCAGCGTGTCAAGTGCGTTGGCGAACGCGTCAGGCGCGGCGACAGGGACGACGACCCCGTTGAAGCCATCGCGCACGACGGCGTCGATACCGCCGGCCGCGGACGCCATGATCGGCGTGGCGCACGCCAGCGACTCGATCAGCGTGTGCGGCAGCCCTTCGTAGCTGCTGGCGGTGAGCATCACGTCGGCCGCGGCTACCTCGGCCAAGGCGGCGGCGTGCGAGATGCTGCCGGTGAAGCGCACGCGGCTGGTGGCGCCGGCCGTAGCCACCTGCTTCTCGAGGACCTCGCGCTCGGTCCCGTCACCGACGACGGTCAGCACGACCTCGGCATCGGCTGCCGCGACCGCGGCGACGAGGACATCGACACGCTTGTGGGCAACGAGCCGCCCCACGAACACTGTGCGCAATGGCGGACCGCCGTCCGACGTGCGCGGCTGCACCTCAGCGAGACGGACACCGTTTGGCACGACCTCGACCCGCAGGTCACTGTCGAGCCACGTGCCCACGGCCTTGGCCAGATACTCGCTCGGCGCGACGACGAGGGACGCCCGGCGCAGCGAGCCCTGCCACAGGGCGCGCACGGCGCGCACGCTCGCCGGCAGTCGACCGACCGCGCCGCCGGCAAAGTCGTCGAAGGACGCGTCAGTGAGGCCTTGCTCACGGGCTCGCTCCCACGTCAGGTCCCCCACCACCTTGACCACCACCGGGCGCCGTGCCAGCCGGGCGCCGGCGACCGCCTCGACCTGGAGGCCGGTCGCGTAGACCACGTCGTACTGCCGGCGGTGCCGCAGGAGCCATCCTCCGATCAGGAGGAGACGTACCGGCCACGGCCAGGCCCGACCCCACCGCCGGAGCCCCGGCTCACTGTCGGCACGCCAGCCGTCGCGCAGCGTGAGGATGTGCACACCGTGGCCGCGTTCACGTAACGCCGCCGCCAGGTTCACCGCGTGGGTCGCCGGTCCCCCGATGTCTGGCGGATAGATACCGGTCAGGATGACGACGCGCACAGGAAAGAGCCGTTCCGAGGGGAGGATGTGTCCGTCCCGGTGGCGTACATCTACGATGGCGACTTCGTCTCGCCACGTACGGGACCGGCACGAATCTACTGTGCGCGTACGACTGGGGACACGGGCGGGCGGATCCCACGACCAGGAGCGACAGTGACGCAGACCTTCCTCATCACCGGTGGAGCCGGGTTCATCGGTTCCTACCTCACCGAGGTGCTGCTCGAGCGGGGCGACCGCGTGGTCGCGTTGGACAACCTGTCCACCGGTCGTCTGCAGAACCTCGACGGCGTCGGGGGTCACCCGAACTTCCGCTTCGTGCAGGGTTCCGTGCTCGACGAGCTCATGGTCGACGAGCTGGTGCACGAGTGTGACCAGGTCGTGCACCTGGCCGCCGCCGTCGGCGTGAAGCTCATCGTCGAGCAGCCCCTGCGATCGCTCACGACCAACATCCGGGGCTCGGAGATCGTCATCGAGGCCGCCCACCGCTACCGGCGCAAGATCCTCGTCGCGTCGACCTCGGAGATCTACGGCAAGAACTCGAGCGGTCCGCTGGCCGAGACGTCCGACCGCATCCTCGGCTCGCCCACCGTGGCCCGCTGGGCCTACAGCGAGGCCAAGGCCATCGACGAGGTGCTGGCCTACGCCTACCACAAGGAGCGGGGCCTGCCGACCGTCGTCGTCCGGCTCTTCAACACCGTTGGCCCGCGGCAGAGCCCGGCCTACGGCATGGTGATCCCCCGTCTCGTGCGCCAGGCCCTGGCCGGCGACACGATCACCGTCTTCGGGGATGGCACCCAGACCCGGTGCTTCTGTCACGTCGCCGACGTGGTGCGGGGCATCGCCGAAGTGCTCGACGCACCTGAGGCGATCGGTGAGGTGTTCAACATCGGCTCCGGCGAGGAGATCTCCATCCTCGACCTCGCCAACCGCATCATCGAGCTGACTGGCAGCAAGTCGACCATCGACCTGATCCCCTATGAACAGGCCTACGAGGCTGGCTTCGAGGACATGCAGCGCCGCGTCCCCGACACCACCAAGCTGCGCGGTCTCACCGGCTGGCAGCCCACACGCGGCCTGACCGAGATCCTGGGGGGGATCATCGCCGAGGCCAGGCTCGAGACCGGCGTCCTGGTGGGGCATCGGGTCTGACAGCGCCAGCACCGCGACGTCGCCGGCGCGCCCGCCGGGTGATCGCGGTGCTCGCCGGCGTTCTCGTCCTGATTCTGGCCGGACTCGCCGGCGCCACGTGGCTCCTCTTCGTGCACCCGTCACGTTCGCTGCCCCGCCGCGCTGACGCGGTGGTGGTGCTCTCAGGGACGTGGGAGACGCGATTGCTCGAAGGGATCCGTCTTGTCCAGAACGGCGTGGCACCCGAGCTCGTCTTCGTCGGCCGCTCGGACTCGCCCACCGCCACCGAGGTCTGCGACGGCACGAGAGAGCTGCGGGCCAAGGTCACGTGCCTTCTCCCTAACCCCGACACCACCCGCACCGAAGTCCGCGAGGCCGCCCGCCTCGCCGAACGCGAAGGCTGGCGCTCCCTCGTGCTCGTGACGTCGACCTTCCATGTCACCCGCGCCGAGCTGCTCCTCGACCGCTGCTTCGACGGCAAGGTGGACTCGGTCGGCACCGACCTCCCCATGGGCATTCACCTCACGCCCCGCATCCTGCTTCGCGAGTGGGGCGGCCTGGCGGAGGCCGCCATCCTGCAGCGCAGCTGCTGAACCCCCTGCCGTTAGAACATCACGTAGACGGCGTGGGGCACGTGCTCGCGGATGGCCTCGGTCGACGGGTACTTGAGGCCGATGCGCACCAGCTCCACGAGGACGTCACGCAGGGCGTCGCGCGCCGGGCCCCGTTCCCAGTACGACACCATCTCGTCGGCGAACCACTCGGGATCAGGCGACGGGTCGTCGAGGGCGGACGGGAAGCGAAAGATCCTGTCCGTCGAGAGGCTGAGCGCGTCCTCCCACTCGGTGTTGGTGCGCTTCAGCTTCGTCCCCACCGCGACGGCACCCTCGGCCTGAAGCCGGCGCGCCGCGGGGACGAACTCCTCGTGGAACAGCTTGCGCAGCGCCTTGATCAGTCCCGGAGGGTGGCCGGCGCCGTTGGCCGCGACGGCGGACGTCACCGGTGACTCGGCGTCCTCGCTCTCGAGACCCTCGCCCTGGCCCTCGGGCCACGGCGGCTGGTCCTCCTTGAAGAGCACGAAGTTGCCGAGCGAGAGCACGTCCATCTCGGTGCGCATGAAGCAGCGGTAGGCGTCGTCGGGCGTGCAGACGATCGGCTCGCCCCGCACGTTGAACGAGGTGTTGACCACCACCGCGCACCCCGTCAGCTCCTCGAACCGCTTGATGAGGTCGTAGTACTCGGGGTGGTCGTCGCGCATCACTGTCTGGATGCGCGCCGAGTAGTCGACGTGGGTGACGGCGGGGATGTCGCTGCGCACCTGGCGCACAACGGGCAGGAGGTCCTCGTCCCGGTCGTCGCGCGGGGCGCTCACCGTGCGCCTCTCCTCCTTCACCGGTGCCACCAGCAGCATGTACGGGCTCTCGCGGTCCAGCTCGAAGTACTCCGACACCTTCTCGGCGAGCACGGACGGGGCGAAGGGCCGGAACGACTCCCGATACTTGATGCGCAGGTTCAGCTCGGCCTGCATCTCCGTGTTGCGCGCGTCGCCGAGGATTGACCGCGCGCCGAGCGCCCGCGGGCCGTACTCCAGCCGGCCCGAGAAGTGCCCGACCACCTTGCCGTCGGCGATGGCGCCGGCCAGCAGGTCGTCGCGCTCGGTGTTGGTGACCTCCTGCGCCGGGTACCCGTGGGTCTCGAGGAACGAACCGACCTCGTCGCGCTGGTACCCCGGGCCCCAGTACGAGCCGCCCTGCAGGGGTCGTCCGCCAGGCGCGACCTCGCGCTCGTGGCCGAAGTGGGAGTGGTACACGTCGAGGGCGCCACCCAGGGCACAACCCGAGTCACCCGCCGCGGGCTGGATCCACACCTCGTCGAACGGACCCTCACGCAGCAGACGCCCGTTGGCCACGCAGTTCAACGCCACGCCGCCGGCCAGGCACACGTTGCGCTCGCCCGTCAGCTCGTGCGCATAGCGGCCCATGCGCAGCACCGCCTCCTCGATGACCTCCTGCACGGAGCGGGCCAGGTCCATCTCCCGCTGGGTGATGCGGGCCTCGGGCCGGCGGGCCGGACCGCCGAACAGCTGGGCAAAGCGGTCGTTGGTCATCGACTTGTGACGGAGGAAGTCGAAGTAGTCGAGGTTGAGCTCGAGCGTCCCGTCGTCCTTGAGGTCGATGAGATGGTCGAAGATGAGGCCGACGTACTTGGGCTCGCCGTAGGGGGCGAGGCCCATCATCTTGTACTCGCCCGAGTTGACCTTGAAGCCGGTGAACTGGGTGAACGCGGAGTAGAGCAGCCCCAACGAGTGCGGGAAGTGCATCTCCTTGAGCAGGTTCAGCTCGCGACCGTTGCCCACGCCGATCGACGCGGTGGCCCACTCCCCCACACCGTCCATCGTCAGCGTCACCGCCCGCTCGAAGGGCGAGGCGTAGAACGCGCTGGCCGCGTGTGAGCGATGGTGTTGGTTCTGCAGCACCGGGCCCTGGTAGCCGAGCTGCGAGCGGATGAGCTGGGGCAGGTGCAGCTTCTGGCGCACCCACAGGGGCATGACGTCGAGCCAGGTCTCCTCGCCCTCGTCGCCCACCGCGAGCTGGGAGTGCAGGATGCGCTCGAAGGTGAGTGCGGTGTTGTCGTAGTAGACGACGGCGCTCAGGTCCTCGGCGTCGATGCCCGCTTCCTCCAGGCAGTAGTTGGCGGCGTAGGCGGGGAAGTCGCGGTCGTTCTTGACGCGCGTGAAGCGCTCCTCCTCGGCCGC
The DNA here is from genome assembly GCA_041166245.1 of Actinomycetota bacterium. Lineage (GTDB taxonomy): Bacteria > Actinomycetota > Acidimicrobiia > Acidimicrobiales > JAFATL01 > JBEEFP01. The sequence goes on along the minus strand of JBEEFQ010000120.1, from coordinate 5,666 downwards.
GGCGACGATGGCGCCGTCCTTGATCAGCGCGGCGGCGGAGTTGTGGTAGTAGCACGACAGCCCGAGCACGTAGGTGCCGTCGGGGTTGCGCAGGTTGACGTGGGGCACCTCGGGCCGCTTCGGCGCAGGCTTGGCCGGCGGAGGGGCCAGCAGCCGCCGCTCGCGGATGCCGTCGGCTATGCCCTCGGCGATGAGCTGGTTGCCGAAGCGACCGAAGTGGCCGCCGGGCTGAGGGCTGAGGCGCAGGCGGTCGGACCACGGGAGGCCGACGAGGCGGTCAGTGAGGTCGAGCACGTGGAGACCCTTCGCCGGATCGTCCAGCTCGGCGAAGCGCTCCTGGTACACCGGCTTGGCCCCGTTGAGTGAGTGCTCGGTCGCGGGCAGCGGCACCACGATCAGGGGCACCGGTGCCACCTCGTTCGCGAACTGCTCGATGAGCGCCCGCAGCAACCGCCACCCGGGGTTGTCCGACGACCCCAGCTCGGGAAACGGCTGCAGCCCGCTGAGCTGGTAGGCGAACGCCTTGGCCCTCGGCAGGTGCCGGCGCACCGGCTCGCGCACGTGCGCCGCCACCGGGGACTGCCGATACCAGTCGATGGCCTGATGGACGAGGTCCTTCTCGCCGGCGCCCACGACCGCGCCCTCGGCGCCGGCCAGGGGCCGCTCCATCGGCACGGGGACGTTGTGCAGCTGCAGCTCGCCGCCGTCGAGAGTGAAGTAGGGCTTGGGGACGAGGATGCGCTGGCGGGTGATGCGGTCGACGGACTCGCGGGAGCTCATCTGCACGCGGTTGATGCTGTCGGCATGCACGGTCAGCACGACGATGTCGGCCGCCACGTCAGTGGCGAACTCCCGGTAGGTGAGCAGGTTCTGGTCCGTGCCCGTGCCCGACAACCCGTAGTTGTAGACCTCGACGCCGAGCATCTGCTCGAGCTGCTCGGAGTAGCGGTCGTCGTTGCCGCAGGCGTCGCCCGCCGCGAACGAGTCGCCGAAGAGCAGGATCCGGGGCCGGTCCCCGGCCTCAGGCGTGAACTCGATGTTCGAGCGGAAGCCACTCGAGTTGGTGACCAGGTAATAGCCACCGAACTTGGGCAGCCGGGCCCGCAGGTTGGGCACGAAGACGTGCCCCACCACCGGATGGTGCCTGATCAGCATTCGGTGCTTCGATTGATCGACCAGGAACACCTGGCACCCCTTCCAAAACGCCAGGATGTGGCCGATTGAGGCTACCGGCAGTCGCGGGTGGCCCGGAAATTCCCGCCCCGTGCCTCCTCCCGAGAAATTCTTCGGACGAACGGCGCGAATCATCAGCCGGTCCGCGCACGGCTCGACACGCTTGGCGTACGGTCGCCGTCTACAGATGGTGCAAGTCCGGGGGGACACATGAGCGGGACTCGGCGGGGATCGACGGTTGTGCGTATCGGTGCAGCGCTGGCGCTGGTCGGAGCCGGCCTCGCCACCATGGTCGCCGGCGCCGCGCCGGCGTCGGCCCTGCTGCTTTCTCCCATTTGCGCCAACACCTCGCTCATCGCCGCCATCGACACGGCCAACGCCAGTCCCGGGCCGGACACCATCTCCCTCGCGGCGGGGTGCACCTACACCTTCACCTCGCCCAGCAGCCGCTGGTACGGGCCCAACGCCCTGCCGGCCATCTCCTCGGAGATCACCATCGAGGGCAACGGGGCGACCATCGAGCGCTCCACCGCGGTGGGCACGCCTCCGTTCCGCCTCTTCTTCGTGGGTGCTGACCTCGTCGATCCCGACACGCTCGGCTACACCAGCCCCGGTGCGGGCGACCTCACGCTGAAGAACCTCACGCTGCGGCAAGGCCTGACCCAAGGCGGCGTCGGCGGGCCGGGCGGCGGCGGTGGTGCGGGTCTGGGGGGCGCGGTGTTCAGCCAGGGCGCCCTCACCCTCGACGGCGTCACGATGTCCGCCAACTCCGCGAAGGGCGGCCCCGGTTCGGTGGGCTCGGCCGGTGGCGGCGGCGGTATCAATACCGACGGCGGCTCGTCGCCGGGCGGCAACACGGGCGGCACGGGCGGCGGGTTCGGAGCGGGGACGTTCGGCGGCGCCGCTGGCGGCACCCCCTCCCAGACCGGGGCGGGCGGCGGGGGCGGACTTGGCACGGCCGATGTCGGTGACAACGGCAACGGGACCACCAACGCCGGGAGCGGCGGCGGCCCCGCGACGGGCACCGGGGGCGCCGGTGGCGGGGGCGGGGCGCCCGCGGCCGGACCCGGAGGGAACGGCTCGGGCGGCGGCGGCAGCGGGTCCGCCAGCGCAGGCGCCGGCGGGGCCTTCGCCCTCGGCGGCATCGGCGGCACCCAGGGCGGCAGCGGGTCCGGGGCGGGCGGCGGCGGCGGCGTCGGCGGCGGGGGCGGTGGCGCAGCCCTGGGCCTCTCGAACGCGGGCGGAGGCGGTGGCGGCTTCGGAGCCGGTGGCGGCTTCGGCCGCGGATCGGGAGGTGGCGGCGTCGGCGGGTTCGGCGGCGGAGGCGGACGCAGCGAGACCGGCACCGCCGGCGGCGGCGGCTTCGGCGGCGGGGCCGGCTCGACCGCGGGCGGCGGTGGCGGCGCCGGCCTGGGCGGCGCCGTGTTCAACCCCCCGGGCGAGCTCACCATCGCCAACTCCACACTGGCGGGCAACACCACCGTCGGCGGCACCGGCGCCAACGCGGGCTCGGCCCTCGGCGGCGCGCTGTTCAACTTCAACGGCGTGGTGACCGTGACCAACTCGACCCTCGCGGCCAACACCGCCGACGGCGGCGGCGCCTACTACGGGTTCGCGCGCGACCTGGCATTGGCGCGCACCGCGACCGCCACGTTCGTCAACAGCATCCTGGCCGACACTGCCAACGCGGCCACCGACCTGGTGTCGGCCGGCGCTGGCTCGACGGCCACCATCAGCGGTCCCAACATCGTGGAGTCACAGACCGACCTGGCCGGCGGCGCCATCACCGGCGCCCCGATCACCGACGACCCCGCCCTCGGGCCCCTCCTGAACAACGGCGGGCTGGGGATGCACACCATGCTGCCGAGCGCCTACGCCGCCGTGGACACTGGCCAAGCGGCGGGCTGTCCCACCACCGATCAGCGTGGCATCACCCGGCCGCAGGGGCCGGCGTGCGACCTCGGCGCCGTCGAGCTGGGAGTGAACACCGTCTTCATCGGCTGCGGGGCCGACCGGGTCGCCGACCTCATCGCCGCGCTCACCGACCTCAGCACCTCGAGTCCTCTGGTCGCGACCGTCATCACCCTCGGGCAGTGCACCTTCACCTTCACCCAGGCCCACAACTGGTGGTACGGGCCCAACGCCCTTCCGCCCATCAACTCGGCCGTCATCATCGAGGGCGACGGCGCCATCCTCGAGCGCGACAGCCAGGTCGGCACGCCCAACTTCCGCCTCTTCTACGTCGGCGCTGACCCGAAGGACCCCGACACCCTCGACTACACCTCCCCCGGCGCCGGCAACCTTGTCCTGCACAACCTCACCATTCGCAACGGTCTGGCCCAGGGCGGCGACGGCGGCCAGGGCGGGGGCGGCCTCGGAGCCGGTGGCGCCATCTTCAGCCAGGGCGACCTCACGCTCGACGCCGTGACGCTCAGCGGGAACAGCGCCAAGGGTGGATCCGCCGCCGCGGGCGGGCCGACCGGCGGCGGCGGCATCGGCACGGGCGGCGGCTTCGGCCCCGGCACCTTCGGCGGCGCGGCCGGAGGACCCGGTGGGGCCTTCATCTCCGGTGCCCCGGCAGCCGGCGGCGGCGGCGGCTTCCGGTCGACCGACGTGGGCAGCGCTGGTGCCGACGGCACCGGCGGCGGAGCAGCGGGCGGGGCCGGCGGCGGACCGGCCACAGGCACCGGGGGCAGTGGCGGCTCCAGCAGCCAGCCGGGCGGAGCCGGTGGCAACGGCGCCGGTGGCGGCGGGGCCAGTGCGGGCCCGGGCGCGGGCGGCGCCTTCGGCCAGCCCGGCGGCTCCCCCGGCGGCGGCGGCGGCGTCGGCGGTGGTGGCGCTGGGAGCTTCAACACCGGTGGCGGTGGCGGGTTCGGCGGTGGCGGCGGGGGCTCCGGGAGCGGTGGCAACGTGGCGGGCGGGGGCGGCTTCGGCGGCGGCGGGGGGGGCGGCAACACCGGAGGCTCGCCTGCAGGCGGCGGCTACGGCGGCGGCGCGGGCAGCAACGCCCAACGGGGCGGCGGCGGCGCCGGCATGGGCGGTGCCGTCTTCAACCACCAGGGCGAGCTCGAGCTCGTCAACACCACGATCTCCGGCAACGCCGCGGCTGGTGGCAATGGGGCGTCCCTCGGCTACGGCTACGGCGCGGGGATCTTCAACCTGAACGGCGCAGTGTCGGTCACCAACTCGACGCTGGCCGGCAACAACGGCGTCGCACTGATGAGTTTGGGCTACGACGCGGCGACGACGCGGACCGCGTCGGTCACGCTGGTGAACAGCATCCTCGCCAACAGCGGCATCACCGTCGACCTCTACGTCGACGCGCCGGCAACAGTGGCGAGTGGCGCCGCCAACCAGGCGACCTCGTGGGCCGACGCGACCGCGAACAACATCGTCGGGTCACAGTTCGCCGACGGGTCCGGCTCCATCACCGGGTCACCGAGCCCAGCTGACCCGGGCCTGGGCCCGCTCACGAACAACGGCGGCCCGGGCATGGAGACGCTGCTGCCCGCCGAGACGAGCCCGGCCATCGAAGGGGGCCAGGCCACGGGCTGTCCTGCCACTGACGAGCGCGGCATCACCCGGCCCCAGCGCACCAGCTGTGACCTGGGCGCGGTCGAGGTCGAGCCCGCCGCGGTGCCGGCACCGTGCTCGTTCGCGGGCGGCGTGTTCCACATCGACGTGGCCGGCACCACCGCCATCAGCCGCAGCGGCAATGACATCGTCGTCACGCCTGGCGGGGCGGGCTGCACCGGCCGCACGGTGCTCAACACCGACACCATCGACGTGGACGGCTCCACCGGCGATGACACCTTGGTCATCGACGAGTCCAACGGCCTGTTCGCGCCGGGGCTCACACCCGAGCCCGGCACCGTCTCGGAGATCGAGTTCGACGTCGACCTCGGCGCGGGCGCCGACACCCTGGAGGTCAGGGGCACGCCGAACGCCGACGTCATGCTGGCCGGCACCAACGGCATCCTCATCAGCGGGGACAACGATCTCGACGTGTTCCCCGTCGGGGTCGAGACCCTGAAGCTGCTCGGCCAGGGCGGGGCCGACTCCCTGCGCTCGGGGGGCAGCGCCATCGCCGGCGCGTCGGTGGCCGCCATCCTCGACGGTGGTCCCGGCAACGACACCGTCACCGGCGGTGCCCTCGGCGACGCCGTCGTCGGCGGCACGGGGCTCGACAACCTGCAGGGTGGCTATGGCGCCGACGTGATCGAGGGCGGAGACGACAACGACACGCTCTTCGGCGGCGACGGCCTCGACGTGCTGCGGGGCGGGACGGGCAACGACGTGATCTACGGCGACACCGGCAACGACACCTTCGACGAGGAGACCGCGTCCAACGGGGCGGACACCTTCGTCGGGGGCAGCGGCATCGACGTGCTCAGCTACGCGGCCCGGGCCAACCCGCTCACCGTGGTGCTCAACAACACCGCCGGCAGCGGCGAGGCGGGTGAGGGTGACAAGCCCAACACCGACATCGAGAA
>JBEEFQ010000119.1:0-10377 GCA_041166245.1 Actinomycetota bacterium | reverse complement strand
CGCGGGGCAGAATGGCCCCATGACGGACGCCGACCGCCGCCCGGACCTGTTCCTGCCCGATCCTCCGCCCCGCGAGCAGCGCTACACGGTGATCTCGGTGGACGACCACCTGGTCGAGCCCCGACACATGTTCGAGGGTCGCCTGCCCGCCAAGCTGCAGGACCGGGCGCCGAGGATCATCGAGACCTCGAGGGGCCACGAGATCTGGGAGTTCGACGGCCAGAAGTTCAGCCAGGTCGGCCAGAACGCAATTGCTGGCCGACGGCGGGAGACGGCTGCGATCGAGCCCTTCCGGTTCGAGGAGATGCGGCGGGCGTGCTGGGACATCCACGAGCGCGTGAAGGACATGGACATCAACGGCGTGTGGGCGTCGCTCAACTTCCCGTCGATGATCACCGGGTTCTGCGGACGGGTGTACTCGCAGTGCTCCGACCCCGAGCTCGGGCTGGCGGTGACCCGGGCCTTCAACGACTGGGTCTTCGAGGAGTGGTGGTCGCCGTACCCGGAGCGGATCATCCCTCTCGGCATCACCTGGCTGTCCGATCCGGAGATCGCGGCGGAGGAGATCCGGCGCAACGCGGAGCGGGGGTTCCGTTCGGTGACCCTGCCCGAGCGCCCGCACAAGCTGGGGCTGCCGTCGATCTTCCTCGACGACTGGGAGCCCGTCATCCGGGCCTGCGTCGAAACCGACACGGTCATCAGCCTGCACGTGGGCTCCTCGGGGATGGGGGAGTATCCCGATGGCTGCCCGGGCGTCGAGCTGGGAGCCACGTTGTTCGGGCAGCTCTCGCTCACCGCCTGCGCGGAGTGGCTGTGGTCGGGCTGGCCGGTGAAGTACCCCGACCTCAAGATCGCCATGTCCGAGGGGGGCATCGGCTGGGTCGCCATGCTCATCGACCGGCTCGACAACATCATCGACCGAGCCGGGTACGGGCTGGGTTGGGACGTGCGTCCGGCTGACGTGCTGCGGCGCAACTTCTGGTGGTGCACCATCGACGATCCGTCGACCATCGAGACGCGCCACACCATCGGCGTCGAGAACGTCATGGTCGAGGCCGACTACCCGCACAGCGACGGGACGTGGCCCGACACCCAGGCCGTCATCGAGAAGTACTGGGGCCACATCCCCGCCCACGAGCTGCGTCAGATGTGCTGCGAGAACGCCGCCCGCTTGTACCGGCACCCGCTGCCTGAGGTGGTCCTCCCCAGGTAAGGGGTCATCTCTCTACCGACATGCTGGGATGCAATGGCGCGCGTGAAGCCGCACGGAGGATGAGGCTGCGTCCCGGAACGTTCTCGCGGGCCGACGGCCGAAACTGTGCAAAGAAGCACCGGTGATCCCGGGCGAATTGCCCGGTTTCCACCGGTAGTTCTCTGCACAGGTTCGGGAATGGCGCGGTTGGCCTTCAGCATGGAGGCGCTTGACACGTGACTAAATGGTCACCTAAGCTGGCGGGGTGGACGATGTGTTCAAGGCGCTGGCCGACCCCACCCGGCGGAGCTTGCTCGACGAGCTGTTCCGTGAGGACGGACAGACGTTGAGCGCCCTCGAGGAGCGCTTCGACATGACGCGCTTCGGGGTCATGAAGCACCTCAAGCAGTTGGAGGAAGCGGGCCTCGTCGTCACCAAGAAGCGGGGCCGGGAGAAGCTGCACTTCCTGAACCCGGTTCCGATCCGTCTCGTCCACGACCGGTGGGTGAGCAAGTACGCCGAGCCATGGACCGCCGCGCTCAGCGGCCTCAAGCGAGAACTGGAGAGTCAGATGGAGAAGGTCTTCGAGATCTACATCCGCACCACGCCCGAGCGCCTCTGGGAGGCGATCACCGATCCCGACATCAGGTCCAAGTACAACTTCGGTGCGACGGTGGTGTCGGACTGGAAGCCGGGTTCGACCTACGAGCTGACGGCCGGGGACCTCCTGCTGGCCGACGGTGAGGTGCTCGAAGCTCACCCGCCTCGTCGGCTCGTTCACAGCATGACGGCCAAGTGGGGCGACGACGTGATCGCCGAGGGCGCGTCGCGGGTCACCTGGGAGATCGAGCAGGTGCAGGACTCCTGCCGCCTGACCGTCACCCACGACCAGCTGCGCGAGGGCGCCAACGATCAGCTCTACGGCGGCTGGCCCATGATCCTCTCCGGCCTCAAGACGTGGCTGGAGACGGGGGAGCTACTCACGACGCCAGGGTCGCTCATGTACAGCTGAGCCCAACTACTGTTCCGGCCTCGTGTGGTACATCAGCCTGGCCGACCTGCGGTTCAGGCAGCGGCGGTTCATCATCGCGGTGGCGGGCACCTCGCTCGTCTTCGCGATGGCGCTCGTCCTCGCGGGACTGAGCGGTGCGTGGCGAGTCGAAGCCCAGCGCACGGTGCGGGAGGTGGGCGCCGACGCCTGGGTGCTCCGAACGGGTGTGGCGGGGCCGTTCACCGCCCTCGCGACGATGCCCGCGGCGCTGGCGGAAGAGGTCGCGGCGTCGCCTGGCGTGCGGGAGGCGGACCCGCTCATCGTGCTCCGTCAAACGGTTCGGTTGCAGGGCGACCTCACGGACGCCAACCTCTTCGGCCATCGCCTCGATGGCGCGGGCCGCCCGCCCGAGCCAGTGGACGGTCGGCGTGCCCGTCGGTCGGGCGAGGCCGTCGTCAACCGGACGCTCGGCGTCGACGTGGGGGAGCGGTTCGACATCGGCGGACGCACCTTCACGACGGTCGGCGTCGTCAGCGGGATGTCGTACGCCGCAGGCATCCCCAATGTCTACGTGTCGATCGCCGACGCCCAGGCCATCGCCTTCGCGGGCGAACCGGTCGCGAGCGTCATCGTCACCCGGGGCACGCCCAGCGAGGTGCCCGCCGGGTTCGTGGCCATGCCGAGCGCAGAGGCGAAGGCGGACATCCTCCGGCCGCTGGAGAGCGGTATCAAGTCGATCGACACGTCCCAGATCATGCTGTGGGTCGTCGCCGCCTTCATCATCGGCGCGGTCGTCTACATGTCGGCGCTCGAGCGCGTTCGCGACTTCGCGGTGCTCAAGGCGGTCGGCGCGTCGTCAGTCAGCCTGTTCGCGGGGTTGGCGTTGCAGTCGGTCGTGGTCTCCGTGCTGTCGTCGATCGCGGCCATGGCCATCACCCAGCTGCTCATTCCCATCTTCCCGATGGAGGTCGTCATCCCGAGCCGGGCCTTCGTCGTGCTCCCGGTGATCGCCCTCGGCGTCGGACTGGTGGCCAGCCTCGTCGCGCTGCGCCGGGCCGTCGCGGTGGAGCCTGCGCTCGCATTCGGCGGTCCGTGATGCGCGTCGGCGTCAGCGACCTCACGGTTGAGTACTCGTCGGGTGGCTATCTCGTCCGGCCCATCGACTCGCTCGACTTCGAGGTGGAGACGGGCCAGCTCGTGTTGCTGCTCGGACCGAGCGGCTGTGGCAAGACCACGCTGCTCTCGTGTCTGGCCGGAATCCTGTCCCCGACGAGCGGCACCATCGTCGCGGGCGAGACGGAGGTGACCGCTCTTCGTGGCAAGCAACTGTCCGAGTACCGGCGTTCCACGGTCGGCATCGTGTTCCAGGCCTTCAACCTCATTCCGAGCCTGAGCGCCCTCGAGAACGTGGCCGCGCCGCTGCGGGTGTCGGGGCGGACGTCGGTCGCCCACGCGCGAGCGCACGAGCTGCTGGAGCGCGTCGGTCTCACCGAGCGCGTGCGGCATCGGCCCGGCCAGCTCTCGGGTGGCCAGCAGCAGCGCGTGGCCATTGCCCGTGCTCTCGCCCATGACCCACCGGTGATCCTCGCCGACGAACCGACCGCGCACCTCGACTACGTCCAGGTCGAGTCCGTCCTGCAGCTCATCAGGGAGCTCGCCGCGCCGGGCCGCGTCGTCATCGTCGCGACCCACGACGACCGCCTGACCCCCCTGGCCGACCACATCGTCGAGCTCGGGGCCCGGCCCGTCATGGTGGAGACATCCCCTCGGCGCGTCGAGCTGGAGCCCGGGCAGATCCTGTTCCGCCAGGGGGACGACAGCGACCTCGTCTACGTCGTGGAGGCCGGTGAGATCGAGATCTTCCGGGTTCGGGCCGACGGCAGCGAGGAGCTCGTCAACCGCATCGGGCCTCCGGGCTACTTCGGTGAGCTCGGACCCCTGCTGGGCACGCCCCGCAGCGCCTCGGCCCGAGCGTGGAACTTCACGGTGCTGACCGGGTACTCCACCGCCGACTTCCAGCGGCTGGACAAGACTGCGCTCTAAGGCCAGCGAACCGCCCAAAGAGGCGGAATAGGCCGCCCTGTCGTATCGTCGCTGGCCCATGGCGGAGCGAGGATCCAAGGGGGCGACGACGCGGGCGCTGGCGCGCCTCGCTGTGGCGGTCGTGGTGGTGGCCTCGGTCGCATCCACCATCGACGCCGGGCCGCGCGCTGCGAACCTTCCACGCCTCGGTGGCGGTGGGGGCGAGCCGACGCGGACAGCAGCCTTCGGGATGCTGCCCAGTTTCGCCGCGCACGGCGACGGACTCCTCCGTCTGCAGACCGGGGCCTTCGACCCGCTCTCGGGCGAGCAGCCCCGGCTCGACGGCATCCCGTGGGTGGACGACGGCGCACTGCCGACCGGCGCCGCGACCTATTGGATCGTGCAGGTGCGGGACCAGCGGTTCGCGGAGGTGGTCGCCGCCATCGAGGACAGTGGGGCACACCGGGTCGGGAACGTGCCCGACGACTCCTACATGGTGCGGGCCACGCCCCTGCAGCGACTGACGCTGGCCGCCCATCCTGCGGTGCGCTGGGCGGGTCTGTACCAGCCGGCGTGGCGCGTCCCGACGGCCGCCAACGGCCGTCCGGGCCTGCTCGACCTCAAGGGGCGCCAGACCTACCGCGTGCACCTCTTCCGCGACCATCCGGATCCTGCCGCGGCGGTGCGGGCGATCACTGGCGTGATGGGCGTGCGGATGGTCGGCGACGGCGGCACCGTCATTGATGTCCAGGCCACGGCCGCCCAGGTGCCCGCTGTCGCCGCCGTCGACGGCGTCCAGTGGGTGACGGTGCGGCCCACCGAGGTACCGCTCAACGCCAACGCGCGGTGGGTGATCGACACGGGCGAGCGTGATCTGCTGGTCGCGACCGCGCTTGGTCGACTCACCGGCGCCGGGCAGACCGCGGCGGTCGCCGACAGCGGCGTCAACTACACCCGGGACAAGAACGGCCGCGCCCACGTCGCGTTCCGCGACTGCAACCCCGCGGGCACGGCCTGCGAGGAGGCCGACTACACCCAGGCCGACCCCGGCACCGACACGGCCCAGCTGCTCGACGTGGTGCAGAACAACCCCGCCGGATCCCACCGGAAGATGTCGGCGTTCTTCGACCTGGGCGACGTGGGCCCGAACCCGCCGGACGACTCGGCCCACGGCACCCATACCGGGGGCTCCGTCGCTGGTGACGCCGGCGTCCCGGGTGTCGCCGATGGCCACGACGGCCTCGCGCCCGGCGCCCGTCTCGTGTACCAGAGCATCGCCGACGCCGACGGTGGCCTGAACACGCCGACCGACTACTACCAGTTGTTCCGTCAGGCGTACCGGCCTCGCAACCCGGCGGCGGTCCCCGTGGGCTACGACCCTGCCGACTACGCCAACTACGAGCCCCTTCAGGACGCCCGCACCCACAACAACTCCTACGGTGCGACGTTCCCCATCGCCGACCCGTTCAGTCAGTCGATCGCCATCGACCAGTTCGTGTGGGACCACGAGGACATGTCGATCGTGGCGTCCAACGGCAACGCGGGTCCGGGCCTGGCGACGATCAGCGCGCCCGCCGTCTCGAAGAACGGCTTCTCCAGCGCGGCGTCCTCGAACGGGCGCCAGCCCATGGTGTCCATCGACTCGCTCGCCAACTTCTCCTCCCACGGGCCCACCGGCGACGGCCGCCTCGGCACGACGGTGGCCACGCCTGGCGAGATCGTCATCGGGCCCAAGGGCGGCACCGTCGACGAGTACCACTACCTCCAGGGCACGTCGATGTCCGGCCCGGTGCTGGTCGGCGCGCTCACCCTGGTGCGCCAGTACTTCTGGGACGGCTACGGGCCCGCGGCGGGCCAGGGCTTCCCAGTGGGGGCACCGTCGGCTGAGCGTCGCCACAACCCCAGCGCGGCGATGGTGAAGGCCGCGGTGATCAACGGCGCCACGCGCATGCGCGGCTACTACACGGGCGACGACGGCACTATCCGAGACCTCGACGGGCAGTGGCCGTCCACCGGCCAGGGCTTCGGGCTCATGAACCTCGACAACTCGCTCTACTTCGCGGCCGACTCCACCAACGCCTGGTACCGCGACGTCTACCGCGCCCATGCCGATGCCTTTCCGATCGGCGTGGGCGCCAGTCGCACCTATCAGCTGCAGGTCGCACCCGGCGCCCCGCTCGACGTGTCGCTGGCGTGGACCGACGCACCCGACCTGCTGGCGGCCGGAACGCCGAACGCCGTCAACAACCTCGACCTGGTCGTGGAGGGGCCGGGGGGCGAGATCTATGTCGGCAACAACATGAACACCCGCCTGCTCGAGCCCGGTGCCGAGGTGGGGGCGACGCCCGACGATGCGCTGGCGCTGCCCGACCTGCTCAACAACGTCGAGCGAGTGCACGTGCCCGAGCCCGCGCCAGGTGTGTACACCGTGACGGTCGACGCCCCGGCGGTGGCCGACGGTCCCCAGGGCTTCGCCCTCGCCGCATCGGGCCTGGTGTCGGCGCCCGCCACCGCCTTCACCGCCGGCCCCGCCCGCCAGGCAGACATCGCCGGCCCGCCGACCATCAGCGACATCGCGGTCGAGCCGGTGAGCGCCGACCTGGCGCGGGTGACGTTCAGGACGAGCGAGCCGACCACGGCCAAGGTCACCGTGTCGGGCGTCGACCACGAGTTCCCCGACGTCTACACCCTCGACGCCGACGGGTACCACGGGATCGGCACGAGTCCGGTCGAGACCTCGCCCGCCTACAGCGGACGCGCGGTGGTCGGCACCCGTCATGAGGTGCTGGTGACGGGGCTGGGCCCGGGCGGGCAGTACCAGGTCTCCGCGCACGCCACCGACCTCAGCGGCAACTCGGTCGCGTCACCCGGCGGCGCCTTCACGTCGCCGGCCAGCACATTCCAGCCGCGGGCGACCGACATCGCCCAGCTGTCGTCGGAGAATGCCGGTGATCAGTGGGCCATCGGCAAACAGCTCTACGCGGGCAACGCCGGGGTGCCCACCGGCGGCACCGCGCCCGAGATGATGTTGGGAGCGTTCATGTTCCGGCTCCCCGAGTCGGTCGATCCCGCCACCATCACGGGCGCCCATGTCGAGCTGACGTCTGCCCACGACCTGTCCAGTCGGTACACCGCCGACCCGGTGTTCGACGTCGAGCTGCTCGATCCGTCGGTGGAGGCGGGCTGGGGAAGCCAGAGCTACCAGGAGATCGCCGCCGCGCCGGCCGGGGCCCGGTTGAACCCGGCGGCGACCCTCGGCCGAGGCGGCCGCGAGCGCGTCGCATTCGCCTTCTCCTGCTCCGAGCTGGCGGCCCTGAAGGCGACCCTGGAGACCAAGACGGGGCCGGACCGGGCCGCCGCCTTCCGCTTCGAGTCGACCGATCCCGGCGAGACCTCGCTGCAGTCGATGGAGTTCGGCTTCAACCGTCGCTCGGGCGGCGCCCACTTGCGACCGAAGCTGGTGCTGCAGACGAGTGCCGTGCCGAGTGTGCCGCCGTTCACCCCGTGCGACCCATCGACACCTGCGCCGCTCATCACCGACGTGGGCCTGCATCCGGGACTGGCCGACGGCCACATGACGGTGTCGTGGCGAACGGACCAGGACGCGAGCTCGGTGGTGATCTTCCGCGAGCAGGGCACCGCTGAGTGGCGCCAGGTCGCGAGCGCGGCGCTCACGAAGCTCCACCAGGTCGAGGTGCGGGGGCTGCTTCCCGACAAGCGCTACGAGTTCGGGGTCCGGTCGGTCACGTGCAACGGAGCGACGACGACGGCCGACAACGGCGGCGCGGGCTGGGACTTCTTCCGATCGTTCGGTCCTGCCATTGCCACCACGGGCTTCGACTTCGACGACGGGGACCAGGGATGGACGACGACGTCCGTGGACGTGGGCGGCACCCTGCCCTCGACGGGCACCGCGTGGGAGCGGCGCGCGCCTGGGCACGACTCGGCCCAGGGCTGGTACGCCATGCCCTACGGCGACCACTACGACGCGAGCCTGGTCTCGCCCGTCTTCACCACGAGCGCCACCGCCACCGGCGTCGACTTCTACGCGGCCTATGACCTCGAGCAGCCGCTGCTGGCCGACACGACAGACGGCATCTACGTCGACTGGTCGACCGACGGGACGACGTGGACGAACGCCGCGCTGCTGCAGGGCAGCAATCCCAGCTACCCGGACTTCGATCTCCAGCAGGTCACGTTCCCGACGCCGCCTGGCCCCGTCCGCGTGCGCATCCGGCTCTCGTCGGATGACAACCTGTCGTCACCCGTCTTCGAGGGAGCGGCCGTCGACGAGGTGACCGTTTCTTCGTTCGCCGCAGGAGCGGGAGGCCCGGCGAATCCGACCAGCGGACCCATCCCTCCGACGTCGGCCGGGAAGACGGGTCTGCAGCTCGCGAGCGTGGCGCCCCTGAGCTCCCCGACGCCGGCCGAGCTCGCGGCCGGTACAGGCGTGTGCGTGCTCGCGGCCCGGGCTGACCGCCCCCTGGCCGCGCCGGCGGCCCAAGCTCTGCCGCCGACGGGCGGCACCGCCGCCCCCGCGCTGGCCGGCGCGCTCGTCGTGGTGCTCCTCGGCGTCGGCCGCCGCCGCCTGACCGCTCGCTCCTGACTTCAGGAAGGGTCGCGTCGACAGGCAGCACTACCGTGCGCGCATGGAGATCGAGGTCGTGGTGGAGATCCCGAAGGGGTCGCGGAACAAGTACGAGGCCGACCACGACACGGGGGCGATCTGGCTCGACCGCCGCCTGTTCACTGCCATGTCGTATCCGGCCGACTACGGCTTCATCCCGGACACGCTCAGCGAGGATGGCGACCCGCTCGACGCCATGGTCCTGCTCGACGATCCCACGTTCCCGGGCTGCCACATCCGGGCGCGCGTCCTCGGTGTGTTCTGGATGACCGACGAGGCCGGCCCCGACGCCAAGATCCTCTGCGTTCCCGAGGGCGACGAGCGCTGGGACGGCTTGCGGGACCTCGCGGATCTCGACCGCACGCACATCCTCGACGAGATAGGTCACTTCTTCGAGACCTACAAGGCGCTCGAGCCCGGCAAGGGCACCGAGACGCGAGGGTGGGAGGGGCGCGACGCCGCACTCGCGGAGATCGCCGCCAGCCGGGCTCGCTTCGTGCCCACCACCTAACTCGCAGCTCCCCCCTTTCGCTACACTGGTGGCGCGGCCTGGCATCAGCCAGTGCCCTGGGTGCGCGTTGGATCTGGTCCTCGTCAGGCGCCAGCCCCCTCTAGGGAGCAGCGATCACTGTGGGCCACCAATGAGCAGCGAGCGCCTCGTGCGCATCCTCGGCCGTCTGAACGGCGAGGAGGCCGTACCCTCCATGCTGCGGCTTTGTGAGATGGGCGCCGAGCTGTCGGGCACCACTGGTGCCGGCATCATGCTCATGGTCGACGGCGTGCAGCAGGGGACGCTGTGTGTGAGCGACGACACCAGCGCAGTCATCGAGGAGCTCCAGAACACCCTGGGCGAAGGACCGTGCATCGACGCCTATCACGGTGGTCGGCCCGTCCTGGAGCCAGATCTGGTCAATCCCATGGCCGATCGGTGGGCGGCGTTCACGCCCGCGGCAGTCGCGGCGGGGGCGCGGGCCATCTTCGGATTCCCGTTGCTGATCGGTGCCACCCGCCTGGGTGCCTTCAACTTCTACCGGAATGCCAAGGGCCCGCTCACTGACGACCAGCACGCCGACCTGTCGGTCATGGCCGATGTCGCGGCACGCGCTGTCATCGACCTGCAAGCCCAGGCGAGGGGCGGCGCCCTGGCTGAGGAGCTACGGGCGGGGACGGACTACCAGTTGGTCGTGCACCAGGCATCGGGGATGGTCAGCGTGCAGCTCGGGATCGGCGTCGCCGACGCCCTCGTGCGGCTCCGGGCCCACGCCTTCGCCAACGACGAGCGCCTCACCGACGTGGCCGCTGCGGTCGTGGCCAAGCGCCTGCGCTTCGGGGAGCCGGACGGCGGGTAAAATGGAAGACGGCTCGCTACCCGGTGTGCCCGGAGAAGCCGTGAGGAGGTCCAATGCCGAGGGAATCACTGCTGGCCCGGACTTTCGTCGAACTGGCCGACACACTGGTCGATGACTTCGACGTCGTCGAGCTGCTGACGCTGCTCGCCGATCGGTGCGTGGACGTGCTGGACGTGGCCGCGGCCGGACTCATGCT
>JBEEFQ010000118.1:0-4909 GCA_041166245.1 Actinomycetota bacterium | reverse complement strand
TGATCGCCTTGACACGGTCGCGGAGCTCGCGCAGCACGTGCGTCGGGGAGTCGTCGTAGATTGCGTGCACGGCGTCCAGGCGCAGGCCGTCGATCCGGTAGTCGCGCACCCAGAGCTCGGCATTCTGGATCGCCCATTCCCGCACGCCTCGCTGGGCGTAGTCGAGCGCGTCACCCCAGAAGGTGTCGTGGCGATCGGTGAAGTACGGCGCGAAGGCGCTCACGGCCTCCGAGCCTGGGCCGATGTGGTTGTACACGACGTCGAAGATGACCGACAGGCCGCGGCCGTGGCAGGCGTCCACCAGCCGCTTGAGCCCCTCGGGCCCCCCGTCGATCGCGTTGGGCGCGTAGAGGTCGACGCCGTCGTAGCCCCAGCCCCGGTCGCCCGAGAACTCGGCCACCGGCATGAGCCCGACCACGTCGACGCCGAGGTCGACCAGGTGGTCGAGGCGGCCGATGACCGCGTCGAATGTCCCCTCCGGCGTGAACGTGCCGACGTGCAGCTCGTACGCCACCGCCGAGGGCAGATGGACACCCTTCCAGCTGTGGTCGGTCCACTGGAAGGCCTCGTGGTCGACGACCCGCGACGGCCCGTCGACGCCGTCGGGCTGCCACGGCGACCGGGGGTCCGGCCTCGGCGGGCCGCCGTCGAGCGAGAACGCGTAGTCAGTGACGTCGGCCTCGGCGTCGAACCACCCGCCGCCGCCGTCGTGCATGGGCAGGCGGGTCTCGCCGGCGACGACCTCGACACGTTCGGCCCGTGGAGCCCAGACGCGGAAGGTGGTCATTCCCGCACCAGCAAGGCAACCGGGAAGCTGTCGAGCAGCTCGCCCACGTGCACGAGCCCGCCTGCGCGCTCGGCTCCGGTGAGCACGTCGCGCCACTCCCCCGCTGGCAGCTCGATGGTCGTGTCCCGCCAGCGTCGTGCTGCCAGCCCCAGCACGAGCCGGGGGACGACGACGACACAGCCGCCGCCCCGCACGTAGGCGACGGCGTGGTCGGCGGACGCGCCGGTCGCGGCGAGCGGCTCGTACGCCGCACCAGGACCGAGCAGGTCGGGCCTGTCCTTGCGCAGCTGCAGGGCGCGGTGGGTCACCCACAGCTTCGGATGATGTCTTGCCTGGTCGGCGCCTGCTCCGGCCGAGGCCTGGGCAGTAGCAAGCAGAGCGCGGCGCTCGTCGAAGTCGACGGGACGGCGGTTGTCGGGGTCGACCAGGCTGAGGTCCCACAGCTCGGTGCCCTGGTACGTATCGGGGACGCCGGGCGCGGTGAGGCGCACGAGCGTCTGGGCCAGCCCGTTGGTCCGGCCTGGCTCCACGAGGCGTGCGACGAACCCCTCGAGGTCGATGCCGAAGTCGGGATCCGCGTACACGGCGCGCACGAAGGCGGCGACCGCCTCGTCGTAGGCCTGGTTCGGCTCCGTCCACGAGGTGGAGGTCTTCGCCTCCTTGGTCGCCTTCTCCATGTAAGCGAGGGCACGCTCCTCCTCGAGCGGCCAGGCGCCCACGAGCGTCTGGTACAGGAGGTACTCCGCAGCCGGATCGGGCCACCCCGCGGTGCGGTGTTCGTTGTTGTGGGTCCGCCAACGCCTCACGGTCTCGGCCCAGTGCCCGGGAATCTCCGAGAGCAGCGAGATGCGGGCCCGCACGTCCTCGCTGCGCTTGGTGTCATGCGTCGAGGTGCACAGCATCGCGGCCGGCCACCGTGTGGCCGTCTCCGCGCAGGCGGCGTGGAACTGCTCGACCGACGTGCCGAAGCGACCCGGGTCGCCGCCGACCTCGTTGAGGGAGACGAGACGCACGAACGTGTAGAAGGCGGTGTCCTCCACGCCCTTGGCCATGGCCGGGCCCGTCAGCTGCTGGAACCGCATGGTGAGCTCGCGCTCGGCCTCGCCGGTGACGCGCAGCAGGAGCAGGTCGCGGAGGAACCCGAACAGGTCCGCGTCGAGATCGGGGCGGACCGCTCGGGCCCGCTCGATCGCGGCCGTGACGACCGCGACGTCGTCGTCGGCGACCTCGCCCCGGTCGGCTACGGCGTACGACCGGTACACCGGAAACTCGACGACGACCTCGCGCAGCGCCTCGGTGAGATCGCGACGCGTGTAGTCCCGGAAACGGCGGTTGTGCTCGCACACCAGGGCGAAGGCCTCGGTGAGCCGGTGCACGTCGGCGGCCAGCACCTCGCGCAGCACGAGGTCCTTCTTCTCGCGGACCGACGCCTCCCAGTCGACCTGCTCACCGGTGAGCTCGGCCATCAGCTCGCTCAGCGGTGCCTCGCCCGCGGGATCCACGAACAGGCCGCCCGCCACGTTGAGGAAGTCGTAGCCAGTCGTGCCCGCCACCGGCCACGAATCCCGCAGCTGCTCCCCCGGTTCGAGGATCTTCTCGACGACGACCCACGCCCCGCCTGTGGCGTCGGCCAGCCTGCGCAGGTAGCCCTCGGGGTCGCGCAGCCCGTCGGGATGGTCGATTCGCAATCCGTCGAGCTGGCCGTCGCGCACCCAGCGCAGGACCAGGGCGTGGGTGTCGGCGAAGACGAGCTCGTCCTCGGCCCGCAGGCCGACCAGGGTGGCGATGTCGAAGAAGCGCCGGTAATCCAGCTCCTCCTTGGCCGTGCGCCAGAACGCGAGCCGGTAGTTCTGTCGTTCGAGCAGCTGATCGAACGCGTCGACATCCGCGTTGGTCTCGGCCACGACCGCGTCGACGGCGTCCGCCGCCTCGTCGTCCTCTTCCAACAAACGGGCGAGCTGGGTGCGCAGCACCTCCTTGTCGCGGTGGCGCGCCTCCATGCTGAACCGTTCTGTGATTTCAGCGTGCGGGAGTCGACCGAAGCCGGCGGCCAGGCTCTCGAGCTCCGCCGATCCGCACCGGGCACTGGCCCGGGCCAGCAGGTCGTCGAGCGAGCGCGGCGCGACGGGTGCCTCGTGTTCGTGGTAGCGCACGACGAACCCGCCACTCTCGCGAACGAGGACGATCTCCCCCGCCTCCAGCACCCGGCCGTAGTGGTCGCCGAGCACCGGAAGAAGCAGTCGGTTGGGCGGCTTCGATCCGGTCCAGTCCACGTCGAAGTACGACGCGTACACGCTGGCCGGGCCGTTCTCGAGCACGTCCCACCACCAGCGGTTGTGACGCCCGGCGATGGCCATGTGGTTGGGGACGATGTCGAGCACCTGCCCGAGGCCGTGCTGCTCGAACGTCTTGACCATGCGGGCATGGGCCTCGGCCCCGCCCAGCTCCTCGTTGACGCGCGAGTGGTCGACGACGTCGTAGCCGTGGGTGCTCCCCGGCGCGGCCTGGAGGTAGGGCGAGCAGTAGACGTGGGTGACGCCGAGGTCGGCCAGGTAGACCGCGACCGCAGCGGCCTCGTCGAAGCCGAAGCCCGGCCGCAGCTGCAGCCGGTAGGTGCTGAGGACCGGCGGCGCCACCTAGTAGACGCGCTTGAGGACGGTGACCGTTCGGCCCTCGACCTCGAGCTCGGCTCCCGCCTTGACCATGCGCTCACCCGGCTCGGTGAGCGGTGCTGCCGTGTCGAGGACCACGTCCCAACGATCCCCCCACGGTCCTTCGGGGAAACGGAAGGTGAGCACGTCGTCGTGCCCGTTGAACAGCATCATGAAGCTGTCGTCCTTGACCGGCTCGCCGCGGGGGCTGGGGCTGGGGATGGCGTCGCCGTTGAGGAAGATGGCGATGGAACGGGCGTAGCCCTTGGCCCAGTCGTCCTCCGACATCTCCTTGCCGTCGGGCTTGAACCAGGCGATGTCGCTCACGTCGGACCCGTGGATGGGCCGGCCCTGGAAGAAGCGGCGGCGGCGGAAGACGGGGTGGTCGCGCCGCAGTCTGGACAGCTTCTCGGTGAACTCGAGCAATGCCCAGTTGTCCCGCTCGTCCTCCCAGTGGAACCACGAAATCTCGTTGTCCTGGGCGTAGCCGTTGTTGTTGCCGCCCTGGGTGCGACCCATCTCGTCGCCGCCGAGCAACATGGGCACGCCCTGGGAGAGGAAGAGGGTGGCGAGGAAGTTGCGCTTCTGCTTCTCCCGGCACACCAGCACCTCGAAGTCCTCGGTGGGACCTTCGACGCCGCAGTTCCACGAGCGGTTGTGGCTCTCGCCGTCCTGGTTGCCCTCGCCGTTGGCCTCGTTGTGCTTCTCGTTGTAGGAGACGAGGTCGTTGAGCGTGAACCCGTCATGGGCGGTGACGAAGTTGATGCTGGCATAGGGGCTGCGCCCCGTGCCCCCATAGAGGTCGCTGCTGCCGGTCAGCCGGTAGCCCATCTCGGCGAGAGCCTGGTCCTCACCGCGCCAGAAGTCGCGCACCGAGTCGCGGTACTTGCCGTTCCACTCCGACCACTGCGGCGGGAAGTTGCCGACCTGGTAGCCGCCCTCGCCCACGTCCCACGGCTCGGCGATGAGCTTGACCTGGTTGACAATGGGGTCCTGCTGGATGAGGTCGAAGAAGGCGGACAGGCGATCGACGTCGTGCAACTCCCGGGCGAGCGTCGCCGCCAGGTCGAAGCGGAAACCGTCCACGTGCATCTCGGTGACCCAGTACCGCAGGCTGTCCATGATGATCTGCAGCACGTGCGGGTTGCGCATGTTGAGGCTGTTGCCGGTGCCCGTGTAGTCGACGTACATGCGCAGGTCGTCGGGGTCGAGGCGGTAGTAGGCCGCGTTGTCGATGCCCCGGAACGAGAGGGTCGGGCCCATCTGGTTCCCCTCGGCGGTGTGGTTGTAGACCACGTCGAGGATCACCTCGATGTTGCTCTCGTGCAGCGCCTTGACCATGGCCTTGAACTCCTGGACCTGGTTGCCGGTCTGCCCGCTCGAGCTGTACTCGTTGTGGGGGGCGAGGAAGCCGATGGAGTTGTAGCCCCAGTAGTTGCGCAGGCCCTGCTCGACCAGCACGGCGTCGTGG
>JBEEFQ010000117.1:0-3696 GCA_041166245.1 Actinomycetota bacterium | reverse complement strand
CTCGGCGTAGGTGAGGGACCCGAGCGAGCCCGGCGTCCCGGGCTCGTCCACGACGGCGACCCGGTCGGGATGGACGAGAGCGGCCCGCTCCAGGAACTCGCCGATCGTGAGCGGAACGCGCATCTTTTGGCCTCCCTAGGCGTGGGGTGACGCAGGTCACGGTACCTGGAGTTTGCCCATCCACCACCTTGGGGTACTTTGCGTGCAACTGTTTAACAAGCGCTAGCCACTGTTAGAACGTTCCAGCCCGAGGACGCTCCAGCGCACAGGCGCCGAACAGCCCCCAACCCCCCAAGGAGTGGTTCCCCATGCCCCGCCTCGCCCTGACGGCGGCCGTTGTTGCGGCCGTCCTCGCCGGGTGCGCAGGCTCTGTCGCCGAGCCGCAGGTTGCCCTCGTGGCCACCGGCGACCCGCTTGCGAACGCCCAGCCCGTCGAAACCATCCCCACGACGGTTCCCGCACCACCTCCCCCTCCCACGACCGATCCGGCTGCAGCCCGTTTGGCTGCTGCCAGGGCTGACGCGGCCCGGGCCAGCCGCAGCGCCCGCAGGACGGCGGCGCCCGCCGCCGTCGGCGGTGACGTCTGGGGCGCCCTCGCCCGCTGCGAGTCCGGTGGCAACCCTCGGGCCGTCGGTGGCGGCGGCCGCTACTTCGGCGCCTTCCAGTTCTCCCTCGGCTCCTGGCGGGCGGCGGGGATGAGCGGCAACCCGACCGACTACGACTACGGGACCCAGCTGGCTGCCGCCCAGCGCCTGCAGGCCCGCAGCGGCTGGGGCCAGTGGCCCCACTGCGCCCGCCGCCTCGGGTTGCGATAACGCCCATCGCCGGTCGTAACCTCGAACCGGTGAACCAAACCCAATTTGACGCGGTGATCGTCGGCTCCGGGCCCAACGGGCTCGGAGCCGCCGCCACCCTCGCCCAAGCCGGGAAGTCCGTTCTCGTCCTCGAGGCCCAGGACCAGATCGGCGGCGGCACCCGCACCGTCGAGGCCACCCTCCCCGGGTTCCACCACGACCACTGCTCGGCCATCCATCCCCTCGGCGCGGCCTCGCCCCTCTTCCGCGACTTGCGCCTCGAGGAGCACGGCCTCGAGTGGCTGTACCCCGAGGTGCAGATGGCCCATCCCCTCGACGACGGGTCGGCCGCCGCGCTCTACCGGTCGGTCGACCGCACAGCCGAGACCATGGGCGTCGACGAACGCCGGTGGCGCAAGCGGTTCGCACCCTTCGACAAGCACTGGGACGTCGTCAGCGAGACGGCCCTCACTCCGATCCTGCGCTTGCCCCGCCATCCGCTGTTCATGGCTCGACTGGGGCTCATGGGCGCCCTCCCGGTGACGACGCTCGGGCGCCGGCTCTTCAAGGGCGAGCAGGCTCGTGTGGCCCTCGGCGGCTTCGCGGCCCACGCCATCCTCCCCCTCGATCGTCCCTTCACCTCGGCCGCCGCCATCGTCTTCAACGCCGCAGGCCACCGCGTCGGCATGCCCGTGGCCAAGGGCGGATCACAGTCGATCGCCAACGCCCTGGCGTCGTACATCACGGCGCACGGCGGCGAGATCCGCACAGGATCACCCGTTGTCTCCATGGCCGACGTGCCACCTGCCCGCGCCGTGCTCTTCGACCTCACGCCCCGCCAGATCCTCGCCATCGCCGGCGACCGCCTGAAGCCTCGGGTGCGCCGTGCCTTCAAGCGCTACAAGTACGGCAATGGCAGCTTCAAGATCGACTACGCCCTGAGCGAGCCGCTCCCGTGGAAGGCCGACGCCTGCCGTCAGGCCAGCACCGTGCACCTGGGCAGCCCCATCGACGAGATCGCCCGCAGCGAACGCGATGTATGGGAGGGCAAGCACCCCGACCGACCCTTCGTGCTCGTCGGCCAGCAGAGCATCGTCGACCCGAGCCGCGCCCCCGAGGGCAAGCAGACGCTGTGGGCCTACTGCCACGTGCCCCACGGGTCCACCGTCGACATGACCGACCGCATCGAGGCCCAGATCGAGCGCTACGCCCCTGGGTTCCGGGACACGATCATCGCCCGCACCGTCACGCCACCCGCCGAGCTCGAGCGCTTCAATGCCAACATCATCGGCGGCGACATCGCCGGCGGCTCCGCGGCCGGCAAGCAGCTGTTGCTGCGACCCCGCGTGGCGCTCAACCCCTACCGGATGGCCGACGACCTCTACATCTGCTCCCAGTCGGCGCCCCCTGGCCCCGGCGTCCACGCCATGTGCGGCTACTTCGCCGCCCGGTCCGCCCTGAGACACTCCCTGAGGTAGCTGGTCACGTTCTCGAGGCAATACGTCGCGGATTCCGCGACGTATTGCCTCGAGAACGGGGTCAGACGTCGAGCAGGAGGCCCTCGCGGGCGGCGATGACCTCGACGGGGTGGTTCTGGTGGGCGGCGACGATGGCGTCGAGCTGGTCGTCAGTGCGGGGCGGGTCGTGGTGGAACAGCACGACCTTGCCGACGCCGGCCTCGACGCCCAGCCCGATGGCGTACTCGATGGCCGAGTGCCCCCAGTCCCGCTTGATGGCGAACTCGTCGATGGTGTGCTGCGCGTCGTGCACGAGCACATCGGCCCCCGACGCCAGCTCGAGGGCGGCCGGGTGGTAGGCGCCCAGGCCATCGGGACCGTCCCCCAGGGCGACGGGGCTGTGGTCGGACAGGTAGGCGAGCGTGCGCCCGGCGTCGCTCACACGGAAGCCGAAGGTGCGGCCCCCCTTGTGGGGAATCTCCCGCACTCCGACGTCGAAGCCCTCGAAGGCGTGGTCGCCGGGTTCCAATCGCAGGAAGTCCCACTTGCCCCGCAGCTGCGCCGGCGTGATGGGAAAGGCAGGCGGCGACATGAAGCGCTCGAGCATGGCCTCGGGCGGACCCGTGCGTGCCTCGTCCACGTCACCCTGGGCGGGGATGCCGAGGGTCACCTCGGCATCGGGGTTGTCGCCCGCCGCGAAGAACGGCAGGCCGTGGGTGTGGTCCCAGTGCAGGTGACCGAGGAGGATGGTGCCCTTGAACGGCTGGCCCAGCTCGCGCGTGAGCCGCTGCAGTCCCGTACCCGCGTCGAGCACGAGACGCGGCTTGTCGCCGTCGTGCGCAATCGCCACGCAGGAGGTGTGACCGCCATATCTGACGAAATCAGGGCCGGGCGCCGGGGTCGATCCCCGCACGCCGCAGAAGAGAAGCTGGATTAGGTGGTCTCCTCTCGGCGGTGACCCTCGCTCACCTCGGCCAGTGCGGCCGGGTCGATGTCAGCCGCGGACGCTACCGCGACCTTGCAGTCGGTCACCGCCTTCAGCGTCGCGGTCCGGGTGCCGCCCTCGAGGATGGCCCGCTCCCCGAGCAGCGCGCCCGGCCCGATGTCGGCCAGCGGCTCGCCGTTGACCTCGACGGACAGCACGCCGTCGAGCAGCAGATAGAGCTCGTTGCCCTCCGCTCCCTGCTCGACGAGGGCCTTGCCTTCCTTGACCTTGCGGATCTTGGGCTTGGCCCCGCCCTTCATGATCTGGCCGGAAAGCTGGCGCTCGAGGGCCGACTCGACCTCGGTGACGAGGGCGGGCGAGTCCTCGTCGCCCCACGGGCTGTGCTTGCCGAACGCCTCCTTGTACCAGGACTTGAAGTCGATCTTCCCGGACTTCTGGGCCAGCTTGCCGTCGTGGCCGTAGACCCAGTGCCGCGGGAACGGGCTGGCCCCGACCACTT
>JBEEFQ010000116.1:0-3133 GCA_041166245.1 Actinomycetota bacterium | reverse complement strand
ACGACGACGAGACCGAGCTGCGCCAGCTCGAGGGAGACCTGCTCGACCTCGAACCGACGCTGCGGGACGCGGTGGTGCTCGCACTGCCGTTCCAGCCGGTGTGCCGGGCCGACTGCCCGGGTCTGTGCTCCCAGTGCGGGGCACGGCTCGCGGAAGATCCGGGGCACGGGCACGAGGCGGTCGACGCCCGGTGGGCCGCCTTGCAAGCACTAGCTCAGGACACGAACGAAACAACCGAGGAGAGATAGCCGTGGCCGTTCCCAAGCGGAAGATGTCGCGCAGCAACACCCGAGCGCGACGGTCGCAGTGGAAGGCCACCGCGGCCGCGTTGGTCGCGTGCGGTCGCTGCCGTGAGCAGAAGCTCCAGCACCAGGCCTGCCCCAACTGCGGCACCTACAACGACCGCGCCGTTCTCGACGTCTGAGCCGCCTGTGAGTGCCGAGTCGGTCCGCGGGAGCGATCCACCTGTCGTCCCTGGGGACGATGCGCGGGCCCAGCTCACCGACCGGCTCGCCATCGTGGTCGAGCCGGGCCTCCTCGAGCAGGCCCTGACCCATCGCTCCTACGCCTACGAGAACGGTGGCCTGCCCACCAACGAACGGCTGGAGTTCCTCGGTGACTCCGTGCTCGGCCTCGTCGTCACCGATGCGCTCTACCGCAACCACCCCGAGCTGCCCGAGGGCCAGCTGGCCAAGCTGCGCGCCGCCGTCGTCAACATGCGGGCGCTGGCCGAGGTGGGCCGCGAGCTCGACCTCGGCCGCTACGTCCGCCTCGGCCGCGGCGAGGAGAGCACCGGAGGCCGCGACAAGGCCTCGATCCTGGCCGACACCCTCGAGGCCCTGCTCGGCGCGGTCTACATCGAAGCCGGTCTGGACTGCGCCGCGGAGCTGGTGCACCGCCTGTTCGACCCGCTGATCGAGGAGGCCGCGACACTCGGCGCCGGCCTGGACTGGAAGACGAGCCTGCAGGAGCTGACCGCGGCCGGGTCGCTCGGAGTCCCCGAGTACGTCGTCACCGAGACCGGCCCCGACCACGAGAAGGAGTTCCGGGCCGTCGTGATGGTCTCCGGTGACGCCCACGGCGAGGGCAGTGGCCGCAGCAAGAAGGAGGCCGAGCAGGAGGCGGCGGCCTCGGCCTGGCGCAGCATCCGGTCCCTCGCGCCCGGCGAGCTGTCCGAGGACACCCCCGACCCCATCGACTGACGTGCCCGAGCTGCCCGAGGTCGAGGTCGTGCGCCGCGGCCTGGAGAGGGAAGTGGTCGGCCGCACGATCGGGGCCGTCACCGTCTCTCATCCGCGGGCCGTACGCCGGCATGTTCCCGGTGGCGCCGACTTCGCGTCCCGCCTCGCCGGGCGCACGATCACCGCGGCCCGACGTCGCGGCAAGTACCTCTGGCTGCCGCTGGACGACGGCGACGCACTGCTCGCCCATCTGGGCATGAGCGGGCAGCTGCTGGTGCGTCCGGCGTCCGCACCGGACGAGACCCACCTGCGGGTGCGGTTCACCTTCACCGACAACGATGACGGCAGCGAGAGCACCGAGCTGCGGTTCGTGGACCAGCGCACGTTCGGCGGGCTCGCCCTCGCCGAGGGTGGCGCCGAGCTGCCGCCGGTCATCAGCCACATCGCGCGCGACCCACTCGACCCGGAGTTCGACGACACGGCCTTCTCGGCGGCGCTGCGGCGTCGGCGTACCGGCCTCAAGCGCGCGCTGCTGGACCAGACCCTGGTGTCCGGCATTGGGAACATCTACGCCGACGAAGCGCTGTGGCGAGCCAGGCTGCACTACGCCCGCCCGACCGAGACGCTCACTCGCGCCCAGGTCGGCGCGGTCCTGGCCGGGGCCCGGACCGTGATGGGCGCGGCGCTGGAGCAGGGCGGCACGTCGTTCGACGCGTTGTACGTCGACGTGAACGGCCAGAGCGGCTACTTCGACCGGACCCTCGAGGTCTACGGGCGGGCGGGGGAGCCCTGCCGCCGCTGCGGGACCCTCATCCGCCGCGAGCCGTTCATGAACCGGTCGTCCCACTTCTGCCCGCAGTGCCAGCCCAGACCGCGCCGGGGACGCTGGTAGTCCGGCGATTTCAGGGGCTCGGCGAGCACTCGAGCTGTCGGTCCGGTCGCTCCGACCGTTACCGAATCGGGAACCATTCACCCGATCAGCGCAATCTTCCGCGTGTCGCATCGTGATCATGCCGTGATGTATTGACCCGTCCCAGATCCGGTGCGACCCTGGATATCCCAGCCGCTCGCCGCGTCACCCGCGGATCGTTGCGGCTCAGAACCCACCGCCCGGACCCGCATCAGGGCCGGAGACTCGGAGGATCGCCCATGGCGAAGGCCCTTCTCGGCCACGTAGGTGGCCACGACGCACGCATGGTCTTCGAGGTACGGCGGTTGCGCGAGCGAGTTCGTGAGCTCGAGTCTGAGAACCACGAGCTGCGCGCCGAGAACGACGCACTGGCCGCATCCGTGACCCCCTCCAACCTCATCTCCCTCGAGGTCACCAAGGAGCCGGCGCTCGCTTAGCGCAGGCCCGAGACCACCCACCACGGGACGCCGCAGGACCGGCGTCCCGTTCCTAAGCCCGGCCCGGTTTCTAATCCGGCCTTTCCGGGCAAAAATCCGTGACCCGGACCCGGGCGGCTCGTTGGGCACCGTGAACGGCTGGCGCAGTCCGGTCGTCGCTAGGTCCCGACCGTGTCGTCCTGGAGGTTCTGGTGTCCACATTCCGCAACGGCCGCGTGCTCGCCGCCGTAGCCGCGCTGAGCCTCGCGTGCCTGGTCGGCGCCGCGGGACCGGCCGCCGCCCAGACCGGCTCGTCGGGCAAGGACAGCAACGAGAAGCGCAAGCAGTTCCTGGACGGCGTGAGCGTCCCGGTGGTCTCCACCCCGAACATCCGGTTCGTGCACAACTACCCGGACACCGCGGCGATCTCGGGCGTGCACGCCATCTCGGCGCCCTACTTCTACGTCTCGAGCACGGACAGCATCAACGTCTACGACACTTCGGACCCTCTGCACCCGCGGCCCACGGGCACCCTGCGGAACCTCGTCTTCGAGAACGAGGCGATGAACTACGGCGAGCAGAACATCGACGGGGTCATCAACCGGTTCGTGCTCGTCGGTGCCGAC
>JBEEFQ010000115.1:0-48855 GCA_041166245.1 Actinomycetota bacterium | reverse complement strand
CGTCACCGCCTCGAGCAGGGTCCGGGCGCCTCCGTCGATCCGCTTCGCCACGATGCGCACGAGCTCGGCGCTGGTCCAGCCCCGGAGCACGGCGGCGTCCACGCCGCCCTGGAGGTACCGGTCGAGGAGCGGGCCCGCGGCCTCGCCCGAGTCCCACATCCGCCCCAGCTCGACGGCGGCACGGGTCGAGCCGCCGAACGCCTCGGCGACGAGCCGCTCCAGCTGGCGGTCGCCCCGGTGCCTGGATCGCATCCCCATGACGCCGATCATGCACGAGGGGTGTGACCGCGAAACGGATCAGGCGCCTCAGCCGATGCGCAGCGGCAGCTTGCGGGGGCCGCGCACCTGCCCGCCCGCCCAGGTGACGGCCTCGGGGTCGGCCAGCTCGAAGCTCGGGAAGGCCTCGAGCCACACCTCGAGGGCGACCCGCAGCTCCATGCGGGCCAGATGCGATCCGGCACAGCGATGGATGCCGAGGCCGAAGGCGGCGTGGCGGTTGACCTCACGGTCGATGATCACCTTGTCGGCGTCCTCGAAGGCGTCGGGGTCCCGGTTGGCGGCCGGGAAAGAGAGCAGGATCCAGTCGTCGGCCTTCATGGGGCAGCCGTTCCAGTCCATGTCCTCCTTGACCAGCCTGGCCATCGTGACCGGGGCGTAGGCCCGCAGCAGCTCCTCCATGGCGGTGGGGAGCAGCTCGGGCTCGGCCACCAGCCGCTCTCGGTCCGCCGGTGTCTTGGCCAGGTGCCAGAGGGAGGCACCGATGGCGCTCCAGGTCGTGTCGATACCGGCGATGAGCAGCAGGGCGATGGTGCCGCCCACGTGACCGATGTCGATGGCCTTGCCGTCGAGCTCGGCGTTGAGCAGATAGGTGGTGAGGTCGTCGCGGGGGTTGTCGATGTGGTCCTGCACCTGGTCACGCAGGTACTCGAACAGCGACTGCATCCCGATGAAGCGCTGCTCGAGGGGCTTGTCCACGTCCTTGAGCACGTGCTCCACGAAGCCGCGGAAGACATCCGCGTCCTCCTCGGGAAAGCCGAGCATGCGGGCAATGACCCGCACCGGGATGTGCTGGGCGTATTCCACCGCCGCGTCGACGACGTCCTTTCCTTCCATGTCGGCGATCAGCGACTCGCAGTACTCCCGGGTCGACGGCTCGAGCTTCTCGATGGCCTGGGGCGAGAAGGCGGGCAGCAGCAGGCGGCGGGCGCCCTGGTGGAAGGGCGGGTCCGAGGAGATGGGCGGGGCGATGCCGACCGGCTCCAGGTGGGGCGGGCGGTACTCGGTGACGATGATGCTGCGGGACGTGAAGCGCTCGGTGTCGTAGGCGATGGCGGACACGTCCTCGTGCCGGGTTGGCAACCACACGCCGCCGTAGCGGTCGGAATGGGCGACGGGGCACTTCTCCCGGAGCTCGTCCCAGATGGGGAAGGGGTCGGCCGCCCACTCGTCGTCGGTGTGGTCGAAGTCGGTGGCCCAGTCCTGCACGGGCGGGTGCTCGCCCACTAGCCCTCCTCGATGATGACGGCGGACTCGGGGCAGTTGGCGGCCGCCTTGCGGACGGTGCCCTCCAGCTCGGGCGCGACCGATCCGTCGCCGATCTCCCGGCCGTTGCCGAGCTCGTCGGCCTCGATCACCTGGGGAGCGACCGCGTAGCAACGGCCGTGACCCTGGCAGCGCTCTTGATCGATGTGCACCCGCATGCGGGCCAGACGTTAGGGCATGGGTGCGGGCGTGAGGATGCCGAAGGGCTCGCCGTGGGGCCCGATGAGGTAGGCGAGGCGGCCCACCTCATCCATGTCTTCGGCTTCCCGCATCACGCTGCCGCCGAGGGAGGTCGCCTTGGCCACGGTGGCGTCGGTGTCGTCGGTGGCGAAGATCGTCGTCCAGTTGCTCGGGATCTCGGCCGGGTGCTCGTCCCCAATCGGGAGCACGCCCGCCACGCCGTCCTCGCCCACACTGAGAATGAAGTACTGCCCGTCGCTGCCGGGGAACTCGGATGCCTCGAGCCCGAAGGCGGCGGCGTAGAACGCCTTGGCCGCGTCGCTGTCGCGAGTCCAGAGCTCGCTCCACACCACCGAGCCCGCCGCGCCCTTGAGCTCGGCCCCGGTGTGCTGGCCGGCTTGCCACACGCCGAACATGGCACCGGCCGGGTCGGCGAAGATCGCCATGCGGCCCGCGTCCATGACGTCCATGGGCTCCACGAACACCATGCCGCCGTTGGATTTCACGAGCTCGGTGGTCTTGTCGGCGTCGTCGGCGGCCAGGTAGGTGGTCCACACCGTGGGCATGCCCTCCTGGGCGGGGCCGAGGCCGGCCACCATCCTCCCGTCCTTGAGAAACATGCGGTAGCCGCCCGTCTCCTCGACGGGGCCGGGTTCGGTGGTGGTCCACCCGAACAGCCCGCCGTAGAACGCCGCGGTGGCCTCGATGTCAGGACTGCCGATGTCGACCCAGTCAGGAGTGCCGTTCGCGTATGTCGCCATGCGCGCAACGTACCTGTTAATCAGGGTCGAT
The DNA here is from genome assembly GCA_041166245.1 of Actinomycetota bacterium. Taxonomy (GTDB): domain Bacteria; phylum Actinomycetota; class Acidimicrobiia; order Acidimicrobiales; family JAFATL01; genus JBEEFP01. The sequence goes on along the minus strand of JBEEFQ010000115.1, from coordinate 46,341 downwards.
GGACGTCGTGCGCGGCGAGGACGGCAAGCACCGGTGCGGGTGGGGGGCGTCGACGGCCGACTACGTCGCCTACCACGACACCGAGTGGGGCTTCGGCGTGGCCGACGACCACCGCCTGTTCGAGAAGCTGTGCCTCGAGGGCTTCCAGTCGGGCCTCTCCTGGCTCACCATCCTGCGCAAGCGGGACAACTTCCGGACCGCCTTCGCCGGCTTCGACCCCGACGTCGTCGCCCGGTTCGGCGAGCGCGACGTGAAGCGTCTCCTCGCCGACGCAGGCATCGTCCGCCACCAGGGCAAGATCCGCTCGACGATCAACAACGCGCGGCGGGCCGAGGAGGTCGTCGAGGAGTTCGGCTCGCTCGCCGCCTACTTCTGGCCCCACGCCACCTTCGGCGAGCCGCCCACCGACATCCCGGCCACGACGCCGGATTCGGTCGTGCTGGCCAAGGACCTCAAGAAGCGGGGCTGGAGCTTCGTCGGGCCGACGACCGTCTACGCCTTCATGCAGGCCATGGGCCTCGTCAACGACCACCTCGACCGATGCTGGGTGCGCAAACGGGCCGAGACGTCCCGCCGTCGGACGAAGCGCGCGGTGCTCCTTCAGGAAACGGGTGGCGCGGGCCGATAGAGGCCCATGCATGACCGCCGGGAGGGCGGGTTCACCCTCGTCGAGCTCATGGTGGTGGTGCTGATCATCGCCATCTTGATCACCGTCGCCATCCCCAGCCTCCTCGGGGCCCGCCAGCGGGCCCAAGACGCCGCCGCCCAGGCCGAGGTACGCATGGCGTACTCGGCCGAGAAGGTCGTCTATGCCCAAGAAGAGGCGTTCACCGAGGTGACGGCCGACCTGTTCGCGCTCGAGTCGTCGCTCGCCTTCGTCACCGGCGATACGCCACTGCAGACCAACCGGGTCTACGTGCACGTGCACAGCGCGACCAACGGCGAGCTGTTCGTCTCGGCCCGCAGCTCGACGGGCAACTGCTGGTACCTGCGCGACGTTCCCGGGCAGCCGGTGACTTACTCCAAGCGCACGGGGAGCTCAGCGGTGTGTCCGGTGGCGGACACCCGCACCTACACCTCGGCGTGGTGAACCCTCAGCTGACCTTGGCCGCGGCCGCCTGACGCATGCGCGTCGTGCGGTGCACAGGGTCCTTGTCGAACTGGGGCAGCACTTCCTTGGCGAACAGCTCGGTGGAGCGGATGGCCGCGTCGTAGCCCATGGTCGTGGACAGGGGGCTGAACACGAGCTGGTCGCAGCCGATGTCCTGGTAGGCCTGACAAGCCCGGGCCACGTCGTTGGGGTCGCCGATGGCGCTGATGCCCTTGTCGGCGTGCAGGCGCAGCTCGTCGGTGGTGCGCTCGGGCAGGATCTCCGGCCACTCCGGGACATGCGGCGGTCGCATGATGTTGTCGAGCCAGTGGAACACGAGCGTCTCGTAGTAGCGCAGGTGGATGTTGCACGCGAGGTCGAAGGCGGCCTCGCGGTCCTCCTCACACACGAACGAGGTGACGCACAGGATGTTGTCGTTGACGTAGTCGCCCACGGGCGTGGCGTTGGCCACCGCGTCCTTGTACGACTTGATCAGGGGCTCGAGCGTCTTGGGCGAGCCAGTGGTGAAACAGAACGCGCCGAGACCGAGCTCGCCCGCCTTCTTGAACGTGGCGGGTGAGCCGCACGCGACCCACATGGGCGGGTGCGGGTCCGAGTAGGGCTTGGGCAGCACGTTGCGCGGGGGCATCGAGAAGTACTTGCCCTCGTGGCTGTAGGACTTCTCCCGCCACATCTTGGGGAACTCGCGGATCGTCTCGTCCCACATGTCCTTGGTCTCGGTGATGTCCTCGATGCCGAAGCCATGTACTTCAGTAGTGGAAGAGCCCCGCCCGGTGCCGAACTCGAAGCGCCCCTCGGAGAGGTGATCGAGCATGGCGACACGCTCGGCGATGCGGGCCGGGTGGTTCACCGGCGGCGTGGTGTTGGTGATGGCCGAGCCCACGTGGATGTTCTTGGTGCGGGCCGCGACGAAGGACAGGTACACCTCGGGGGCGGGCATGTGGGAGTACTCGTAGAGGAAGTGATGCTCGGGCCCCCACACGTACTTGATGCCGAGGGCGTCGCACGCCACCGCGTAGTCGAGGTTCTCCATGATGCGACGGTGCTCGGCACCGGGCTCGGCCTGGATCTCGAAGTCCGGCACGAAGGCCTGGGCGAAGTAACCGAATTCCATTAAGAGGCTCCTTGTTGCGATGACTGGGCGGCGACGGAGCGCGCCCACTGGTAGTCGGCCTTACCGGCCGGGGAACGGACCATCTGGTCGACGAGGGCGACCATGCGGGGGACCTTGTACGCGGCGACGCGCGTGCGGCAGTGCTTGTCGAGCTCCTCGATCGTCGGCGCCTTGCCCTCGCGGGGCTGGACGACAGCGGCAACGCGCTCGCCCCACTTGGTGTCGGGCACACCGACCACCACGGCGTCGAACACGTCGGGATGCGACTTGAGGGCGGCCTCGACCTCCTCGGGAAAGATCTTCTCGCCGCCCGAGTTGATGCTGACCGAGCCCCGGCCGAAGACGAGCACGGTGCCGTCGGCCTCTACCGTCGCCATGTCGCCGGCGATGACGTAGCGCTCGCCGTCGATCTCCTTGAAGGTGGCGGCCGTCTTCTCGGGGTCCTTGTAGTACTCGAGCGGGATGTGTCTGCGCTGCACGATCACGCCGACCTTGCCGCTGCCGGGCTCGATGGGCTGGAAGTCCTCGTCGACGACCTTGATGCGGTCGCTCATGGCGAAGCGCAGACCCTTGTCGGGGCTGGCGTCGGCCGCCCCCATCCCAGAATGGCCGGTCTCGGTGGAGCCGAAGCCGTCGAGGATCATGAGGTTGGGCAGGTGCTCGCGCAGCTGGGCCTTGACCGCCTCGGAGAGGATGGCGCCCGCCGAGCTCAGAGCGAACAGACTGGACAGGTCCCACCTGGTCGGGTTGTCGTTGAGCGCTTCGGCCAGGGGGCGGGCCATGGCGTCGCCCACCACGTTCATGCTGTTGACCTTCTCGCGCTCGATGAGATCGAGGGCGCCCTCGCCCGAGTAGCGCGGGATGAGCACGACCTTCTCGCCCCAGTTGAAGGCGATGAGGATGCCGAGCTGGGCCGCGCCGTGCATGAGCGGCGGCGACGGGAACATCACCATCTGATTGCGCTGCACCACGTTCTCGCAGACCTGCTGCGGTGCGGTGACGGGCTCGCCTTGGGGGTTGCCGCCGCCGAGGCCAGCGAAGAACAGGTCCTCCTGACGCCACACCACGCCCTTGGGCATACCGGTCGTGCCACCCGTGTAGATGATGTAGCGGTCATCGACGGAGCGCTCGGGGAAGTCGCGGTCGGGTCGTGACGCGGCGAGGGCCGTCTCGTACTCCTGCTCGACCACCATCATGGGCGGCGCGCCCGCGCCCTTGGCTCGGTCGACGAACTCCTCGTTGACGAGCAGGGCGACGAGATCGGCGTTGTCGTAGATGTAGCGGAGCTCTTCTTCGACATAGCGGTAGTTGACGTTGATGGGGACAGCCCGGATCTTGAGGCAGGCCAGAATCCCCTCGACGAACTCCACCCCGTTGACCATGTGCATGCCGACGTGCTGGCCCGCCTGAACGCCCATGTGCTCGGTCAGGTGGTGGGCCAGGCGGTTGGAGCGCTCGTCGAGCTGCTTGTAAGTGAGCCGGTGATCGCCGACCACGACGGCTTCGCGGTCGCCGATGACGTCGACGTTGGCCTCGAACAGGTCGGCCAGGTTGTACTGCGACGCCGGCATCAGATGGGCTCGTCGGCGATGGCCTTGCCCAAGCGCACCAGTGATGGGGTGGCGGAACCGAGGGTCAGCTCGATCTGCTTGGTCCACGTGGTGAACGTGTGCAGCGGGTAGTCGGTGTCCATGCCGATCCCGCCGTGCAGGTGCTGGGCGGCCCGCATGACGCGGGTGCCCCCGTCCGCGGCCCAGAACTTGGCGACGGCCACCTCGTTGGCTGCGGGCAGCCCCTCGGAGAGGCGCCACGCGGCCTGATAGGCGGAGAGGCGCACGCCCTCGGTGTCGATGTAGGCGTCGGCCGCCCGCTGGGCCACGGCCTGGAAGGTGGCGACCGGCTTTCCGAACTGCTCGCGCCCGGTCGTGTACTCGGCCGTGAGCCTGAGGGCCTTGTCGCACAGCCCGGCCTGCAGCATGCACAGGCCGGCCATCCACCGCTCGGTGAGCCATGCCGCGTCGACCTGAAGCGCTTCGCCGTCGGCGCTCTTGGTGACGAGCCCCTGCGATTCGCCACTCGTCGTCTGCAGCGCTGTGACATTGGCCGCTGACGCGCTGACGAGTTGGCCGGGACCGTCGTGTAACAGCAAGAAGGCGTCGGCCTGCTCGGCGTAGGGCGCGTACTGCAGCTGGTCGTCGAGGACGGCCGTCAGCACGGTGTCGCCCGCGATGACGCCCGGCAACCACTTCTGCTTCTGCTCGTCGCTGCCGAATGTGGCGATGGCAATGGCCGTGAGCACCGTCGGCAGGATGGGTAGGTGCACGCCCGCCTTGCCCTGTTCCTCGAGGATGAGGCCGAGCTCGAAGATGCCGTGACCGCTGCCGCCGTCCGTTTCGGGCAGGCACAGACCGAGGAGGTCGGCCTTGGCCAGCTCGTCCCACGTGGCCCGCTCGCCGCCGAGCACCTGGGCGGCAGCATCGCGGATGGCCTGTTGCTCCTCGCTCAGGTCCCAGTTCATGTGCTGATCCCTCTTGGCATGCCGAGGCCGAAGATGGCGATGAGATCGCGCTGGATCTCGTTGGTGCCGCCGCCGAAGGTGAGGATGAGGGTGCCCTGGTACGCCCGCTCGAGGGAGCCGCGCAGGAGCGCCTCGGGCGAGCCCCGCTTGAGCACGCCCGCGGGTCCGAGGATCTCGAGCAGCAGCCCGTAGGCCTCACAGAACAGCTCGGTGCCGTACACCTTGGTGGCGGACGCGTCGGCCGGGTTGAGCTTCTCGTTGCCCGCGCTCCAGGCGACCTTCCAGTTGATGAGGCGCAGCACGTCGAGCTTGGCGTGGACCTTGGCCAGGTTGTACTGCACCCACTCCTGGTCGATGACACGGCGGCCGTCGGGGAGCTTGGTGTCCTTGGCCCATTGCTTGACGGCGGTGTACTGGCGGTCGACCCACCCGGGAGGCGCCAGCGCGACCCGCTCGTAGTTGAGCTGGTTGACGATCAGGTCCCAGCCCCGGTTGACGTCGCCGACCAGGTTGGTGAGCGGCACCCGCACGTTGTCGTAGTAGGTGACGTTGGTCTTGGCGTCACCCATGATGTTGATCGGGGTGCGGCTGTAGCCGGGGGCGTCGGTCGGCACGATGACGATCGAGATGCCCCGGTGCTTGGGGGCGTCGGGATCGGTGCGGACCGCGAGCCAGAGGTAGTCGGCGTGCTCCGCGATCGACGTGAAGATCTTCTGGCCGTTGATGACCCACTCGTCGCCGTCGCGCTCGGCCTTGGTCGTGAGCGACGCCAGGTCGGTGCCCGAACCAGGCTCGGTGTAGCCGATGGCGAACTGGATCTCGCCGGCCAGGATCTTGGGCAGGAAGAACTGCTTCTGCTCGTCCGACCCGAAGGCCATGATCGTCGGCGCCACCGAGTTGAGGCTGAGCATCGGCAGCGGGGCACCGGCCCGCTGGGCCTCGTCGTAGTAGATGAACTGCTCGACCGGGCCGAGCCCGCCCCCGCCGTACTCGGTGGGCCAGCCCAGGGCCAGGACCCCGTCCTCCCCCATCTTGCGGGCCGCGACGAGGGCCTTGGGGCCGCCCATCTCGCCCACCGCCATCTCCTCTTCGATCTCCGGAGTGACGATGTCCTCGAAGTACGTGCGCAGCTTCAGGCGCAGCGCTTCCTGCTCGTCGGTGAGGGCGAGGCGCACGGCAATAAGTAGAACACGTTCTCACTATTGCCGACAAGTCCGCTGGAGCAGGTCCCTCAGGTGACGGTGAAGACGGCGTCCAAGCCCGTGAGCTTCATCGCGCGGACGACCGGAGGCTGCGGGTCCTTCAGCACCAGCTCACCACCAGCAGCGCGCACCAGCTTGAGTCCGCTGACCAGGATGCCTATCGCTGTCGAGTCGATGAAGTCGACCTCGGCGAGGTCCACGACGACTCGCTCCAGTCCCTCGGCCACGAGCGAACGAAGGCAGTCGCGCACGTCGGGCGACGTGTAGCTGTCCAGCTCGCCCACGACGCGGACGGTAACGACCCCGCCCGCACGGGTGGTCTCCAGCCGGCATGCCGGTGTGATCATGGCGTTGTCTCCGTGGCCACGGAAGTCCACCAGGAAAGCCGTGGTGTCGTCGCTCAGAACACCGTGATGATCGAGCACGGTGTGCGACAGCTGGCGGACAGTCTCCGCCGCGTCGAGACCTGCTCCCGACTTCGATGCAAGGAGCGCGACGAGCCGTTCCTGGCCGAAGTCCTCGCTTCCCGGCCGGTGCGAGTCGACGACACCGTCGGTGATGCAGAACAGGCGGTCCCCCGGTTCGAGCACAGCGTGGGCGATCTCGGCCACCCCGTCCTCGCCGGTCTCGCCGCCGACACCGGCAGGCAGTGTCGGTTCGCACCGCAACGGGCCGACGACCTCGCCCCCGCGCACGAGAAGCGGCAACGGGTGCCCGACGTTGATCCAGGTGAGATGCCCGTCGCGCAGGTCGAGCCGCCCGAGGATGCACGTCACGAACTCGATCTCCGCAACTCTGGCCGTGACCGCGGCATCCATTGCTTCGTACGCGGCTTCCAGGTCGAGGCCCGATCGCCGGCTGTGGCGGTAGCTGCTGACGGCGAGATGGGCGAGTTGGCTCGACCCGAGCCCATGGCCCATGGCGTCGAACACCGCGAACTCGAGCATGTCGCCGTTGACGGCATAGTCAAAGGAGTCCCCACCGACGTCGTACGCGGGCTGGATCAGGCCGGCGACCGACACCCGGCCGCTGTCCAGGCTCAGGGGCGGCAGGAGATCCCACTGCATCTCGGCCGCCAGGCTGAACTTCTCGCTGCGGCGAATGGCCGTGTAGGCGTCGGTGCACTGGCCGCGCGTGACGAGAAGCGCCGCCACCACGCCCGCGAGGCTGTCGGCCAGTGACCGGCCGCCGTCGTCGAGGACCGGGACGGTCACGCATATGACGCCCAGACGGGCCGCGCCGTCCACCACCACGCTCCACAGCCGTACGCCGTCGACGTCCGGCTCCTCGATCTGACCTGCCGTCGTGAAGCAGCGTCCGCCGGTCGACGCGTCCAGGTCGAGAGACGCCTTCTCGTTGGAACCCGATATCGGTACGAGCCGACGTTGCTCGAAGTCGGTCACGTACACCGAGAGCTCCCGCATTCCGAAGCCCGCCACCCCGCGGGCGAGGAACGCCCCGAGCTGATCGGGGGCCTGACGCCGCGACTCGTGCAGCAGTGCCGCGACGCGGGCGTATGCCCCCGTCGAGGTCTCATCATCAGGCGCGCTCATCGGCTCGGCACCGAACGCGTCGCTCGACATTGCTACCGCTTTCCCTCAGGGCCAACGACGCGCTACCGGGGTCCGGGGCGACGTGCCGGGGAAGGCCAACGCACTACGCGTGCGCTGGTACGAACGGTACACCTCGTGGCTGCCAACGTGGGCCAGCCACGCCGGATTGCCGACGGGCCCGGCTCGTCCTACGGTCCCGAGCCGTGTGGAGCAAGGAGCGCTTCGCCCTGCGCCTGGCCGCCATGCAGGTGGTTGACATCGTCGTCACCCAGGTCTCGCCGAGGTACGGCGACGCCCACCTGGCCCATCTCGGTGTCCCACCCCGGCTGCGCGCCGTCCTGCCCGCCATCAAGACCGCGACGACCGTGGCCCTGCTCGTCGGTGTCCGCCGGCCTCGGGTCCGCTCGGTCACCGGCGCCGGCCTGGTCGCCTACTACGCGGCCGCCGTCACGTTCCACGTCCGCAGCAACGACCCGTGGACCGAGATCGCGCCGGCGGCGGCCTTCGGCCTGGTGGCATCCGCCGTGGTGTGACTTATCCCGCCGGGACGGTGGCGAACGGGGGAGGACCGAGGATGGTGATGCCGCGGGGGTTGGCCGCTGCCGTTGCCTGCAGGCCGGCGAGGTCGAGCGCGTCGGCTGAGTCGTCGACTGCCGCGACGCTGGCCCCCCGGTAGAACGCCTGCCCCACCGCGCCGGGCGACTGGAAAGAAATGAGCCGTGCCTCTGACGACACGACGATGAAGGCGTGGGCCACGCCCTTCGGGATGAACGAGATCCCGCCGGTGCGCACGCGGCTGCGCTGGCCGTCGGCCTGGACCTCGATCTCACCGTCGACGACGTAGGTCATCTCGTGGGCTTCGGGATGCAGGTGGAGCGGCGTCGTCTTGTCCTTCACCATCGTGTCCTCGAAGAGGAAGAAGGCGCCGTCGCTCTCCTCAGCCAGCAGCTTCCACGTGTGGAGGCCACCGCCGAAGAAGCTCCGCTTGTCGCCCTCGCCGGCGTTCCGCACGATCGGTGTCAGGTTCATGGCTCCCAGCCCTTCTCGGTTCGTGGGACTCATATCCCATGACGAAACTACGGTACCATCTGGCTCGTGTCAATGGCCTATGAGCTGAACGGACGCATCGCCCAGAAGCGCCGGACGCGCGAGGCGTTGATCGCCGCTGCACGAGATCTCGTCGCCGAGGGTGCGACTCCAACCGTGGAGGCCGTGGCCGAGGCGGCGTCGATCTCCCGCACGACGGCCTACCGCTACTTCCCGAGTCAGCGGGCCTTGCTCGCGGCGGCCCACCCCGAGACCGCCGCCACATCGCTTCTCCCCGAGGACGCGCCCACCGAGGACGTCGCCACCCGGCTCGACCTGGTCGTCGCCGAGTTCACCCGGATGCTCCTCGGCACGGAGGCCCAGCAGCGGACGATGCTCCGGCTCTCCCTCGAGGCGGACGCGCACGAGCGGTCGCAGCTGCCGTTGCGCCAAGGGCGCGCCATCCCGTGGATCGAGGAAGCGCTGGCACCGCTGCGACCCGGCCTGTCGGAACGAGACGTGCACCGCCTCGCCATCGCCGTCCGGAGCGCGACCGGCATCGAGGCGCTCGTATGGCTGACCGACGTCGCCGGTCTCGACCGTGAGGAAGCGACCGAGCTCATGCGCTGGTCCGCCCGTGCGCTGCTCGACGCAGCGCGTGGGATGCACGCGCCGTAGGGTCGCCTCATGGTCAAGCTCCTGGAGGACGAGCGCCGCTTCCTCGACCACGCACTGCTGTGGTTCGCCGAGGAGCACGCGGTAATCCCGTGACACACGTCTTCCACCTCGCCGTTCGGGACGAGTGGGAAGCCTGCGTCGAGGCCGACGAGCCGTACCGCCGCTCGACCATCGGCCGGTCGCTCGACGAGGAGGGCTTCATCCACTGCTCGTTCGCCGCGCAGGTCGAGCAGACCGCCGCCACCTACTACGCCGGCCGCGACGACGTGCTCGTGCTCACCATCGACACGGAGCGCCTCGACGCCGACGTGCGAGTCGAGGGTGGTTTCCCGCACATCTACGGCGCGCTGCCGCTGGCCGCGGTCATGGACGTCAGGCCGCGCTAGCCCGGCCTTCGTTCATCCCACCATTCTGGGCAAGAACGAGAAGTGGGCTAGGGCTTGTCCTTGGCGAAGACGGCCATGGCGTAGAACTGGGAGCCGCCGCCGTAGGCGTGGCCGAGAGCGAGCTTGGCTCCGTCGACCTGGTGCTCGCCGGCCTGGCCCCGCACCTGCATGGCCGCTTCGGCGTAGCGGAGCATGCCGGAGGCGCCGATGGGGTTGGAGCACAGGACACCGCCGCTCGGGTTCCAGGGGATGTCGCCGTCGAAGGCCGTCGCCCCCTCGGCGGTGAGCTTCCACCCCTCGCCTTCCTCGCAGAACCCGAGGTTCTCCAGCCACATTGGCTCGAACCACGAGAAGGGCACGTACACCTCGGCCACGTCGAACTGCTTGCGGGGATCGGTGATCCCCGCCTGCTTGTAGAGGTCGGCCGCGCAGTCGCGACCGGCACGCGGGTTGACCTGGTCGCGCCCGGCGAACATGGTCGGCTCGCTGCGCATGGCGCCGGCTGTGAGCCACGCGGGCGGCGTGTCCGACGAGTCGGCCACGTCCTCAGCCGCCAGCACCATGGCGCAGGCGCCGTCCGACGACGGGCACGTCTCGTCGTAGCGAATGGGGTCCCACAGCATCAGCGAGTCGCGCACGTGCTCCTCGGTGATGTTGGGCTGGTGCAGGTGGGCGTAGGGGTTGCGCACACCGTTGAGCCGGTCCTTCACCGCCACCTTGATGCCGGTGTCGTCGGGCGCGCCCGACCGACGGATGTACCCCCGGATGTAGGGGGCGAAGTAGCCGCCGGCCCCCGCCACCAGCGAGGGCTGGAAGGGGATCTTCATGGCGAGGGCCCACATGGCGTCGCTCTCGGACTGCTTCTCGTACGCGACGGTGAGCACCCGCTTGTGTATGCCAGCCTGCACCAGCGACGCGGCGACCAGCGCGGTGGACCCGCCCACGCTGCCCGCGGTGTGCACCCGCAGCATTGGCTTGCCCGTCGCACCCAGGGCGTCGGCCATCGACAGCTCCGGCATCATCACGCCCTCGAACAGGTCGGGGGCCTTGCCGATGACGACGGCGTCGATGTCGGCGAAGGTGAGGTTGGCGTCCTCGAGCGCCCGGATGGCGGCCTCCCGCACCAGGCCCGTGAGCGACAGGTCCTCGCGCTTCGCCGTGTGGTGGGTCTGCCCGATGCCGATCACGCCGGTGAGGGTCTTTGTCATTTCGAGCCCTCCAGGACCGTGACCATGTTCTGTTGCAGGCAAGGCCCGCTCGTCGCGTGGGCGACAGCGCGACCGGCGTTGCCGTCGATGATCGCCTGGGCCGCGGTGCCCTGGCGCTGCAGGCCGGCCACCATCATCGGGTTCTCGGTGAGCACGCCGCCGACGGTGACGTTCCCGTCGAGGCCGAGGGCGTCGCGCAGGATCAGCTCCTGATGCGAGAACGGGGCGTGCAGCTCGGCCACGTCCACCGGACCGTCGCCGACGCCCGCCTTGTCGGCGGCCATACGGGTCGACTCCGACACGGTGAGGTCGCGCAGTCCGAGGGCATGCGGTTCGATGCGGTGGTCGATGCCAGTGATCCACGCAGGCCGCTCACACAGCGAGCGGGCCTTGTCCTCGGCGGCGATGATCACGACCGCGGCCGCGTCGCCCGTCGGCCCCTGATCATGGGCCCGCAGTGGCGAGACCGTGTAGGGCTCGGCCAGCAGCGAGTCCACGTCGCGGCCGGTGTGACGCGACGCCACGGCGGCCAGGTCCTTCTCGCCCGCGCCGGTGCGCTCCATCCACGCCCGGGCCTGCAGGGCGGCGAGGGCAGGAGGATCGGGCCACAGGGGCTGCATGCAGTACGGGTCGAGCTGGAGGGCGGGGATGCGCTTCTGGTCGCCGAGCGAGCTCTTGCCGAACGCGTAGACGAGGGCGGCGTCGACCTCGCCCATCTGGAGCTTCACCCAGGCCTCGTACAGCGCCCACGCCCCGTCCATCTCCACGTGCGATTCGACAATGGGAGGCCAGGGCCCGACCGCGTCGAGGGCCATGACGAAGGCGAACGCCTGGCCCGCCATGTAGTCCGACGAGCCCGAGCAGGTGAACCCGATGTCGTCCATGGTGATGCCGAGCCGGCCGAAGACATCGCCGAGCACGGGCATGAGGATCTCGACCTCGTTGCGCCCCACGTCGGAGGACTTGTAGGCCGAGCCGTACCCGACGATCGCGACGTCGCGCATCAGACGTGTCCCTTGTAGGTGTCGTACTCGGCGTCGGGCTCGCCCGTGGGCCGGTAGTACTTGATCGACTCGAGGCTGGGCTTGAGCTCGTCGGCCCACACCGCCTCGACGCGGAGGCCCATGCGCACCTCTTCCCAGGGGATGTCCTGGATGAGCCCGAACAGCGGGATGTCGGCCCCGTCGAAGAGCACCGACGCCGAGACGTACGGGCACTCGACCGACTGCCCGGCGAAGGGGATGTTGACGACGCAGAACGTCGTCACCGTGCCGGTGCCCGCCAGCTCCACCTGCTCGGACGTGGCCACCCCGTCGGTGGGACACGAGCCGCGCGGCGGGCAGTACACCTTGTTGCACGTGGGGCAGCGCTCGCCGAGGATCCTGCCCTCCGACATGCCCTTGAGGAAGCGGGCCTGGGCCGCGCCCGGCGACGCCACGTAGTCGATGTGGATGGGGCGTTCGACGATCACGCTGCGCCTCCGTCCGCGGGCACGAAGCACTCGATGGCGCTGATGTCGGCGACGGGCTCGGGCGCCCAGCGGGCCCGCACCCGCATGCCGGTCGACATGCGGCTCTCCTCGCCCGCGTCGACCGCGTGCAGGAAGCCCACGTCGGCACCGTCGAGCTGAATGAGCGCCCACGCGAACGGCTTGTCGAGCGGCTGTCCGGGGGGCGGGTCGGCGGACCAGCCCCACGTGAGCACGGTCCCCGCGTCGCTGACGTCTACGAACTCGTCGAGCTCGTCGGCGGTCTGCGGGTCGTACTCCTGGGGCGGCACGATCACACGCCCCTGCTTGTCACGGATGCCTTGGATGCGGCCCTCGGCCAGCCCGTTGAAGAAGCGCTCGATGACGGGGCCGACGCTGCGGGTGTAGACGAACTCGACCGCGTACGGCGCAGAGAGAATCTCAGCCATTCAGATCTGCCGCTCCTTGCCTTCCCAGTAGGGGTCGCGCAGCTTGCGCTTGTAGAGCTTGCCATTGGGGTCGCGCGGCAGCTCGGCGACGAAGTCGACGGACTTGGGGAGCTTGTACTTGGCGATGCGCTCCTGCAGGAATGCGATGAGCTCCCGCTCGAGCTCGGGCCCGGCCGTCACGCCGTCACCCGGCTCGACCACCGCCTTGATCTGCTCGCCCCAGTCCTCGTCGGGGATGCCGAACACCGCGGCGTCACCGACCTTGGGGTGGGTGAGGAGCTCGCCCTCGATCTCCGCCGGGTAGATGTTCACGCCCCCGCTGATGATCATGTCGGACTTGCGGTCCCGCAGGAAGAGCCAGCCGTCCTCGTCGAGCTCTCCCGCGTCGCCGACGGTGAAGAACCCATCGCGCCACGTCTTCTTCGTCTTCTCCTTGTCGCCGTGGTACTCGAACGACATGTCGCCCATCTTCATGTACACGGTGCCGATCTGGCCGGGGCCGAGCTCGTTGCCGTCGTCGTCGAGGACCTTCACCTCGGAGATGGGCCAGGGCTTGCCGACCGTGCCCGGCTTCTGCAGCCATTCCTCGGGCGTGACCAGTGTGCCGCCGCCTTCGGTGGCCGCGTAGTACTCCCAGATGGTCGGGCCCCACCACTCGAGCATGCGGCGCTTGACGTCGATCGGACACGGCGCGGCCGAGTGGATCACCTGGCGCAGCGACGACACGTCGTACTTGGCCTTGACGTCGTCGGGCAGGGCGAGCAGGCGGTGGAACATGGTCGGGACCATGTGGCTCGTCGTCACCTTGTAGCGCTGGATGCGGTCGAGGGTGTCGGTGGGCGTCCACTTGTCGAGCAGCACCAGGGTGTGGCCCATGTTGAGCGACGCGGAGCCGAAGTTCAGAACGGCCGTGTGGTACAGCGGCGCCGCGACCAGATGCACGCCGTCGTTGTGGGGCTCGATCTCGAACAGGTTGAGCAGGAAGGTGTGAAGCTCGGCGTTGGTGTCGGGGTCGAGCCCGGTGAGGGCTCGGCGCACGCCCTTGGGCCGGCCGGTCGTCCCCGACGTGTAGTTCATGATGTTGCCGGCCTGCCGGTCCTCGGGAAGGTCGGTGGGCTGGCCCGACTTGAGCTTGGCCAGCGCCTCGTCGGAGTCGACGAACACCTTCGACTCGGAGTCCTCGACGATGTACTGGATCTCCGGCGGGGCCAGGTGCCAGTTGATCGGGACGAGGTAGGCCCCGATCTGCATGGCCCCGAGGTAGAGCTCGATGAACGGGGCGAAGTTGTGCAACAGGCCGGCGACGGTGTCCCCCGTGCCCACTCCTGCCGCCCGCAGCCCGTGGGCCACCTGGTTGCACGCGGCGAGCAGGGCGCCGGCGGTGTGCTCCGTGCCGTCGGGCTCGACGAGGGCGAGGTGGTCGGGGTCCTGTTGCGCCAGCTTCCAGAAGCCGAGATCAGCCACGATCCGAAGTAGAACACGTTCTCGATTCGCCCGGCAACTCGATCCCCCATCGGCCCCGCCAGGGAGTAGGGATCCCCCCGATTCAGCGCTGCCTGCCCGGGTTCAACGTGAGGGACATGACGAACACCACGACACTCCCCAGCCCCTCCAAGAGCCACGCCACCTGCGCCTGGTGCCGGACCGATTTCCCCACCATCAACGCCCTCCTCAGCCACGTGGACCAGGGCCACCTCGAGTCGACGCAGCGCCGCGTCGTCGTCGCCGCCGCCTAGTTTTCGGGCATGCCCGAAGGAGAACCCCACCTGCTGGTGGAGCGGGACGGCCATGTCGTCACGCTCACCATGAATCGCCCGGAACGGAAGAACGCCCTCTCGTCCGAGATGCTCGCCCGCATGGACGACGCCTGGCAGATGATCGAGGACGACGACGACATCCGCGTCGCCATCCTCACCGGCGCCGGCGGCGACTTCTGCTCGGGCATGGACCTCAAGGCCTTCGCCAGCGGCATGGAGGCCGACCCGTGGACCGCCCGGTTCGCGGAGGACGCCGACCTGGCATGGAAGGCACTGCTGCGCCACCGCCGCCTCGGCAAACCGCTCATCGCCGCCGTCGAGGGGTACGCCCTTGCGGGCGGCACCGAGATCCTGCAGGCCACCGACATCCGCATCGCGGGCGAGAGCGCCGTCTTCGGGATCACCGAGGCCGTGCGGGGCCTGTTCCCGCTGGGCGGGTCGACGGTGCGCCTGCGCCGCCAGATTCCCTACACCAAGGCCATGGAGATCCTCCTCATCGGTGAGCACTGGCCTGCAGCCGAGGCCGAGCGCATCGGGCTCATCGGCCGGGTCGTCCCCACCGGCACCGCCCTGGCCGCGGCGCGCGAGGTGGCCGACAAGATCGCCGCCAACGCACCGCTGTCGATCAAGGCCATCAAGCGGGCGATCATCGAGACCGAGGGCCTGGGCGAGGTCGAGGCCCTGGCCAAGGAGCTGGAGATCGGCTCGCCCATCTTCACCACCGAGGACGCCAAGGAGGGTGCGACCGCGTTCAAGGAGAAGCGGCCGCCCGTCTACAAGGGGAAGTAGCGCCATGCCGACAATGACCTGTGAGACGTGTTCTCTCGAGTTGTCCGCAGACGACTTCGATGCGCACGTCACCGTGGTGCTCGACCACTTCACCGAGGCCCATCCGCAGTACGGCCTGACTGAGCGCCAGGTGCGCAACTACCTCGAGCGCATGCCGGTGCTGTCGCACGACACCGAGCGCCTGTCCGAGATCGGTGAGGTGAACGTGGTCCCGCTCTCGGCCGACCGGATCGACGACGTTCTGACGTTCTTCGATCGCGACGCCTTCGCCGGCAACCCGGCGTGGGCGTCGTGCTACTGCATGGCCCATCACGTCCCCGGCGGCGAAGCGGGCGAGGACTGGGGTGATCGGTCCTGGCGGGACAACCGAAGCGACCTGGCCGAGCGCATCCGCACGGGCGAGACCCAGGGCGCTGTCGCCTACTGCGACGGCCAATTGGTGGCGTGGTGCAACGCGTCACCGCGCTGCAAGTTCCCCGACTATGCGCGCGACGACGGCGCCGACGACACCACGGGCGTCGTGGCCTGCTTCGTCGTCGCGCCGACCCATCGGGGCCACGGTCTGGCCCGCAAGATGCTGGCCGCGGTCGTCGAGCACTTCCCCGCCAGCGGCGTCACCGCGGTCGAGGCCCACCCCGCCAACGACGTGCAGTGGCCGGGCGCCGCCTACCGCGGCACCCTCCCCCTCTACGCCGAGCACGGCTTCACCGTCCTGCACGAGGGCGAACGCACGACGGTCGTCCGCCGCGAGCTCTAGACCTCACGTCTCGAGGAAATAGGCCACGGATTCCGTGGCCTATTTCCTCGAGAGCGCCTGCAGTTAGGGGGCGATGCGGCCCTGGCGGTCGGCGTTGGCGCCGGGCCAGTCACCCACGGGCGACGCGCCGCCGTAGGCGCGCAGGTCGCGGACTTCGTTGCCGCCGAGCGAGAACGCCGAGAGGTACCGAGCCGAGAGGTAGTTGGCCCGCCACGGGGCCTCGGTGGCGATGCCCTCCGACCTGGGTCCGTCGAGCAGACGGGTGAGGGCGGCGGCGCGCTCGGCCTCGGTCGGCCGGAGCCAGCGGTCGAACCAGGCCAGCGTGTAGTACCCGATCTGGTGGCGCCCGTAGGTGGTGGCCATGGAGATGATGGGGATGTAGCTCCACTCGAGGTGGGTGCCACCGCGCACGGTGAACGAGTACGTGTCGAGCCCTGCGTCGACCCAACTCTCGTGGGCGGCCAGGTGCGCTACCGCTTCGGGAGCCTGCGAGCTCGGCGTGGGGTTGAGGAAGTAGCCGTCGGCCTGCTGGTTCATGCCCGGCACGACGGGGGTGACGCCAGCGCTGAGCGAGTCCCAGCCGATGACAGTGCGGATGGGATACGACTGGCCGTGGCAGACCTCGACCGTCTGCCACAGGACGCCCTCGTCGGAGCACTGCTGCACGACGCTCACCGCGCTGGCGCCCAACGAGTGGCCGGCGATACCGATGGTGTCGCGGTCAAGCGTGCCGGAGCCGGGGTTCACCCAGTCGATCTGCTCGCTCGGGCCTCGGCCCGCCTCGGCGGCGGCCACATCCGCCTCGCTCCACCCCACCGGCCGGTAGGGCGCAGCCGGCGTCGACAGGAAGAAGCGCAGGGCGTCGACCGTGCCGTCCACGAAGTTGGGCGACTGCTGGGACGGGAAGCCGTCGAAGGTGGGCGTGACGTCGCCGGGCGCGTGCCCGAAGCCCTCGCTCTCGCCCTGGCCCTGCACGTCGAAGGTGAAGACCTGGTAGCCAGCACGGGCGAGGATCTGTGCGATCCAGTGGTACATGCCGTCGGTGGCCTGGATCGATCCTGTCGTGATCACGATGCCGGGCCGGGTGTCGGTCCCCTCGCTGCCCCAGATGTGGCCCATGAGCTTGGCGCCCGTCCGGGTGAGGAACTGCACGCGGCGGGACGGGATGGCGTTCCAGACCTCGGGGTCGCCGACAGGCCCGCCCGGGACCCACTGGCCGACGCCGGTCTTGATGCGCCCGTTGCCGAGCTCGGAGAACTGCAGCCCGAGGGCCCGGAGGTAGGACTCGGCCGTCGCCGTCTGGGAGGCCTGGTGCCACTCCGGCCTGGTCATGTCGGCCATGTGCCGGCCCGCGCTGCGGGTGGTGTTGTCGAGGTCGTGCTCGGCGTAGGCCTGGTCGGAGTAGTCGTTCCCGGCCAGCACGGCCGGGGCGACCAGCCCGCAGAGCACGGCGGCCGTCAACAGGACAATGAGGACACGATGGCGCATACGGGGTTCTTCGACGGGCGGACAGCGGGTTCCTCGTCGTAAGGTCCCGACCATGAAGGCCGCCATCTTCACCGAAGCCAATAAGCCGCTCACGATCGAGGACGTCGAGCTGCAGCCCCCCGGGCCGCGAGACGTGGTCGTCAAGGTCAACGCCAGCGGCGTGTGCCACTCCGACCTCACCGTCCAGAACGGCGGGGTGCCCATCCCGCCGCCTTGCATCCTCGGCCACGAGGGCACGGGGACGATCGAGGAGGTCGGCAAGGAGGTCACGGCCGTGAAGAAGGGCGACCGCGTCATCGCGTCGTTCGTCCTCGCCTGCGGCACGTGCTGGTACTGCTTGCACGACCGCACCAACCTGTGCGAGATGGCGCTGGGCGAGAGCATGGTGCCCCGAGCCAAGCGGGCCGACGGCACCATGGCCGCGGGCATGACCGGCCTCGGCACCTTCGCCGAGGCCATGGTGCTGAGCGAGCGCTCGGTGGTGAAGGTCAGTACCGACCTCCCCGACGAGCAGCTCGCTCTCATCGGGTGCGGTGTGACCACCGGTGTGGGCGCCGCCCTCAACACCGCCCAGGTGCAGCCGGGCTCGAGCGTCGCCATCATCGGCTGCGGCGGCGTGGGCCAGGCCGTGCTGCAGGGCGCCAAGATCGCCGGTGCGGCCCGCATCATCGCCGTCGACCCCGTCGAGCTGAAGCGCAAGACGGCCGAACAGCTGGGCGCGACCGACCTGGTCGACCCGGCGCAGGGCGACTCGGTGGGTCAGGTGCAGGCCCTCACCGGCGGCCGAGGCGTGGACTACGCCTTCGAGGTCATCGGCCTGCCCGAGACCATCACCCAGGCCTACAGCATGGCCCGCCGCGGCGGCACGGCCGTCGTCGTCGGGATGCCCCGCATGGACGCGATGGTGGCCTTCTCCGCCTTCCAGCTCTTCTACGAGGAGAAGAGGCTTCTCGGCTGCGTGTACGGCACGTCGCAGGTGCAGCGCGACTTCCAGCGCTTCATCGACCTGATCGAGACGGGCCGGCTCGACGTGGGCTCGATGGTCTCGCGCCGCATCAAGCTCGACGAGGTCAACGACGCCTTCCGCGCCATGGAGGCGGGCGAGGTCATCCGCTCCGTCATCATCTAGTTGGACTGGTCGTATCCGCCTGAGGCGGAGACGTTCCGCGTCGAGGTTCGAGACTGGCTCGACGCCAACGTGCCGGACGACCTCCGGGGCGTGCACCTCCAACACATCGACCAGCCCGGGTTGCTGCCGCGTCTGCGGGAGTGGAACGCGGCGTTGGCCGACGCTGGGTACGCGGCGCTGGCGTGGCCGCGCGAGTACGGCGGACGGGACGCGGGCGCCCTCGAGCAGGTCGTCCTCGCCGAGGAGCTGAGCCGGGCCGACGCGCCGACAACGCTCAACCCGATCGGCATCGCCAACATCGGGCCGTCCATCCTCACCTATGGCACCGACGAGCAGAAGCAGCGCTTCCTGCTGCGAATGCTGCGGGCCGACGACATCTGGTGCCAGGGGTTCAGCGAGCCCGACGCGGGCTCCGACCTGGCTTCGCTGCGCACGTCGGCCGTGCGCGACGGCGACGACTTCGTCGTCAGCGGCCAGAAGGTTTGGACGACCCTCGCCCATCACGCCACCTGGTGCGAGCTGCTGGTGCGCACCGATGCCGACGCGCCGAAGCACAAGGGCATCTCCTGCCTGCTCGTCGACATGACGCTGCCCGGCATCGAGGTGCGGCCCCTCGTCACCCTCACCGGCGAGCACGAGTTCAACGAGATGTTCTTCGACGGCGTGCGCGTGCCCGCATCCGCGCTGCTCGGCCCCGTCAACGAGGGGTGGCGGGTCGCCATGACGACGCTCACCCACGAGCGGGCCGGCGTCGCCGCGCTGCACCTCTCGCTACGCAAGAAGATCGGCCGCCTCATCGCGGCGGCGCGCCAGCGGGGGGCCGACCGCGACCCCGTACTGCGCCGTCGACTGGCCCGCGTCTACCTCGAGGGCGAGTACCTCAAGTTGCTGGCCGACCGGGCCGTGTCCGCCACCGCCCATGACCGCCCGCCCGGGCCCGAGGTCAGCCTCACCAAGCTGGTGTGGGCCGACGTCCACCAGCACGTGGCAGCCGTCGCCGCCGACGTGCTCGGCCCCGACGCCCTCACCGGCGAGTGGGGCCACGACCAACTCCACGTGCGCGGCCTGCCCATCGCCGGTGGCACCACCCAGGTCAACAAGAACGTCGTCGCCCAGCGGGTACTGGGCCTCCCCCGCTAGGGCGCCACGTCCTCCCAGGACGTGAAGCCGCTCGGGGTGTGGGGGCCGAGGGTGCCCTGCTCGAACAGGCCCCAGCCCGTCTGGCCGTTGGCATCGAACTTGGCCAGGTTGTCGATGAGGTTGAAGCGGGAGTCGGGCTTCTCCGCCTCGATGTCATAGGAGCGGGTCTCGACCTTGAGCGGGCCCTGGTACATGCCATGGCGCCAGTCGGGCTCCATGCCGCCGTAGCCGGTGCCGAGCATGAGCCACAGGGGGACGGTGGGCGTCACGTGCACGTCGAGGGCGCGGCCGCCGGGCTCGGTGAAGTGCAGCGTGGCTCGGCGCACGAACCGCGTGCCCGGCTCGAACTCGAGGTCGTACTCGGGCCGGCCCAGGTGCTCGGTGGGGCGGCCGTCGTGCCACACCCGCACCGCCTCCTCCAGCACGCGCGACCCGTCGGTGTTCTCCTGGGTGATGGTGATGATGGAGTGGTCGTCGAACTGGAATGGGGCGTAGATCCAGAAGAAGCCCTGGGGCTCACCGGCGGCGGCTATGCCGGGCGGCTCGGGCTCGCCGACTGGTCGAATCCCCCACGACCGGTCGCGCGTCCCCCACCAGCGGTCGGGCGTGATGTCGAACTCCTCGTCGCCGACGCGGAGCCGGCCCGACCAGCGGCCCGTCTGCGCCAGCCGCATCGTGTCGAAAAAGACGCGCTCGTTGCGGCGCTGGTAGTGACGGGGCTCCTCGTGTGCTGGGTGCGAGCCCTCGAACACCGCGTCGAGCTCGATGGGTCCCTCGCCGCCCTCGCACGTCACCCGCAGGCGCTTCAGTCCCTCGAGCACCTCGACGGCGATGGGACCGACGGTCGTGTCCATACGGTCGACACCGAGTTCCCGCGACGCCCGCACCACGTGGTGCTTGCCGTTGCGCATGACGGCGACGAAGCCGTCGGCCACGCCCAGGTTGGGGTACTGCCCGAGTCCCGCGAGCAGGAACAGGTCGTCACCGCACGGGCCGAGGTTGAAGTAATAGCGATCGTAGAAGTTGCGGTCGCTGGTGGCGACGTGGCGCATGACCTCGGACGTCTGGTGGATCGGGTAGTCATCGAGGGGCGAGAGCATCAGGCCGGTCCTCCGGGTGCTGGAAGGTCGAGCATCTTGGCCAGCAGCTTGGTCACGGGATTGTTCGTCTCCATGTCGGAGTCGGCGTCCATGAAGCCGTACTCCACGATCATCTGCGCGACCCGGATCATGATCACCGAGAAGCGGAACGCGGCGAAGACCTCGTAATAGTCGAGGTGCTCGGCGCTGCGGCCGCTCAGCTCCTCGTAGCGCGCGATCGTCTCGTCCCGCGACGCGAAGCCAGGGAGGCGGGGCATGTCCAGCCCCTCGCTGTGGTGGCGGTCGAGGAACAGGTACCAGCTCAGGTCCTGCACCGGGTTGCCGAGCGTGACCATCTCCCAGTCGAGGACGGCGGCGCAGCTGCCCTCGGCGAACATGATGTTGCCGATACGGGCATCGCCCCAACAGAGACCGACACGGTCCTCGTCGTCAGGACGGTTGGCCTCGAGCCAGGCCAGGCCCGCTTCGGCCGTCGGCTGAGGCCGGCCCTGGGATGCCCACGTGAGGTACTCGCGGTAGTACGCCAGCTGCTGGCCGATGCCCGCCTTCCCCCGCTCGGGCCTGTCGAGCATGTCCAGGCCGAGGGCGCGCCAGTCCTGACGGTGGATTGCGGCCATGGCGTCGATGCCGGCCCACCAGACGGCTGACTGCTCCTCAGGTGTGGTCTCGAGCAGCCAACCGTCCATGGTGTAGGGCGGGTTGTCGCTCGGGACCTTGCCGTCGACCCTGCTCATGGCGAAGAAGGGTGCGCCCAGCATCGTCTCGTCCGCCTCGTACCAGTGGGTCGGCGGCACGGGCACGTCAGTGGCAGCGAGGGCGCGCATGACGTGGAACTGGGTCTCGAACTCGGGCTCGAAGAAGATCTGGTAGCCGGTGGGCGCGACGCGGACGACGAAGCCTTCGGTGCGCCACGCGCCCCGTGTCCGCCACGTCGCGTCGAAGAGCAGCGTCTCGCTGGAAAAGCCGGTGAGGGAGGGGGTCGTGATCTCGCCGACCTCCACCGACGGGACCTCCAACCGCGCCGCCAGCCACGGCGCGAGGATCGCCCGCGTCTCCTCCAGGTCGCGCTGTGCCGGTACCACCACTACAGGAACCTCCCCACGAACTCCTCCACCCGCTTCTGGCCCTCGCTGGGCCAGCCCACGACGAGGTAGCTCACACCAACCTCGGCGTAGGCGTCGACCTCACGACGGATGTCGTCCCACGAGCCCTCGATGGAAAGCGACGTGGCCCGGGCCACATCGGACGGGTCGCGACCCGCTCCTCGCACCTTCTCGTCGAGCACCTTGGAGAGCGTGGCGATCTCGACGGGCGAGCCGAACGTGTGCCACACGTCGGCGCAGCGGGCGACGATGCCGAGCATCCGCGGTCCGCTGGCGCCGATCCATACGGGCGGGTGCGGCTGCTGCACCGGCCTGGGCAGGATGGTCGCACCGCGGAGCTGGAAGTGGTCGCCGTCGAAGGTGACGTCGTCCTCGGTCATCAGGCGGACGATGACCTCCAGGCCCTCGTCGAAGCGACCGACCCGCTCCCCCGTCGGCGGCAGGTCGATGCCGAGCTCGCGATGCTCCTCCTCGTACCACCCGGTACCGATGCCGAACTCGAGCCGGCCACGCGACACGTGGTCGACCGTGACCACCTCGGCGGCCAGCACCGCCGGGTGGCGGTAGGTCATGCCCGTCACCAGCGCGCCGAGTCTGATGCGCTCGGTCGACGCGGCCAGCGCGGCGAGCAGCGTCCACGCCTCCATGCACGGGCCCGGCCCCTCGCCGTAGAGCGGCTTGAAGTGGTCGAAGATCCAGGCGCCGTCGAAGCCGGCCTGTTCCGCGAACCGAAAGCGCGCCACCAGGTCGTCCCACTCCAGCCGGTGCTGCGCCATCTCCAGGCCGAACCTCATCGCGAACCCACCATGCGCCGGTAGATGCGGGGGCTCAGGCTGCGCACGACGGGTGCCATGACCGCGAGACGCGCCGCGTTGATGTCGATGGCGGGCCCGCCCATGCGCTCGAGGGTCAGGCGGCTGACCTGCTCGGCGGTGCGACGAACGGCTCGCGGCGGCATGCTCATGCCCTGGTCGACGGCGCGCTGGCCCATCCCGGTGGGCATCCAGCCCGGATACAGGACATGCACGTGGACGCCCCTGGGCCGCACCTCGTGCGCGACCGACTCGCTGAAGGCGGACAGCGCCGCCTTCGACGCCGCGTAGGCCGGCGTGCCCGCCGTCGGCGCCCGGCCGCTGTCCGACGACACGTTGACGACGACGCCCCAGCCCCGGTCGACCATGCCCGGCAGCACTGCGAGGGTGCCGGCCATGGCTGCGAAGACGTTCACCTCGAACGTGTGTCGATACACCTCGAGATCGCCGTCGAGGGCCGACACCCGCTCCTCGGTGCCCGCGGCCTGCACGAGCACGTCCACCGGCTCCAGCTCGGCCAGCGCTCTCTCGTATGCCACGACGTCGCTCACGTCACAGGCCACGGACGCCACCCCGTCGCAGGGACGGCGGGCGATACCCGTGACGGTGGCGCCCGCCGCGGCCAGGTCGAGAGCGATGCGGCGACCGATGCCGGACGAGGCGCCGGTGACCACCGCCCGGCGGCCCGCGAACGACTTCACTTGCGCGGAAGCCCCAGCACCCGCTCGGCGATGATGTTGCGCTGGATCTCGCTGGTGCCACCCGCGATGGTCGACCCGAACGCCCGCAGGTAGAAGTCGAACCATGAGCCGGTCCGCAGCACCGTCGGCCCCGGGATGCCCTGGTCGACGGCATCGGCCCCGAGCATCTCCCCGCCGGTGAGGGCCATGCGCCGTTGCGTCTCGCTGCCGAACAGCTTGAGGATGGAGTGCTCCGGCGCCGACTTGCCCTGGGCGTACTTGGCGAACCCTCGATAGCCCATGAGCATCATGGCCTCGGAGTCGAGCCAGAGCGCAGCGACTGCGTCCCGTGTGCGTGCATCGGCCCCACGCTGCTTGGCCATGGCCACCAGGGCGGTCGCGGCCCGGGACAGGTTCTGGGCGTTCTGCACCCAGAGCATGGCCCGCTCGTGAGCGAGCGATCCCTGGGTGATCGCCCACCCCCCGTTGAGCTCGCCGAGCAGTTGCTCACGCGGCACGACGACGTCGGTGAAGAAGACCTCGTTGAAGTCCGCGTACTGCGGATCGGTGAGCTCGGGCAGGGGCCGGCAGGCGATGCCCGGCGACTTCATGTCGATGATGAGGGCGCTGATGCCCTTGTGCTTGGGGACGTCGGGGTCGGTGCGTACGTAACAGATGCACCAGTCGGCGTGATGGGCGCCCGACGTCCAGACCTTCTGGCCGTTGACGACGAACGTGTCGCCGTCGACGATGGCCCGCGTCGACAGTCCGGCCAGGTCGCTGCCCGCGCCCGGCTCGCTCATGCCGATGCACCAGGCGATCTCGGCCCGCAGGGTCGGCATGGCGTAGAGCTCTTTCTGCTCCGACGTGCCGTAGTCGAGGATCGACGGTGCCGCGATGCCGAGGCCTTGCGGATTCGTGGTGCGGGGCAGGTCGCGCCGGGCCAGCTCCTCGAAGTAGATCATCTGCTGGGTGGGGCCCGAGTTGCGCCCGCCCAGGTCCGGCGGCCAGCCCGGAACGAGGTACCCGGCATCGAACAACCGGCGCTGCCAGGCCTTGGCCCACGGCGGGATGTCGGCGCTCGAGTGCTTGGCCGACCCCAGCTCCTCGTCGGTCGGAGCATTGTCCGCCAGCCACTCGATCAGCTCGTCCCGGAACGCCTCGTCGGCCTCGTCGTACCGCAGTCGCATCGGCCGCGACCATACTCACGGTTCGCCCATGGACCTCGAGCTCACGTCCGACCAGCAGCTGCTCCAGCAGACGGTGCGCCGCTTCCTCGCCGACGACGGCGAATGGAGCGGCTTGGTCGACCTCGGGGTGGTGAGCCTGCTGCCCGACGGAGGCTCCATGGTCGACGCCGGCACCATCGCCATGGAAACGGGTCGAGGGCTCTACGCCGGCCCCTGGCTGTCCACCGCGGTCGCGGCCGCGTCGCTGGTTCCCGATCTCGGTGCCCGCCCCGCGGCTGTCGCCTTCGACGGGCTCGACCTGGTGCCCGACGCGTGCGGCGCCGAGGTGCTCGTCGTCGTCGACGGTGATCGCGCGTCGGCGGTGGAGGACTTCACCGCCGAGCCGGTCGAGACGATCGACCCGTCACGGCAGTGGGGCCGCGTGACCGTCACCGGCACCGGTCGCCCCCTCGACGGCGCCGACGTGGCCCTGGCCCATGACCGCACTCTCGCGGCCTGGGTCGCCGACGGCGTGGGCGCAGCCGAGCGGCTCCTCGAGATGACCGTCACCTACGCCAAGCAGCGCGTGCAGTTCGACAAGCCCATCGGGTCGTTCCAGGCCGTGCAGCACATCTGCGCCGACATGCTGCGCACGGTGGAACAGGCCAGGGGCGGCGCCTGGTACGCGCTGTGGGCGTGCGACGCCGGCGACCCGGCCGAGCGACGCCGGGCCGTCGCCATGGCTCAGGCCTTCGCGTCCGCTGACCTCCCTCAGGTCGGCTTCGACGCCATCCAGGTCCACGGCGGCGTGGGCTACACGTGGGAGAGCGACGTCCACCGCTACGCCAAACGCCTCCTCACGCTCGCCCAGACCATGGGCACCGCCGACGCCCACCTCGACGCGCTCGCCGACCTGCTCCCCTGACCGACTTTTCTGCAATTCGGGGCGTATCACGCCCCGAATTGCAGAAAAGTCGTCAGCTCTTGGTCAGGAGCAGGCAGCCGGCCAACGGACCGCCGCCGGCGGCGGCGACGGCGACTTCGGGGTTGTTGGGGACCTGGCGATCGCCGCCCTGGCCGCGGAGCTGGACGACGGCTTCGTGCAGGAAGCCGTAGCCGTGAAGGCGGCCAGCCGACAGCTGGCCGCCGTGGGTGTTCAGCGGCAGCTCGCCGTCACGCGCGATGCGGTGGCCGCCCTCGATGAAGGGCCCACCCTCACCCTTGGCGCAGAAGCCGAGGGACTCGAGCCACGTCAGGGCGAGGAAGCTGAACCCGTCATACAGCTCGACCACGTCGACGTCGGCGGGGGTGAGGTCGGTGTGGTCCCAGAGTGAGGCGCCCGCATCGCGAGCGGCCATGGTGGTGAGGTCGTCGAACTGGTCCCAGGACGGGCGGCCCTTGATGGCCGATCCCGTCGACTCGACCCGAACGCCGGGCACCGTCCCCGCTCGCGAGATGATCACCGCGGTGCTGCCGTCGGCGGGCACGTCGCAGTCGTAGAGGCACAGCGGCTCGGAGATCATGCGGATGTTCAAGTAGTCGTCGAGCGTCATCGGCTCTCGGTAGACGGCCTTCGGATTGACCTCGGCGTTGCGGCGCCCGTTCACCGCGATCTGGCCCAGCTGCTCCCGCGTGGTGCCGAACTCGTGGAAGTGGCGCTGGGCGTACATGGCGATCCAGTTGGCGGCCGACGGCGCACCCCACGGCAGCGTCCACTGCATGAAGTTGCCCATGCGCACGCCGCTGCCACCACCGCCGCCGCGCATACCGGGCATGGCCGACGCCCGCCCCTTCTCCCCCTGGGCGGTGGCCTCCCACACCGTGCGGAAGCACAGGACGTGATTGCACAGGCCCTGGGCGACCGCCAGGCACGCATTGATGACCGAGCCGAGCTGACCGGGCAGCTCCATGCCACCGGTGAACCAGTTGAGGTTGAGCCGCAATGCGTCCTGCACCTCGGTGATGCCACCGCCCGAGAATCCCGGCGGCGTGTCCATGTTCCCCGGATACGTCGCGAGGCCGTCGATGTCGTCACGCGTCAGCCCCGCGTCGGCGATGGCTTCGAGACAGGCGTCGACTGTGAGCGCCATCGGGTCGATGTTGAGACGGCGGCCGACCGCGGACTGGCCGATGCCGCTGACAACGGCGTCCACCTCAGTCCCCCGCCGGTTCGAAGAACGGCAACCAGGTGTCGCCGCCGTACTCCTCGAAGACAACGCGAACAGGCATGCCGATGCGCACCTCGTCGGGAGGGCACCCGATGATGTTGGTCATCAGCCGCACCGACGGCTGCTCTTCGATCTCCACGATGGCGATGGCATACGGCGGGTCGAGGCCCGGGTACCAGGGCTGATGGTTGATCGTGAACGTCGCTACCGTCGCCCGCCCCGATACCGCCTCGGGCTCGAGCCTGCGGCCGAGGCACACCGGGCACAACGGCGAGGGCGGATGGATGTAGGTGCCGTCATCCTGGCAGCGCAGAAAGCGGAGCTTGCCGTCCTTGCCGCTGGTCCAGAAGAAGGTGTTGGTGTCGTCCAGCCGCGGTAGGACGCGGAACGGCTGATCAGCCACTGGACCACCATCTCGCCAGCTCGATGGGTGTCCAGCTCCATGCCCATGATTCGCTCGCACGCTCGCTCATGCGATCACGCTGGCCGGAAGATCGGTGCGGTGATGTCGTCGGTCTCGGGCCGGAAGTCGACGACGAGGCGCATGCCGATGGCGAGCTCGTCGAGCTCGGCCCCCTCCACGTTCGTCATCATCCGCGGCCCCTCCTCGAGGTCGACGATGGCCGCGACATACGGCACACGCTCGCCCCACGGCGGCAGGTCGTTCCGCCGCACCACCGACCACGTGTAGAGGGTGGCCCGCCCGCTGGCCTGCTCCCACGAGACGTCCTCACTCCAGCAGTGCGGGCAGAAGTCGCGCGGGTAGAAGTAGGCCCGCTTGCACGCGTTGCACCTGCGGATCAGGAGCTTGCCCTCCTTGGCCGCGTCCCAGTAGGGCTGCGTCTCCGGGTCGGGCGTGGGGAGGTTGCTCAAGGCCGAGCAGGCAACGCGGCGGTGGCCGAGCCCGCCACCTTGACCTCGCCCTCTTCGTTGATGAGCTCGCATTCGAACTCGACGAGGGACTCGCCGTTCTCATCGCGCTTGCCGGTGACGACGTTGCGGCTCACCAGCACCTCGCCGGGCCACGTCTGCTTGGCGAAGCGGACCTGGAACCGACGCAGGTTGCCGATGCCGACATAGTTGGTGAGCGACGTGGCCAGCAGCCCAGCCGAGAACATGCCGTGCCCGAAGACGCTCGGCAGGCCTGCCTTGGCCGCCTTGGTGTCGTCGTGGTGCATTGGGTTGTAGTCGCCGGACGCGCCGGCGTACATGACGAGGTCGGTGCGGGTGAGCTCGTGTCGCAGCTCGGGGGCGGTGTCGCCCTCCTTGACGTCGTCGAAGTACAGGAGTGCCATCACACTTGCTCGCTTGCTGCGCTGCGTTCGCTGGCCATGCTCGGACTCTAACGAATGACCTGACGGGTCGTCAGGTCGACGTGACGGTAATAGCGCTCACCGGGCAGTTGTTGGCTGCGAGCTGGACCGTCTCCTCCGGGTCGCCCTCCGGGTCGACGACGATGGCGATGCCCTCCTCGTCGTGGTCGAACGTGCCCGGCGCCCACATCGAGCAGTTGCCCGACGCCATGCACCGCTCCCGGTTCACCTCGATGCGCAGACCCACGCCCGAAGAGTAGGCATTGGTCATGACCGTCGTGCGCACAGACGACCGCGCGGGCGGTGTCCGCGTCCTGACCTTGGACCGGCCCCCCGCCAACGCCATCAACGGCGAGCTGCTGGTCGAGCTCGACGCCGCGCTGGCGGAGGCCGAGTACGACGACGCGGTCCGCGCCATCGTGTTGACCGGGGCCGGTCGCTTCTTCTCCGGGGGCTTCGACCTCAAGGCCGAGCGCCAGGCGGGCGACGACGTCGAGCGGGCGGCCGTGCAGTACAAGGCGGCCAACCGTCGTCTGCTCGGCATCCCGAAGCCGACGGTCGCCATGATCAACGGTCACTGCGTCGCCGGCGGGTTCGTGTTTGCCATGGCCTGCGACCACCGCCTGGCCGCCGACGGCGACTACACCGTCGGCGTGAACGAGGTCTCCATCGGCGCGGCCTGGCCCGTTGCGGCCATGGAGATCATGCGCTGCCGACTTCCGAACCAGCTCCTCACCGAGCTCATGCTCGGCGCCGGGCTGCACAGGGCCCGGGAGGCGATACGGCTCGGCCTCGCCGACCGGATCGTTCCGGCGGCCGACCTCGAAGCCGAGGCGATGGCGCTCGCGACCCGCCTCGCGACTCATCCGGCCGAGGTCCACGCCAACGCCAAGACCCGCCTGGTCGGCGACGCCCTCGAGCGCATCGACGCCGCCACCGTCGAGGAGGACCTGGCCATCTCTGCGCTCTGGGCCACCGAGTCGAGCCGAGCGGCTCGCCACGCCCACGTCGACAAGAACCTCTAGCGCCGGGCCGCGGCCACCCGTCGAGAGAGCCGGGCGCCGGCCCGGGCCAGCCGGGGAGTCTTCATCGCCATGGCGTCCATGGCCCGATCGCTGAATCCCGTCGCCGGCGTGGTCGTGGGAAGCACCACCGGCGGCGCGGTCGGGGCGGTTTCCTCGACCGCGGCGAAGAGCTGCCACTCCCCCGGGACGCCCTTGAGCTGGTGTCGTCCCCGGTCCTCGAAGCGCAGCTGTGAGCCGACGACGAGCTCGCGCACGGTGCTGCTGGCCAGGACCTCACCAGGCCCGGCCAAGGCGGCCACCCGCGCCGCCAGGTGCACCGCGAGGCCGCCGATGTCGGCTCCCAGGATCTCGCATTCGCCCGTGTGCACGCCCGATCGGATGGCGATGCCCAGCGAGCCCACGTCGTGCGTCAGCTGGCGGGCGCACTGCACTGCTCGCGCGGGGGCGTCGAAGGTGGCGAGGAACCCGTCGCCGAGCGACTTCACCTCCGTCCCGCGATGCCGCTCGAGCGCGTGCCGCACCATCACATCGTGGTCGCCGAGAATCGAGCGCCACCGCCTGTCGCCCTCGGTGGCGGCGCGTTCGGTGGACCCCACGATGTCGGTGAAGAGCACGGTCTTGAGGACGCGCTCGGTTTCCGCCGCGTGCCGGCTGCCGAGGACGAACTCCTCGATCGCACCGCCCATGCCGTCGATGATCTCGGACTCGAACACGACGTGGTTGCGGCCCGGGAACTCGATCATCTTGGCGCCGGGGATGTGCTCGGCCAGATACCGGCCGCCCTCGACCGGCACGAAGTCGCCCGTGCGGTGCAGTACCAGCGTCGGCACATTCACCGACGGCAGCACGGAGCGGACGTCCCATGTCCGCAGCGCCTCGTACAGGGCCCGCGCCATGCCCGGGCTGGCGCCGGTGCGTTCCCAGACGCCCCACATCCGGCGCTGCATCGCGTCATGGGCCAGGTCGGGCGCGAACACCTCGAGCGTGTTCCCTTCGCCCCATGAGGACAGAAAGTCACCGACCATCTCGACCCCACGACGATCGAGGTCGGGCTCGCCCGCCGCGTCGACCTTGGGAAAGGTGCCGTAGAGGACCAATCCCTGCGTGCGTTCTGGATAGGTCGCGGCGAACAGGATGGCAATCGGGCCACCCTCGGAGATCCCGTTGATGACGGCGCGCTCGACGCCGGCTGCGTCCATCACGGCGCGGACGTCGTCCATGCGCTCGTCGACACTGGGGGCGCCGGCAACGGGATCGGAGCAACCCGTGCCGCGCTTGTCGAAGGTGATCACCCGGCAGAAGCGGGTGAGGTTCGAGATCAGCCGGTAGAAGATGGGCTCGGCCCACAGGGTCTCGACATTGGACACGAATCCCGGCACGAGCACGAGATCGAAGGGACCGTCGCCGATCACCTGGTACGCGATGCTCACACCGTGGCTGTCTGCGTACTGCGTCTTTGGTTGTTGCACCGCGCCCCCAACTTCCGCCTGACCAGACGATACCGCCCAGATCGTGACGAAGACGGCGCGCCTAGCTGACTTTGAACTCCCGCTTCATGCCCCGAGCGGTGTGGGGGTCGCCACTGGGCTCGCTGTCGCTCTCGAACTGCTCCGGCGTGGAACCCACCGGCAGGAAGCAGGCGACGAGGTAATCGCCGGCCCGCAGGTCGACGACCGTGAACCCCGTGTCGCCCGGCGCGACCGGTTCGATACCCCCGACGTAAGTGGCGTGGCGTTGCTGGGTGGCCGCGTCGTCGAGGGCGAGGATCTGGTCGAAGCTCAGAGTCGTGCTCGGCCGCTTGGCGATGATGGCGAGCTCGTGGTACTCCTCACCGTCGTTGCTCGCGTCAAAGCTCACGGAACCGGCCTTGACACCGTCGATCGCCGAGAAGCTGAAGTCGGCCATGGTGACGGTCTCGGTGGCCAGGTCGCAGTGCTCGAGCTCGAAGCGGTGCAGTCGCCCTCGAGCCAGCTCAACGGTGTCGTTGTCGTACGCAGCCGGGTCGCCACTGGTGGCCATCTCGTCGACGGCCGCCACCACGACGTTGACGTCAGAGGTGATCTCGTCAGGGGCGTCGGTGGCCAGATCGTCAGCCGCCGGCTTCAGCGTCGCTGACGCGTACTGCTGGAGCTGGGTGGTCTGCTCGGCTTCGGACGCGGCGTCGTCGATCTCGGGCGGCTCGACTGTCGCGAAGCCGAGGGCGGCCGAGCAGTAGGCCTCGAGCGCGGCCCGGGCCGTGGTCGTCGTCCTGTTGCCGGTCGCCCGGGCGGGTGAGCGGTCCTTGCCGCCCTCGGCCTTGCACCCCACCGTGCCGACCGCGCAGAGCACGACAGCCAGGCAGGCCAGAGGCAATCGTGTGCTCCGTCGCCGCATCATGCATGCAGTCTTAGTAGACGTACGCTGACCGATCGTCGGACCCGAGGAGGCGCGGATGAAGTTCGGGCTGCTGTACGAGATGGAGATGCCGGCGGAGATGGGCGCCAGCGAGTACGACATCTTCTGGCAGGCCATCGAGCAGACGAAGCTCGCCGAGCAGGTCGGGTTCGACTACGTGTGGGCCGTCGAGCACCACTTCCTCGAAGGCTTCAGCCACAGCTCGGCGCCCGAGATCTTCCTGGCGACGGTCGCCCAGCACACGTCCACCATCCGCATCGGTCACGGCGTGTGCCTCATGCCCATCCCGTTCAACCACCCGGCCCGCATCGCCGAGCGCACGGCCACCCTGGACATCTACACCAACGGCCGGCTCGACGTGGGCACGGGCCGGTCGATCACCATGGAGGAGCTGGGCGGCTTCGACATCAGCCCCGACGACTCCAAGCCCATGTGGGACGAAGCCGTCCGCATGCTGCCGAAGATGTGGACCGAGCACACCTTCCCCGGCTTCGAGGGCAAGTACGTGAAGATGCCGCCGCGCGTCGTCGTGCCCAAGCCCCTGCAGAAGCCCCACCCCCCGATGTGGATGGCGTGCACGAGCCCGCCCAGCTTCGAGACGGCCGGCAAGTACGGCCTCGGCGTCCTGTGCTTCACCGTCGGCGAGCCGGGCGAGCTGGCCAAGACCATCGGCTCGTACCGCGAAGCGATCAAGAACCCCGAACCCATCGGCTCGTTCGTCAACGAGCAGGTGGCCGCCTTCACCGTGCTGCACTGCGGGCAGGACGACGCAGCGGCGCGTCACCGCGGCGGCGAGGCCGCCATCTGGTATTTCGGCAAGCTGTTCGAGTACTTCGGCGAGATCGCCGCCTACGAGGGCTACCGCGACTACCGCAAGCGGGCCGAGGACTCCAAGTTCTTCTACGAGGAGCAGGTGCGGGAGAAGCTCATCGCCAACCTCGTCGACCGGGCCGTCATCTGCGCGGGTGATCCCGACACGTGCACCGAGATCGTGAAGCAGTACCAGGCCCAGGGCGCCGACCAGTTCCTCGGGATCGTGCAGGTCGGCACCATCCCGCACACCGACGTCATGGAGAGCATCCGCATGTTCGGCGAAGAAGTCATCCCCCGCTTCAAGTAGACACTTGCGCGCGTGTGGCGGATCGCGTTCAGAGACCTGCAATGGCGGAGGCGGCGGTTCCTCATCGCGCTCCTCGCCACTGGGCTGGTGTTCTCACTCACGCTCCTCATGGCCGCAACCAGCCGCGGCATCAAGGGCGAGGCCCGGCACATCCTCGACGCCATCGGCGCTGACGCGTGGCTGGTGGCCGAGGGCACGGCTGGCCCCTTCACCACCACGACCGCCATCGAGGCCGAGAAGGCGGACGAGGTCGCTGATCTCCCGGGCGTCCGCCGGGCCGATCCTCTGATCCTGCTCCACACCACTGCCCTCCTCGGCACCGTAAAGGACATCAACCTCATCGGCTACCGCATCGGCGGCATCGGCGAGCCGCGAGTGGTCGAGGGCCGTGTGCCCGACGCGTTGGGCGAGGCGGTCGCCGACAAGAAGCTGGGCCTGAAACTGGGGAGCAACGTCGACCTGTCGGGACATCCCGTCCGGGTGGTGGGCATCGCCACCGGCGTGACCTTCTTCTACGGCATCCCCACCATCTTCACGCCGATCGAGGACACCCAGCAGGTTGCCTTCGCGGGGCTGCCCATCGCCATGAGCATCGCCACCCGCGGCGTCCCCGAGGAGGCGCCGCCCGGGCTCGACCTCCATTTGCCTGACGCAGTGGAGAAGGACCTCAAGCGCCCGCTGGCCAATGGCAGCTCGACCATCGGGTTCATCAACGTGCTGCTGTGGCTCGTCGCCACGGGGATCATCGGCTCGATCATCTACCTCTCGGCGCTGGAGCGCGTCCGTGACTTCGCGGTGCTCAAGGCAACCGGCGCGGCGACGAGGTCGCTCTTCCTCGGTCTCGCCATGCAGGCCATCATCCTGTCGGTCGGCGCGGTGCTGGTGGCCATCGTGCTGTCGCGGCTCCTCGCGCCCGGGATGGCCTTCGCCGTCGAGTTCGCTCCCATCGACGTGGTGCAGCTGGCGGGCATCGCCCTCGTCATCGGCTTCCTGTCGAGCCTGGCCGGCCTGCGTCGGGCGGTGGGCGTCGACCCTGCCCTCGCCTTCGGAGGGTCCTAGTGCTCGAGATCGAGCAGCTCACCATCGAGTACTCGAGCGGCGGGTACGCGGTGCGCCCCATCCAGGGCTTCGACCTGCGGGTCGACGAAGGCGAGCTCGTGCTCCTCCTCGGCGCCAGCGGGTCGGGCAAGACCACCCTGCTGTCGGCCGTCGCCGGGCTCCTCACCCCCGCGTCAGGATCGATCCGCTTCCGGGGCGAGGAGGTCACCGGCCTCCGCGGCGCGGCCCAGACGGCCTACCGCCGCTCCGCCGTGGGCGTCGTGTTCCAGGCCTTCAACCTGGTGCCGAGCCTGCCCGCGGTGGAGAACGTGGCCGCGCCGCTGTGGGCGGCCGGCGTCAAGGGGAGACCGGCGGCGGCGCGGGCCGCCGCCATCCTCGAGCAGGTGGGTCTCACCGACCGGGCCCACCACCGGCCCGGCGACCTGTCGGGCGGCCAGCAGCAGCGCGTCGCCATCGCGCGCGCATTGGCCCATGACCCACCCATGCTGTTGGCCGACGAGCCCACCGCCCATCTCGACTACATCCAGGTCGAGGGGATCCTTCGCCTCCTCCGCGAGCTGGCGGGCCCGGGTCGCCTCGTGCTCATCGCGACCCACGACGAGCGCCTGCTGCCGTTGGCCGACCGCATCGTCGAACTGACGCCGCGCGCCGCAGGCGACGCGGCCGCCACCGAGCACCTCACCCTCGCGCCTGGCGAAGTCGTGTTCCGGCAGGGCGATGCCGGCGAGCTCGTGTACGTGATCGAGTCGGGCGAGATCGAGATCTTCCGCGAGCTCGCCGGTGGGGGCGAGGAGGTCATGGTGCGGCTCGGGCCCGGCAAGTACTTCGGCGAGCTGGCGCCCCTGTTCGGGCTGCGCCGCTCGGCGACGGCCCGGGCCGTTGCCCCGTCGACCGTCACCGGCCGTTCCCTCCGCGAGTTTCGGGAGCAGCACGGCGCCGACCTCGCGTCCGGCCTGCCCGCTACTTGATGGCGATGGGGTTGAGGGGGCTGCCGACGCCGTTGACGACGGGCAGCGGCGCGGCGACGACGAAGCATTCGTAGACGCCGTCGGCCGCGCAGTCCGCCGCGAGGGCGTCGAGGTCGAACAGCTCGCCGAGGAGGAGGCCCAGGTCGCGCAGCGCGCCCACGTGCAGCGCCATCGGGGCCGCGCCCTTCTCGGGCGGAACGACCTCGACGGCGAGCGTGTCGGTGGCGAGGAAGGCCACGTCGCGCTCGGCCAGCCACGGTACGCACCGGGGCGACACGCCGGGCAGGTCGCCGTAGCCGTGGCGCTCGCCGGCGCCGGCCTCGTCGATCCACCAGCCGAGCCAGCCGGTTCGCACCATGAGCACGTCGCCGGCCCGCACATCGACCCCCTGCCCGGCGGCCGCGGCGTCGAGCTCGTCGGGACCGATGACGAAGCCGGGCTCGAGTCGGTCGCTCCCCTGCTGACGGGCCACGTCGAGCAGCACGCCCCGTCCCACGATGCCGTCGGCGAGGTGGTGCACACCGAGACGCTTGGCCCCGCTGTGCGACGTGACCACGCCGGCCCAGTAGCCGTTGTACAAGCGACCACCCGCGCCGAAGTGCGACAGGGCGTCGATCTGGGTGGTGGCCTGCAGGTTGAGGACCAGGTAGTCGTCGCTGTACTGCAGGCCCTGCTCGCCGAGCACCTTGTCGCCCGTCGTCGACTCGAACAGGTGCAGCGGCTCGGACCGGTAGCCGGGTGTTGGCAGCCCGCCGATGGGAAGGCCGAGGGAGAACCGCTTGCCCGTCCTCACCAGCGCGGCCGCCTCTGCCACCCGCTCCGGCGTCAGCAGGTTGGCGGTGCCCCGCTGGTCGTGGTCACCCCACCGACCCCAGTTGTTGACCTCGCCGGCGCGCGCACCCTCCACCTTGCCGTCGACGTCGACGGTGTAGCTCGGCGGCTTCCAAGGCTGCAGCGGCTGGTCGGGGACGTCGCGCATCAGGAGATCATGCCCTGAGGGACAGTGGGAACTGGGCCGTCGCGCCGCCGTCGACGACGAGGGTCTGGCCGGTGATGTAGCTGGCCAGGTCGGATGCGAGGAAGGTGATGGCCTTGGCGATCTCCTCGGGCTCGGCCTGGCGCCCGAGGGGGATGGCCTTGGCCCCCGCCGCCAGCCGTTCGGCCGACGTGCGCTCGAGGATGCGGGGCGTGAGCACCGCACCGGGCGCGACCGCGTTGACGCGAACGCCCGACGCGGCCAGCTCGAGGGCGAGCGTCTTCACCAAGGCCATGAGTCCGGCCTTGGCCGCGCCGTATGGACCGTGCCCCGGCGCGCCGGTGAGCCCACTCACCGAAGCGACCGCGACGAAGGCGCCGCCCGCCCCCGCGTCGACCATGGCCCGGCCCGCGGCCTGTCCGAAGAGGAACACGTGCCGCAGGACGAGGTCGAACGTCGCGTCCCAGTCGTCGTCGGTGGCCTCGAGCACCGGACCCCAGCGAGCCTCGCCGATGATGTCGATGCACACGTCGATTCCACCGAGCTCAGTGACGGTCGTCGCCACCGCCCGCTCCACGTCGTCACGCTTCCGAACGTCGATGACCAACGGGAGCCCGCCGACCTCCTCGGCGACCGACGCGGCCCGGCCTTCGTCGTTGTCGACGCACGCGACCCTGGCGCCCGCTTCGTGGAGCGCCAGCGCGCACGCCCGGCCGATGCCCTGGCCCGCGCCCGCGACGAGGGCACGCTTGCCCGCCAGTCCCAGGTCCAGCACGCGGTCTACCAACCGATCTCGGTGAGGAAGCCGCGCACGAGCGACACCGTCGACGCCGGGTTGTCGCCCGCGGCGAGGTGGCCGGCCTTGTCAACCGTCTCCAGGCGCGCGTTGGGAATGACGGCCGCCACCTCTTCGGCGCCCTCGCCCGAGAGCACGTCGCTCATGGCGCCCCGGAGCACGAGCACCGGGCAGCGCAGCGACGCCGCCTCCGCCTCCAGCCCCTCGAGGATGGTGCGCCAGTTCCTGGCGTCGCCGTCCTGCAGCTTGATGCGCTGGCCCAGCGAGTGCTTCCACACCCACCGGCCGTCGGGTCGCTGACGCAGGTTGCGGGACAGGCTCTCGGGCCGCACCTCCTTGCGGTGCGGGAGGTAGGCGGAGATCTGCGCCGCGGCTTCTTCCAGCGACGCGAACGAGTCGTGGGCCTGCATGAACCCGATGATCTTGCGAACGCCCTCCTCCTCCAGCCGGTGGCCCACGTCGATGAGGACGACGCCGGCCACCTCGTCGGGATGGGCGGCCGTGTACGTGATGCTCGTCATGCCGCCGAGCGACGCGCCGATCAGCACCCGGCGCCCGATGCCGAAGGTGGCGAGGAGCGGCTGCACGCTGTCGGCCAGGTGCTGGCGGCCGAACTCCTCCATGGGATCGCTATCGCCGTGGCCGGGCAGGTCGGGCGCCAGCACGTAGTGATCGGCGCTCAGGGCCCGGCCCAGCTCCTCGTACATGTAGGCCGTCTGGCCGCCGCCGTGCAGGCAGACGACGGGCGGGCCGCCCACCGCGCCCCACTCCAGGTAGTGGACCTGGCGGTCGTCGACCATGGTGAATCCGCTGCGCCCGCCCGGGGGGACGTCGTGACGGGGGGCGAGCACGGCGGCAACGTCGTCTTCTTCCACTGCGCCATCATTAGTCGATGGAAGCCGTTCTGGGCCCCGACGACCCTGCGCCGCCGGGGTACCGGCGCCGCATCGAGCTGCGCGCTCCTGACGGCCGCACCGTCGTCGCCGACCTCGAGGACGACTTCCACCGCTTCCGCCTCACCTTCTCCCACGACGGCACGGTGATCACCGGCCTCGACGGCGAGGCCATCCGCTACCCGTGGGCGACGTGCCCCGAGGCCGAGGCCCGGCTGCGCGCACTCGTCGGCACTCCGCTGGCGGACCGATGTACCGCGGTCGCGCAGCATGACGACCCGAAGCAGAACTGCACCCATCTGTTCGACCTGGCCGGGCTGTGCTCGACCCACGCGCTGGCAGGGCGCAAGACGCGCCGCTACGACGCGTACGTCCCCGAGGCGGTTGAGCGACGCACGCGGCCCGTGCTCTGGCGGGACGGTGAGGCGGTGCTCGACTGGGATGTGGAGAAGCGCACCGTCGTCGACGGCACGCCCCCGTTCGCCGGCATCTCGCTCACCGGGGGGTTCGTGCGATGGGCCGACGACACCCTCGACCCGGAGATGGCCGAGGCCGCCATCGTCCTGCGCAGGGCGTGGGACATCGCCCGGGCGCGCGGCCGCGACCTCGACGTGATGGTCGACGCCAGACCGCTCGCCGAGCTCCTCCCCGGCGCCTGCTTCACCATGCAGCCCGACATCGCAGCCCGCGCCGCCCGCATGACGGGCACCGCCCGCGACTTCGCCGCCCGCCCCGACCTCCTCCTGGCCGATTTGTCCTGACGCCTGAGCGAACTCGCCACGAGTTCGCTGGGTGGGTGGGCTGGGATCAGAGGGGGGTGAAGGTGCCGTCGGCGGTGCGGTGCCAGCCGGCGGCGGCCCAGTTGCCGCCGTCGACGTGGATGGTGGTGCCCGTCACGAAGCGGGAGAGGTCGCCGGCGAGGAAGAGGGCGGCGCCCGCGACGTCGTCGACGTGGCCCTGGTTGGGCAGGGGGGTCTTGACCGCGAGCGGGCCCACGCCAGGCGTGGGGATGTCGTCGGGGGCGATGCAGTTGACGCGGATGCGGCGCTCGCCCAGCTCCAACGCAAGGCTCTTGGTGAGGTTCTCCACCGCGGCCTTCATCGCCGAGTAGATCGCGAAGCCGGGCCCGGCCCGGTGCGCCTCGATGGACGTGACGTTGATGATCGAGCCGCCGTCGCGCATCAACGGCGCGCAGGCCCGCACGAAGTGGGTGACGCTGGTGAAGTTCTCGTCGACAAGGGCGGCCTGGCCCTTCAGCCCGACGTCGAGGAAGGGCGAGCGGAACGTGCCGCCCGCGTTGTTGACGAGCACGTCGACCCGGTCCATCCCGCCGACCCAGCGGGCGACCCCGTCGCCGTCGCGCACGTCGAGCACCTCTTTCACCGGCACGTCGAGGGAAGCGAGTCCCGGAGCGTCCCGGTCGCACGCGGCCACCGACGCACCGAAGGCGGCGAACGCCTCGGCGATGGCCCGGCCGATGCCCTGGGCCGCCCCCGTCACGACGGCGACCCGCCCGTCGAGCAGCACCGATCCTGGCTCCAAGGGCATCGCCGGGCGAGACTAGCCAGCCATGCGTACGAGCTTCGTGCCCGCCCGCGCCAAGGAGTACCGCCGCGCGGGCGGCCCGTGGGACGTGCCGCCCCTCGACGCGGTGCTGGCCAGGTCCACGCCCGCGGCCGTGCTCGTCGAGGGCAAGGTGCGGCTCAGCGGCAGGGAGCTGGAGCAGCGAGTGGCCGAGTTGGCCGGCGGCCTCCGGGCCGCGGGCGTGAAGCGGCGCGACGTCGTCGCCTGGCAGCTCCCCAACGTCATCGAGGCCGCCATGCTCTACCGCGCCTGCTGGCGGTTGGGAGCCGTGGCCGCCCCTGTGCACCACCAGGCCGGCAGCACCGAGGTCGACGGCATGCTGTCGGCCGTCGACCCTGCGCTGTTCCTCGCCGATCGCAACGACGTCCGCCGCCTCGGCGAGGACGCGGAGGTGGTGAAGGCCGTACCGGCCGCGGTGCAGCCGAGCGACTTCGCGGTCGTCCTGTTCACGTCGGGCTCGACCGGCCAGCCCAAGGCCGTGCTCCACACCCATCGCGGCCTGGCCTACAAGGCGCGCCTCATGGCGCGGGCCCACGGGCTGCACCGGGGCGACGTCGTGCTGATGCCCGCTCCCCTCGCCCACATCTCCGGCCTGCTCAACGGCGTGCTGCTCCCGGGCGCGGCCGGCATGCGGTCGGTGCTCATGCCCAAGTGGGACCCGAGCGCCGCCCTCGACCTGATCGAGACCGAGCGGGTGAGCTTCATGATCGGTCCCCCGACATTCTTCGTCGGGCTCATGGGCGCGTCGGACTTCGCTCCCGCGCGCGTCGAAAGTCTGCGTCTGGTGTCGAGCGGCGGCGCGGGCGTGAGTCCTGGCTTCGTCACCGAGGCCAGCACCCTTCTCGGCTGCCGCGTCAAGCGCACCTACGGCTCCACCGAGGCGCCCACCATCACCACCTCCACGCCGACGGACACGAAGGAGCGGGCCCGTCAGACCGACGGGCGGCCCGTCGGCGAGGCCGAGGTGCGACTCGGCACCGACGACGAGCTGCTCGTGCGCGGCCCCGAGCTGTTCGCTGGATACGCGGATGTCGAACAGACAAAGCATGTGGTCGAGCGCGGCGGCTGGTTCCGCACGGGCGACAAGGCCACCATCGATCGCGACGGCTGGGTCACGATCGTGGGCCGCATCAAGGACATCGTCATCCGCGGCGGTGAGAACATCAGCGTGGCCGAGGTGGAAGCCGTGCTCGAATCCCATCCGGCGGTGCGCCAGGCCGTCGCCGTCGGCGTGCCCGACGCCCGCCTGGGCGAACGACTGGTCGCGTTCGTGGTCACGTCCAAGGCGTTCGACCTCGCAGCGTGCCGGGACTGGTTCGCCGACCAGGGCGTCGCCCGCTACAAGACCCCTGAGCGAATTGTCGTCCTCGACAGCCTTCCGACCCTGGCGGCCGGAAAACCCGACCGAACCGCGCTCAAGGAGATCGCCGCTTCGGGTCGAAAGTCTTCACTGTGACTTCCCCCCTCACGTCCCGTCTCAGCCGGGTCCTCCTCGCCTGCCTGCTGATCCTCGCGCTCGGAGTGGTCGCTGCGACGCCCGCGTCGGCCGCGCTTCCCAGCGCCGAGCAGGACTTCGTGACCCGCATCAACCAGGAGCGCACGTCCAGGAGCCTCAAAGCGCTCACCGTGTGCGGCGGCATCGTCGATGTGGCCCGCGCCTGGAGCGACAAGCGGGCCGCCACGTCCAACCACGTCGGTCACAACCCGAGCTACACCTCCCAGATCCCGTCGGGGTGGACCCGCGCCGCGGAGAACGTGGCCTGGGGATCGGGCACCAGCGCCACCGTGGCCGTCCTGCACAAGTCGCTGATGGACTCCGCGGGGCACCGCGCCAACATCCTCGGCGACTTCACGCACATCGGCGTCGGCGTCACCGTGGTCAGCAACCAGATGTACGTGACCCAGAACTTCGGCAAATACGCCAGTGGCTGCGGCGGAGCGACCACGTCCATCGCGCTCACGGTCACCAAGGGGACCTACGACAACGGCACCAAGTCGAAGGCCACCCTCAGCTGGAGCGGCGCGACGGGATCCAACGTCGACGTGTGGCGCAACGGGGCCAAGCTGCTGACGACGGCCAACGACGGCGCCCACGTCGACAAGTTCGGCGTGAAGCTGGCCGCGGGCACCGTCCGCAGCTACAAGGTCTGTCGGGCCGGCACCACCACGTGCTCTCCCACCCGCTCCGTCACCTTCTGACCTAGTACCTGCCAGGGGTGCTGGCACCACTCCAAAGACACTGGTTCGTACTGGAATCTCACGTACGCGAAATGCCGTTTACTCAAGTGAGATGAGAACGGTGGTGGTACCCATGACGAGACCGGAAGGCGGGAATGATCCCGTCGTGCGCGTCCTCGTGGTCGACGATCAGGCCCCGTTCCGCCAAGCGGCCAAAGCCGTCGTATCCGTGACGCCGGGGTTCGAGGTCGTCGCCGAAGCCGCCTCCGGCGAGGACGCCGTCACCATGGCCCACCTCCTCGCACCGGACCTCGTGCTGATGGACGTCCACCTCCCGGGCATCGACGGGTTGGCCGCGTGCCGGGCCATCGTGGCCGACCACCCCGCGACTACCGTCCTGCTCCTGTCGACCTACCAGGAGGAGGACGTGCCCGGGGACACCAGGACCTGCGGAGCGCTTGCGTACGTGAGCAAGGACCAGTTCGGTCCGGACGTGCTCGAGCAGCTGGGTCGCCCCACCGCCGCCTGAGTGACCCCGCCGCCTGAGTGACCATGCCGCCTCAGTGACACAGGACCGCCCTGACGAGCCGGGCCTGTTCGGTCGGCTCGTCGCCCATCTGCACGGTGAGGTGGCCGCCGACGCACTCGAGGCGTACAGGCGTGCCGGCGCCGGCGTGTTCGCGCTCACCGACGATCTCGACCGCCTTCGCCTCGAGGCAGTGGTGCACGCGGACGGCCCGTGGGAGGCGCCACCGGCGGCCAAGACCGCGCTGCTGTGCGGTTGGAACGCCCTCGCCCTGCAGATCATGGGCGACCAGCTCCTCGAAGCCGACTACCGCTGCGAGCCCCGCACCGTGGGCTTCGTGGTGCCCGAGACGGCAGAGCAGGCCCTCGCCTATTACTCCCAGGTCGCGGGCTGGTTGAGCCGGGCCATGCAGGCCATCCACAACCCCAACTACGACCTCGACGCGTCGGTGCCCGCACCGCTACCGCCATGGGTCAACAGGCCCGACTGCCCCGACGCCTACCTCGAGGGACTGCTGGACGGGCTGCACCGGCTCCGGGTCCACGCCGAAGGTGCGTTGGGCGACTTCCGGCGCACGTGCGGAACTGAGCAGCCCCACGCGCTGGCGCGCGTCGAGGGCATCGCGGCCGAGGCGGCAGCCGCCACCGACTACGCCGACGGCCTCGGCGGCGCCCGCGCCGACGAGGTGAGGACCGAGGTGCTGGCCCAGATCCGCGTTGGCATCGAGCGCTACTACCTGCTGGGCCAGCTCGTGGCCATGCCCCACCTCGCCACCAAGCCGCTGCCCAAGCCGACCCGGTCCGCGCCGCCGAGCGCGCCACGAGCGCTCCCCAGGCCCGGCCAGAAGGGCTTCGACCCGTGGTGCCTGAGCGACCCGCGCATCGTGAAGTCGCTCAAGAAGATCCGGGCCGCCCAGTCAGCAATCGACGACATGTGGGCGGCCGACACCGACCCGAACAAGACCCTCGCCATCCGCGCCGACATCGACGCCGGCCTCTACCGCGACGACATCGCCTACGACAGCAGTCACTACTTCGCTTGTCCCTGGAGCGCGGTCTACGTCGCCAAGCGACCGGTGCGAGTCGGTGTCGTGACGGTGCAACCCCTTCAGACCTTCACCGTCACCATCGACATGGGCGGCCGGGGTCAGCGCTTCCGCCGCCAGGTGCTGATCGGTTCCTTCTACCGCGCCGGCCGGGTCAAGTACTGGAGCAAGAGCCCCGTCTCACACGACTGACTCGCCGCGCTCGACCCGCTGACGGAGCAGGCCGGCCAGGCGGTCGCGGTGGTAGGCGGCGTCGCCGAAGCTGACCTGGTCGAGCTGCGAGCGCTTCAGGTACAGGTGCAGGTCGTGCTCCCACGTGAAGCCGATGCCGCCGTGCACCTGCAGGGCCGAGGCCATCACTCGCTTGGCCGCGTCGGAGCACCACACCTTGGCCGTCGACGCGGCGATGGACGCGTCCGGGTGGTCCGCTCCGATCGACCAGGCCGCGTAGTACACGGCCGACCGCATGCCCTCGACGTCGACGAGCATGTCGGCGCAGCGGTGCTTGACCGCCTGGAAGCTGCCGATGGGCTGGCCGAACTGCTCGCGCTCCTTTGCGTAGTCCACGGCCATGGTCAGCACGCGGTCGGCGGCGCCGAGCATCTCCGCCGCGTGACCCGCCGCGGCACGGTCGAACAGAGTGCGTGCGTGTTCCTCGCCACCGATGCGCTCGGCGTCGATGCCGGACGCGGCCAGCCACCCGAGGGGACGGGTCAGGTCCATGGCCGGTTCCCGTCTCGGGCGCGCGCCGGTCAGGTCGACGAGGAGGACGGCGTCGCCATCGATCACCACCGCCACGTCGGCGAGCGGCGCGGCGATGGTGAGCGCGC
The DNA here is from genome assembly GCA_041166245.1 of Actinomycetota bacterium. Classification (GTDB taxonomy): domain Bacteria; phylum Actinomycetota; class Acidimicrobiia; order Acidimicrobiales; family JAFATL01; genus JBEEFP01. Next base: position 2,829 of record JBEEFQ010000115.1, on the reverse strand, counting down.
CGGGCTTGGCCGCGACGGTGCCGACGGCGTCGCCCGCCAGCAGTCGCTCGACCCAGGCCGTCTGACCGGCACGATGCAGGGCCCCGAGGGCCAGCGCGCTCTGCAGGTAGGGCACGGGTGCGACGTGGCGGCCGAGCTCCTCGAGCAGCACCGCGGCCTCGACCGTGCCCATGCCGAGGCCTCCATCAGCCTCGGGCAGCTCGACCCCGAGCCACCCCTGGTCGAGCATCGCCTTCCACAGCGCACCGTCGAACCCGTCGGCCTCGCGGGGATGGGCCAGGTCGGCGAGCAGGCCGCGTGCTGCACCTCGCAGGGCGAGCTGGTCGTCGGAGAGGTCGAAGTTCATGGCTACCGGCCAGACTGTCGGACGTGAGCCTGGCCAAGCAACATTCCCTCTTCGCCAAGGACCGCTCCGTCACGACGAGCGACGGCACCCACATCGCGTACACGGTTTCCGGCGAGGGAGCAGCAGACGACCGCGCCGAGGGTCCGAAGACGCCCATCCTCTTCGTCAACGGGTGGACGTGCCCCGACGCCTACTGGGTCGACATCGGTCCCGGGGTGATGAAGGCGGGCCACCCGGCCGTCTTCATGGACAGTCGGGGTCACGGTCAGTCCGGCCTGCCCCGCCCCGCCGGCTTCCTCGCCCGCAATCTGCGATCCGAGGACGTGAGCCCTGAGCGCATGGCGGCCGACGTGATCGAGGTGCTCGACGACGCGGGCATCGACAAGGCCGTGCTCGCCGGCCATTCCATGGGCGTGCAAATCATCATCGAGGCGGCACGAACACATCCGGAGCGCATCGCCGGTCTGGTGCCGATCGCGGGCACGTTCGAGAACCCGGTGCGCACGTTCGCCGACAAGGCGGTGCTCGACTCGCTGTATCCGATCGCGGACGTGCTCTTCCGGTTCGTGCCCTTCGAGTTCCTCAGCCCGATGATGAGGCGCATTGCCAGCCCACGTCTCGGCGTGCGTGTGGTGCGGCTCATCAAGGTCGCGGGGCCCAAGGTCACGGCCGAGCACCTGGCCCCGCACATCGCCCAGATCAGCGAGGTCAACTTCTCGGTGCTGTGGCGGATGATGTCGGCCCTGCGAGGTCACTCCACCGCCGCCGACCTGCCCAAGATCGTCGCGCCGACCCTCGTGTGCGCGGGGCGGCGCGACCTGTTCACGCCGCCGAGCGTGCAGGAGAAGATGGCCGAGCTCATCCCCGACGCCGAGATCGTGTGGTTCGAAGACGGCGGCCACATGCTGCCCGTCGAGGAGCCCGAGGGCATCGTGGCGGCCATCACCGAGTTCCTCGCCCGCCGGCTCCAGCACGCGTCGTAGGTGGACCTCTCCCCCACGTCCGACGAGGAGACGTTCCGCGCTTCGCTGCGGGAGTGGCTCCGCGCCAACCTGCCGTGGGAGTACGGCGTGGGCTCACCGCCCCGTTTCGACGACCTGGCCGACGAGGTCGCCTTCCTGCGCGAGTGGCAGGAGCGGCTGGCGGGCGGTCGGTGGGTGGGCGTGGCGTGGCCCGAGGCGTACGGCGGACGGGGCACGGGCCCGGCCGAGCACTACGCCGTCCAGGAGGAGCTGGCCCGGTCGAGGGCGCCCGAGCTGGTCGGCCGCATCGGGGTCAACCTGGTCGGGCCCACCCTGCTGGCCCACGGCACCGATGAGCAGAAGGCGCGCTGGCTGCCCGACATCCTCCCGGCGCGGACGCTGTGGTGCCAGCTGTTCAGCGAGCCCGACGCGGGCAGCGACCTGGCGTCGGTGAAGACCCGCGCCACACCGGTGGACGACGGGTGGGTGCTCGACGGCCAGAAGGTGTGGACGTCCTACGCCCAGTTCGCCGACTGGGGCATCTGCCTGGCCCGCACCGATCCCGACGCGCCCAAGCACCGCGGCATCTCGCTGTTCGTCGTCGACATGCACGCGCCAGGAGTCGAGGTGCGCCCCCTGGTGCAGCTCACGGGCGAGGCCGAGTTCAACGAGGTGTTCCTCTCTGGTGTGCACGTGCCGCGCGACCAGCTGGTCGGCGAGGAACACAACGGCTGGAGGGTTGCCAACTCGACCCTGTCGCACGAGCGGGGCACCAGCCCCCGCCAGCTCGTCATCCACGTGCAGCTCCTCGAGGAGCTTTTCCGCGTCGCCCTCGAGCGCGACGCGTGGGACGACCACCGCCTCCGCCAGCGCCTGGCCGAGGCCTACGTCGAGGTGAAGCTGTTCCAGCTCCACAACTGGCGCACGCTCTCGCGGCTGGAGCGGGGCCTCGAGCCCGGCCCCGAGGGCAGCATGCTCAAGCTCTACTGGTCGGAGATGAGCAAGCGCCTCCACGACACGGCCATGAGCGTGCTCGGCGATGCGTCGCCGTTGTGGCGGGACGGGGCCGGGAACCCGGGCGACGGCCGGTGGCAGCGGTCGTGGCTCTACTACCAGTCGGCGTCGATCTTCGCCGGCACCAACGAGATCCAGCGCACCATCGTGGGCGAGCGCGTGCTCGGGCTGCCCCGGCCGTCCGCGTAGGCTCGAACCCCGATGGACTTCACGACCATCCGCTACGAGATCGACGGACCGGTGGCCACGATCACCATGGACCGTCCCGACGTGGCCAACGCCCAGGACACGACGCTCATCGACGAGCTCGACGCCGCCTTCGACGCGGCCGACGCCGACGACGACGTGCGCGTCGTGGTGCTGGCCGGCAACGGGAAGCACTTCAGCGCCGGCCACGACCTCAAGGCCCTGGTGGGCGACACCGAGCCGGACAAGTGGCGGCTGATGCGGGAGACCCCCGAGGGCAAGATGCACCACGAGCAGGTCATGTACTTCGACCGCTGCGTG
>JBEEFQ010000114.1:0-19863 GCA_041166245.1 Actinomycetota bacterium | reverse complement strand
TGCACGGCGATCACCGCCCAGGGCGGGCTCGTGTACATCCCGCATCCCTTCGATCCCATGCGGGCCTGCCTGCGGGAGGACGTGCTCCTGGGACTGGTGGGCGACGGGTTGGTGGACGCGGTGGAGGTGCGCAACGCCAAGACCTCGCTCGAGCACCTCAACGAGCGGGCGGCCCGGTTGGCCGCCGACAACGGCCTGGCCGCCGGTGCTGGTAGCGACGCCCACGAACCATCGGCGATCGGCGCCGCATACGTCGAGGTGCCCGACTTCGACGACCACTCGGCCGCATCGTTCCTGGCTTCGTTGCGGTCATCGTCGGCGGCCGTGGTCGGCCACCACTACGACGCCCCTCGCGTCTGGCGGGCACGCATCGTGCCTTCGACAAAGTCGACCTGACGCGACTAGACGACGGCGGTGCCGATCCTCCACGCCATCGTCCTGGGCATCGTCCAGGGGCTCGCCGAGTTCCTGCCCATCTCGTCGAGCGGGCACCTCATCCTCGTCCCGTGGCTCTTCGGCTGGCACGAGCTCGACAACAACGTCGACCTGAAGCGCACCTTCGACGTGGCGCTGCACATGGGCACGTTCGTCGGCGCCATCATCTACTTCCGCAAGGACATCTGGCGCTTCATCTTCCGCGACCGGCGCATGGGGTGGCTGCTGGTGCTGGCGTCGGTGCCCGCCGGCATCACCGGCGTCCTGCTCGACAGTGTGATGGAGGACCAGTTCTCGGCTGAGTGGCTCATCGGCGCCATGCTCATCGTGTTCGGCGTCGTGCTGTGGTGGGCCGACCATCTCCCTGAGCGGCGGGGCGAGTCGGAGTTCGCGCCCCGGCCCGCGCTGGCGATGGGCATCGCCCAGGCCGTGGCCCTGCAGCCGGGCGTGTCCCGCTCGGGTGTGACCATGTCGGCCGCCCGGTATCTCGGGTTCTCGCGTGACGCGGCCGCCCGCCTCTCGTTCCTCATGAGCATCCCGATCATCGGCGGCGCCGGCCTCTACAAGGGCTTCGACGTGGTGAAGGAGGGCGGCATCCCGTCGGAGTTCGTCGGGGCCTTCTTCTGGGGCACGCTGGCGAGCGGCATCACCGGCTTCGTCGCCATCTGGGGCCTGCTCAAGCTCATCCGCTCACGCGGCTTCGCCCCCTTCGTCATCTACCGCATCCTGTTCGGCATCTTCGTCATCGGCGTCGCGATAGCCCGCTGAACCTGGCGAGCGAGCTTCGCGAGGTCGGTGCTCGGGCGGGCCTCGTAGATGCGCCAGCCCGACTCGGTGAGCAGGTTCTCCCGTTCGGCGTCGTTGTCGGCGACCGTCGGGTAGAGGTGCACGTCGCCCTTCACCTCGATGCCGAGGTGGGCGTCTGGCCATGCGATATCGATGAGGAAAATGCGGCGCCCGCACGTGACCGGGTGCTGTAGCACGAACGGTGGTAGGCCGCGGCGCCAGAGCGCCTCCTGCACCTTGACCTCGAGGCCGCTGTCGCCCGCGTCCACCTCGCGTGCGAGTCGGCGGGGCAGCGCGGCCTGCAACCACCGTGTGCCGTGACGCCCCGGACCACCGATGCGGTCGAGACACGCGGCTACTTCCTCGTACGTGCACAGCCGTCGCCGCTTGGCGCTGTCCATGGCGCGGATCAGCACGTACTCGGTGACGTACCGCCCCAGGTCGAGGATCGTCCGCGCCGCCGACGTGCACGGAATCCCCCGCACCACGCTCTTGTCCTCCGGCACGAAGAGATCCGAGCGATGGGTCACGACATCGTCGAGCTCTCGAGAAGCGTCGCCGAAGATCGTGATCTCGGGATGCGGCGGCCTCGCGACCCCGGGCATCTCGTGCAGCAAGGCTGCCGACCGATGCGACGCGGCGACGAACGGCCCGCCCGCCAGGCACGCCGCCATCAACGGCTGCCACTCTGTCCGCGGCGCTCCGGGCAACAGGTACACGCCATACCTGAACGGGATGAGCCTGCCGGAGGCGACAGCGCGTTGCAGGGTCGCTCGGCTGACGGTGCCGACGGCCTGCTTGCTCGTGACGAGCCCGTGCTGCGTCGACGCAATTGCCGCGATTGCCACCCACCCCGATTGCGGACGGGATACCGCGTCAGCACCTGAGGCGGTATCCCGCCCGCATTGGGGGGCGGTCACTTGACGAGGGCCAGGGTGACGGCGCCCTGGGCGAGGGCGAAGGCGACACGGGGGGCTTCGTCGGCGGTGACGGCCACGGTGACGGATTTGTCGCGTGTGACGGCGAGGACGGCGGCGCTGGAGGCGACGGCGAAGGTGGGTTCGTCGCCCTCGAAGGTGGCGAGCACGTCGACGCGGTCGCCCCGCCGCAGGGGCGGCGTGCCCGGGCCAATGGGGACAGCCAGGGCCCGACCGCCGTCGGGCAGCAGAGCGGCCAGGCCGCCCACGCCCGTACCGGCGACCCGCCCTGCCGTCACCACCTCGCCCTGCGCCAGCGGGGCGAGGAGCGTCCGCCCCACCGGTGGGCGCCGCAATGCGCCCTCCGGCACCAAGCCCGACGGCACGTCGCGCAGGACGATCTCGCCGGACGCGACGACAGCCCCAGCGGGCAGGAACCGCGCCGCGACAGCCACCTGCTCGGGGGCGCCCCAGCGCGACGCCATGGCGGAGGCGCGGCCGACCAACGACGAGACAGTGATGCCGGTCAACGCGACCAGCAGGAAGGCGGCCACCCACCAGCCGACAGGGAACCGACGGAGAAAGAACCGGAGGCGGTACACGGAGCGCTCCTCGCGACGCAGCAAGAACCAGGCTGCGGGGAAGCGCGGTGCCTACAACAGCTGAGCCAACGCTACGTCCCCAGCGGCCCCTGCGAAAGGGCCTCTGCGCACGAACATCCCTCGCCCCGCGGCGAGGGCACCAGCGGGATGGCCTTGAACAGCAGGTCCCGCGTCCGCGAGACGTTGTTGCGCAACACCGCGAACACGTCGTCCATCGTCACCGCCCCCACAGAGCCGTCGGTGTCGAGGCCTGTGTCGTAGTCGGTGATCAGGGCCACGCCCGAGTAACACATGCCGAGCTCCCGGGCGAGGTAGGCCTCGGGGTACTGGGTCATGTTCACGGTGTCCCAGCCCTGGGAGCGGAACCATGCGGATTCGGCGCGGGTCGAGAAGCGGGGGCCCTGCACCACGACGACGGTGCCGCCGTCGTGCATCGACAGCCCGACCAGCCCGTCGCCCGCCGACAGGAGCACCGACCGCAGCTCCGGGCAGTACGGGTCGGCGAAGGCGATGTGGCCTGGCACCGGCCCGTCGAAGTAGGTGTCGCCCCGTCCCCACGTCCGGTCCACCAACTGGTCGAGCACCACGAAATCGCCTGGTTGGATGCCGGGCCGCAGGGACCCAGCGGCGCATGGACCGAAGATGCGGGTGACGCCCAGCTCCCACAAGGCCCAGAGGTTGGCCCGCCAGTTGACCTTGTGGGGCGGGAGCTCGTGGTCGACTCCGTGGCGCGGCAGGAACGCGACCTCGGCCTCTCCCACGCGGCCGATGGACACGTGCGCCGACGGGGCGCCGTAGGGCGTGTTGACGACCTGGGTCTCGACGTCGTCGAGGAACGAGTAGAACCCCGAGCCTCCGAAGACGCCGATCACGAAGCGGCGGTCTTGGCCTCTGAGGACTTGGTCTCGGACTTCTTCTCCGATTTCCCCGACGACGCAGCCTTCGACTCCGAGCTCTTCGAGTCCGATTTCCCGGACGACTCGGACTTCGACTCAGACGACGAAGAGGAAGCGGACGACTTCTCTTTGGGCGCCGGCCGGCTGTCCGTCTTGTAGAAGCCGCTGCCCTTGAACGCGATGCCGATGGGGGCGAAGACCTTGCGCAGCTCGCCCTTGCAGTTCGGGCACTCCTTCAGCGGATCGTCCCTGAACGACTGCACGACCTCGAGGTGTTCGTCGCAGGCTCTGCAGGCATACTCGTACGTGGGCATGAAACAGGTGCCTCCGGAAGGGCGTGTGACGTCGTTAGCACTCGAACGGTCTGATTGCTAAGTGTACAAAGCCGCCCTGATTATCGCCTCCTACGTCCTCGGGACCTTCCCCACCGCCCGCCTGGTGGTCGGCCGGGCCATCGAGGGCGGCTCGGGCAACCCCGGCGCGTCCAACGCCTACCGGACCGCGGGTCGGCGCAAGGGGCTGGTCGTCCTCCTCGGTGACGCGGCCAAGGGCGCGGCCGCGGCGGGCGCGGGCTACGCCGCCGCCGGCAGGCCCCTCGCCTTCGCGTGCGGCGCGGCCGCCGTCGCCGGCCACATCGTCCCCATCACCCGTCCCCGCCAGGGCGGCAAGGGCGTGGCGACGGCCGCAGGCATGGCCACGGTGCTGTTCCCGCTCATCGCCCCCTTTAGCGCCGCGGCATGGGTCGTCGCCGCCAAGCTCACGAAGAAGGCCTCGGTCGGCTCCTTCGCTGCCATCGCCGTCCTCCCCACCGGCGTCGCCGTCACCGGCCGTCCCGCATGGGAGCTGGTCGCGACTCTGGCGATAGGCGCCGTCGTCGTCTTGCGGCACACTTCTAACCTGAAGGCCCTGGCTCGCGGAGAGGAGCGGTCGATCCGGTGACGGCACGATGACGTCGAGAGTGCGCAAGGCCGTCATCCCCGCTGCCGGGCTCGGCACCCGCTTCCTGCCGGCGACGAAGGCGCAGCCCAAGGAGATGCTGCCCCTCGTCGACAAGCCCGCCATCCAGTACGTCGTCGAGGAGGCGGTGCGGGCCGGCATCCGCGACATCCTCATCATCACCGGCCGGGGCAAGCGCACCATCGAAGACCACTTCGACCGCACCTTCGAGCTCGAGCTCTCGCTCGAGGCAGCCGGCAAGCACGAGCAGCTGAAGCAGGTGCGGGCCATCGCCGAGATGGCCGACATCCACTACGTCCGCCAGGGCGAGCCCAAGGGCCTCGGTCACGCCATCGCCGTCGCCCGCCAGCACGTCGGGGGCGAGCCCTTCGCCGTCCTGCTCGGTGACGACGTCATGGACGACCGGGCCCACGTGCTGCAGGACATGCTCGCCACCCACGAGCGCTACGGGCGCTCCGTCATCGCCCTGCAGGAGGTGTCGCGCGCCGAGATCTCCAACTACGGCTGCGCGGTGCCCGGTCCGGCCGAGGGCGACCTGGTGCGCATCACCGACATCGTCGAGAAACCGTTGGCGGACACCGCCCCGTCCACCCTCGCGGTAATGGGCCGCTACGTCTTCACCCCCGAGATCTTCGACGCGCTGGAGATGGTGCAGCCCGGCAAGGGCGGCAAGCTCGAGCTCACCGACGCCATCTCCATCCTGCTGCGGGAGCAGACCGTGTACGGCTACACGTTCGAGCACGGGCGCTACGACATCGGCAAGAAGCTCGACTACTTGAAGGCCACGGTGGAGCTGGCCCTCGACCGCGAGGACCTCGGTCCCGAGTTCCGGGCCTTCCTGGCCGACCTCGTACAGCGCAAGCGCCTCGTGTGATCCCTGTCGAAGAGGCTCGGCGCCTCGTCCTCTCCCGCTGCCTCCCGCTCAACCCGCGTGCCGTTGCCCTCGACGACGCCCTCGGCTGCGTGACGTCGGTGGCCGTCACCGCCCTTGACCCAGTCCCCGCGTTCGCCAACACGGCCATGGACGGGTTCGCGGTGCGGGCCGCCGACACCAACGGCGCGCCGGTGACGCTCGAGGTCGTCGCCACCATCGCCGCGGGGGCGACGGGCGAGGGCGTCACTGTCGGCCCCGGCCAAGCGGCCCGCATCATGACCGGTGCGCCCATGCCCGACGGCGCCGACGCCGTCGTCATGGTCGAGCTGACGTCCGCCGAGGGCGAGAAAGTCGTTGTCCAGCAGGAGGTCCCGCCCGGCAACCACGTGCGTCACCCGGGCGAGGACATCGAGGCGGGCGCCGAGGTGTTCCCCGCCGGCACCGTGCTCGGCCCCGGCCACCTGGGCGTGCTCGCCAACCTCGGACTGAGGAAGGTCCCGGTGTTCCCGCGTGCGCGGGTCGGCGTGCTCTCGACGGGTGACGAGCTCGTCAACGGCCAGATCGAGGACTCCAATCGCCCCGCCCTCCTCGCTTTGTGCCGCCAGTCGGGGTTCGAGGCCGTCGACCTCGGCTGCGTGGGCGACACCGGGGAGGAGATCGCCGCCGCCCTCGAGCAGAGCGCGGCGGGCACCGACGCCATCGTGACGACCGGGGGCGTGAGTGCGGGCGACTTCGACTTCGTGAAGCGCCTGCTCGACACCCAGCTCCAGGTCGCCATCAAGCCGGCCAAGCCCTTCGCCTTCGGCGCGGTCGACGGTACGCCCGTCTTCGGCCTGCCCGGCAATCCCGTCAGCTCCCTCGTGAGCTTCGAGCTGTTCGCCCGGCCCGCGATCCGCCAGATGATGGGCTACGCCGAGCACGACCTCGACCGGCCCCACGTCACGGCCATCGCCGAGGAGGATCTGGGCCGCCGGCCCGACGGCAAGACCCACTTCGCCCGCGTCGTGGCCCGCTACGACGACGACGGCGGCCGCTGGCGGGTGCGCAGCGCCGGCGGCCAGGGCTCGCACCAGCTGCTGGCCATGGCGACGGCCAACGCCCTCGCCGTCCTCCCCGACGGGAACGGGGTCAACGCCGGTGAGCGGGTTACCGTGATGTTGCTCCTATGAAGCCGCTCGTCGACCCCCACGGCCGCACCGTCCGAGACCTGCGCATCTCGATCACGGACCGCTGCCCGTTCCGCTGCACCTACTGCATGCCCGAGGAGGGCATGCAGTGGCTGCCGCGCGACGAGCTGCTCACCTTCGAGGAGCTGACCCGGGTGGCCCGCGTGTGCGTCGAGCGCTTCGGCTTCGGCAGCATCCGCATCACCGGGGGCGAGCCCACGGCCCGGGCCCACCTCTCGGTCCTGGTCGCGAAGCTGGCCGCGCTCGGCGTCGACCTGGCCATGACCACCAACGGGGCCACCCTCGGCCTGCTGGCCCACGATCTGCGGGCCGCCGGCCTGCAGCGGGTCAACATCTCCTGCGACTCGCTGCAACCGGACCGTTTCCTGGCCATGACCCGCCGCGACGCCCTCCCCGCCGTGCTCGACGGCATCGACGCGGCCATCGGGGCCGGCTTCGCGCCCGTCAAGATCAACGCCGTCCTGGTGCGGGGGGTCAACGACGACGAGGCGGTGGACTTCGCCGCCTTCGGCCGGGCCAAGGGCGTGGAGGTCCGCTTCATCGAGTTCATGCCCCTCGACGCCGACCACCAGTGGACGCGCGAACACGTCGTGCCCGCGGACGAGACCCTGGCCGCCATCGACGCCGTCTACCCCCTCGAAGCGGTGGCGACCACGGGCTCGGAGCCCGCGACCCGCTACCGCTATCGCGACGGCGGTGGCACCGTCGGCGTCATCCCCAGCGTCACCCGCCCGTTCTGTGGCGACTGCGACCGGGTGCGGCTCACGGCCGAGGGCCGCTTCCGCACCTGCCTGTTCGCCACCGACGAGACCGACTTGCGGGCCGTCCTCCGCACCGGCGGCAGCGACGACGACCTGGCCGCGACCATTGTCGCCTCGGTGGGCACCAAGTGGGCCGGGCACCAGATCGGCCAGGTCAACTTCATCCGGCCGTCTCGGTCCATGAGCCAGATCGGCGGCTGACCCCTAAACTGCGGGGCGTGTCAGACCGCGGCCTCACCCACCTCGACCCCCTGGGCAAGGCCCGCATGGTCGACGTCACACCCAAGGAGCCGACGCATCGCCGGGCCCTCGCCCGCTGCAAGGTCTTCATGCAGCCCGAGACGACTGCCAAGGTCGCGAGCAACGCGGTGACCAAGGGCGACGTGCTGGGCGCGGCCCGCATCGCCGGCATCCAGGCCGCCAAGCAGACGGCCAACATGATCCCGCTGTGCCACCCGCTGCTCGTGGGGTCGGTCTACGTGAACTTCAACTTGGGCGACGACCACGTCGAGGTCGAGGCCCAGGTCGAGACGGTCGACCGCACTGGAGTGGAGATGGAAGCGCTCACGGCCTGCGCCGTCGCCGCCCTCACGATCTACGACATGTGCAAGTCCTCCGACCGGGGGATGTCGATCGGCGAGCTCGCCCTGTGGGAGAAGACGGGCGGCCGCAACGGTCCCTGGCGCCGCGATCCCGGCGTCTGAGGGGCCGTGCGGCCCATTGCGCCGGCCGTTTACAGCCTGCTACCGTTCTGCTAACTCTAGTTAGCAACAGGTGGATGCTCGCTGCGCGTCGTAGTAGGAAGTGTCCCGATCAGCCGGGGGGCACCATCCACCGAGGCCGGGCCGTGAAGCGTTACGGTCCCCGATACCGAAGGTAGGTCGAGGAGCTTGACCATCGTGGTGCTGCTGATCCTCGCCGTGATTTGGGCGGCGGTCCTGATTCCCCCCCTCTTGGGGGCCCGTGCCGAAGGAAGGCCGGCGGACTCGATTGGCGACTTCCGGAGGCAACTCTCCGTGCTCCGGCGGGCGGCGCCGATCGGCACTCCGCCCCCCACCAACCCGCTGGCGGCTTATGGCGCGGTGCCGTTCGTCGCCGGTCCGCACACCCAGTCCCGCCAGGACGCGGCCCGACGTCGCACGGTCAAACGTCGCCGCGACGTCTTCTACGCGCTGGTGGCGTCCATGGCCGGCACGCTCATGCTCGGCATGGTGCCCGGGCTCCGTGTCCTCCTGGGCCTGCACCTGGTGCTCGACGCGCTCTTCCTCGCCTACGTCGGCCTGCTGGTGCGCATGCGCAACCAGGCGGCCGAGCGGGAGATGAAGGTGCGGTTCCTGCCGCACACGACGTCGACGCCTGAGCCGGCGTTCGCCCTGCGCCGCTCCGCCAACTGACACAACACCTCCCCGATCTCATCGCAGCCGCGCGCCGCGAGCTCGACCGCGCCCACAACGCGCGGGAGCAGGCGCTGCCCGCGGCCCGGCGCGTCATCCGCTCGTCGAGCCTCGCCATCCGCGCCGTGCATCGGCGCCAGCCCGACGCAGTGCGAGAGCACACCGAGGCGGCCGAGGCCGACCTGCGTGTGGCCCAGGAGGCGCTGCGACCGTTCCCTGCCGTTGCCAACGCCGGCTTCCTGCACGATGCGGAGAAGGAGTACGCCGAGGCAGTGCTGACCGCGGCCATGGTCGCGGGCTCGCCGCTGGCCGACCACGAGGCCCTCGACGTCCGCATCCCGGCCTGGCTCAACGGGCTGGCGGAGGCCGCGTCCGAGCTGCGCCGCCACGCCCTCGACCGGTTGCGCGACGGCGAGCTCGACACCGCTGAGGCGCTGCTCCAGGCGATGGACGACGTCTATGACGGGCTCGTCGCCGTCGACCACCCCGACGCCCTCACGGGCGGGCTGCGCCGCACCACCGACGCGCTGCGCGCCGTCGTCGAGCGCACGCGCGGCGACGTCACCCTCGCGTCCATCCACCGGCGCTGAGAGACTGCGGGCGTGATCGCCCGCGTGCGCCACGCCCTGCGGCTGTTCGGCGCGACTGTGCTGGGCGCGATCGTGGCGGGTGCGGTGGCCGGGCTGGGCGCGCGGGTGGCGATGTGGGTCATCCGCCGGATGAACGACAGCCACAACGGTGAAGTCACCCACGCCAACGCCGCAGTGGGGCAATGGACCTCGAGCGGCACGGTCGAGATCGTCGTGGCAGGGGCCTTGTTCTTCGGGCTGCCGGGCGCGTTCCTCTACCTGCTCGTGCGGCGCTTCCTCCCCGGCCCGCTGCTCGTCAGGGGCCTTCTGTTCGGTGCGGTGGTGCTCGCCGTCGGCTTCTCGGGCTTCGTGCAGGACAACGAGTACGAGTACGACCGCTACGTCAGCCCCGCGGTGTCGGTGCCCCTGTTCATGGCGCTCTTCCCGCTCTACGGCGTGGTGCTCGTGCCCCTGGCCGAGCGGCTGGGGCGGGGTTCGCTCGCGCCGCCCCGGCGCCGGCTCGTGCGCGTCGGCGGCCGCGTCCTGTTGCTCGTGCTCCTGGTCCTCGGCTGCTCCGACATCGTCAGCCGTCTGCAGCGGTCGTTCTAGACGGCGGGCTTGGTCCTGCGGCGGGTCACGAAGGCGGCGATGCCGAAGCCGCCCAGGAAAGCGCCGAGTATCCCGGTGATCAGCGACGTTGTCTTCACGCCGCTACCTGGGCCGCCGCCCACGGCGGCCGCCGGTCTCGCCGCCACCGCGCCGCTCGGGTCGCCAGTGTTCTGACCGACCACGACGACCACCCCCGTCATGGACGGGTGGACGGAACATATGTAGGCGTAGGACCCTGGCTTGTCGGGCGCGGTGGCCGTCGCCGAGTCGCCGCGGTTCAGGAGCTTGGTCTGGGGGATGACGTCGTCCTGGTCGAACTTGGCGTCATGGGGCGCGGAGTCGAAGTTCTTCCACGTGACCTTGCCACCCGGCGCCACCGAGACCTGGTCGGGGTCGAACTTGATCCCCTTCATGTCGACCGTGACCTGTCTCGGCGCGGTCGACGCCGCTGCTGGTGGTTTCTTGGCCTCGCCCACGACGGTGAGCACGCCGGTCATGGCCTGCGGATGGATCTCGCAATGGAAGGCGAACTGCCCGGGTTCGGGCAAGGAGATGCTCACGTTCGTGCCCGCGAACCGACCTCCCTCGGCGCCCGGAGTGACGACGCCGGTGTCGAAGGCGGGGTCGGTGCCGTCAGCGGTGAGGGTGTGAGGCTTGCCGCCGACGTTGGCGAACACGAGCTGGGAGCCGGTGGGGACGGTCAGCTCCTTGGGGTCGAACCGCAGCTGCTCGCCCTCGCGCGCAGGATCGAAGGCTTGGATGCGGTTGACGGGAGCGGGCGTCGCCCCGGCGGTGACCACCAGCGTGCCGTTCATCTTCGACGGGTTGATGCGGCAGAAGTAGCTGTAGGTGCCCGGGACGGTGAAGGTGACTGCGCCTGAACCGCCTGGCGCGACCGGGTCGGTGTCGAACGTGCCGCCGCGGTCGGTGGCGGTGTGGGGATGCGCTCCCGTGTTGCTCCACGTGACAGTGGTGCCGACCTCGACGGTCACCTCCGAGTCGGGGAACTCGAAGTCGACCATCTTCACCGTCGCCGTCTTCGCCTTCTGCTGGGCCCCGGCCGGCGCGGTGGCGATGAGTGCCGCGCTCAGTGCGACGGCGGCGACGGCAATGAGGAGGCGGAGGACGCGCATGGTCACCTCGCGGAGATGTAGTCGGCCACGGTCGTGGCCCAGATGGCGCCGAAGACGAGGAACAGGGAGATGCCGACGAACGGCAGTGCCTTGTCGCCCTTCTTGAGCACCTTGAGGATGAGGAACTTGGCGATGAGGACGCCGAACACCAGCGTCCCGAACACCGAATGCAACATGACCCGCGTCGGCGTGGTGGGGCCGGCCGGTCCCGCGATGCACGAGACGGCCACGATGACGGCGAGCACGACGGCGATGCGGCCGCTGGTGCGGTGCACGGCCGCCGCGCTCTTGGCGCTCACGCCCGGCACGGTGGCCACGCCCCAGAACCGGGCCGCCATGATCACCTGCAGGCCGGCGAGCCCGAACAGCACAGTGGTCGCGATCACCTTCCAGAGGAGGAGCTCGCCGCCCGTCACGTCGTTGAGGAAGCCGATGATGTCCATATCGCTACGTGAAGGCCCTCATCCGCTCAGCTCGATGGAGGCCTTCATGGACGGATGGATCGTGCACACGTAGTCGAACGGGGCGTCGACGACGGCCTCGAACGTCTGGCCCGGGTTGAGCACGCCTGAGTCCACGGGCTCGTCGCTCGCCGTCACCGTGTGGGGGGCCACGTCCTTGTTCTCGAAGCGCACCGTGGCGCCCTTGGCCACGACCAGGCGGGCGGGCTTGAACTTGAGGCCCTCCATGGTGACGAGCGTCCCGGTGGCGGCCGGTGCCGCATCCGCCTTTCCGCCGGTCGCCGAGGCGCTGGCGGGCTCCTCCTCGAGGGGCTCGTCGTTGCGGTTCTGCTCGCGGATGATCTTGGCCGGCGCAAGGACGAAGAGCAGTGCAAAGAAGGCCACGATCACCGTCCACACCACCCGCTGGGTCACTGCTCGACCCCCAAGTCGTCTACCGCTGCGGGAGCATACGCATCAGATCCCGGCCGCGTCGGAAGAAGTCGAGCACTGCGGCGCGCTGGTCCTCGGCGGCGGCGATGGCTTCCCATGCGAAGGCAGCGCCACGGAAGTGGGGCTCGGCCCAGTAGGGATCGTCCGGCACCTCGCCCCAGGGCACGACGTACGCGTAGGGGAGGGGATGGTCGGCGTCGCCCGGCGAGCACCCGTAGCCGGCTCGTCGGCCCGCGGACTCGGCGCCCTGCTCGAAGGCCATGTCGAAGTGCTCGGGCCAGATCTGGAGGCGGGACGCTCCCTCGTCGGGTGTGGCCTCGAATCGCAGCTGCTCGAGCACGGAGGTCGCGAAACCGAACCAGTCACTGAAGAACGCTGTTCCCATCGCCTCGACCAGCGCGGGCGCCGCGTCATCAGGCTCGGTGGTCGGCGTGTACGCCTTGGCCGCGCCCAGTTCGGCGACGGCCAGGTCGGCGGCCACGGCCAGGGTGGTCAGGTCGGTGCGGCGCTCGTTCTCGCCGTGGTCGACGACGAGCTCGATGCCGTCGACCCGCACCTGGCGGTCGCGTCCGTCGATGGAGAAGAACGGCGTGCCGAACCCGCCATAGGTCCAGCGCAGGCCGATCTTGCCGTTGGCCGCGGCACGCGCCGGGCTGACGATCCACTCGGCCAGGGTGTGCAGTCCCACCCGTGTCCGCTGGACCTCGAGGGGTGGCTCGGGGAGGCGGCGCCAGGCGCCGAGCCACCGTTGCGCGCACCACGGCGCCAGGTCGGGCTCGTCGCGGGCCAGGTCGTCCCACGTGATGTCCCCGTTGAGGACGGGCGACACGACCGGCTTGTCCCCGGTTCGATCGGAGGCGTCCACGGGGTCGTCGGCGAACCACGGCGGGTCGTTGACGGCAGGGGGCGATGGCACGAGCACTCGTGCCTCGTACCGTTCTCCCAGCCGCTCCTCTGCTTCACGGCGCGCATGCACGGCCCCCAGCCTTCCCTGCCCAGCAGGACCGTGCACGCGGTCCGGTATCGTGGCCGGCGCACGGGGGTGTAGCTCAGCTCGGTAGAGCGCCACGTTCGCAACGTGGAAGTCGCCGGTTCAAGTCCGGTCACCTCCACTCCCTCACGTGTTCGGGTCAGCACCACCACCCGAACACGTGACCGCATGCTTGCGGCCACGGCTCCTTCCCTCTTGGCTGTCGGGAGGGGCTGGCAACGGTCCAGTCATGTGGAGGGGGCTCACATGCAGAGACGCGGTTCGATCGCCGTGAAGATCTCCTTGGCTGTGCTTCTGGCCTTCGGGCTGACGGCATGCGGTAGCGACGACGAAGGGTCAGATACCGGCGCGCAGTCGGGCGGGGATGGCTCGGACACCGTGCAGATCGAGTACGTCGACTACGGCTACAAGGTCAGCGGACCGCTCACGGCGGGCGGAACCATCGAGTTCACGAACGCCGGCAAAGAGGTGCACATGATGTTCCTGGGCAAGCTGAAGGCGGGCAAGACCCTCGCCGAGGTGCAGGAGCTCCTGGCCCAGATGGGCGGCGAGGAGCAGGGCGGGGAAGGCGGGGGCGATCCCGCCGTCGACACCACCGGCCCGTCCCAACCGGACACGACTGCCGCCGAGGCGGCGGGCGGAGAGGACGAGAATCCGCTCGTCGATGTGATGGACGAGATCGGTATTCCGTGGAACCTCATGACGCCCGGCGCGTCCGCGGCCGTCACCGCGCCAGACCTCGCGCCCGGCGACTACGCCATGATCTGCTTCCTTCCGACCGAGGGCACCGGAGAGCCGCACTTCGCCAAGGGCATGGTCAACCAGCTCGAGGTCGTCGAGGGCGACGTCGCCGAGCCCAAGGCGGACGTGACGTACAAGATCGCCGCCGGGAAGGCGCCCGACGGGCCGGCCAACCTCACCGCGGGCGAGCACACCGTCAAGTTCGAAAAGGTCGGCGACGGCGACGAGCTCGAGCCTTCGATCGGCAAGCTCGACACCGGCAAGACGTTCGTGGAGGTCGACGCCGCCTTCGAGTCGCTGTTCGGGGGCGAGGAACCGCCTCCCAAGGGTTCCGGCGAGGGACTCCCCGCCGACGTCTTCATCGGTGGTGACTTCCTCACCGAGAAGAGCTTCTACGTCACGATGGAGTTCGTGCCCGGGAAGTACGTGATCGTGGCCGAAGACTCCGAGGACGAGGAGGACGTCAGCCCACCGAAGGAGTTGCTCGACGTCACGATGACGTAGTTACCGCGTCCCGACGTGGAAGTCGCCGGTGCAAGTGCGGTCGCCTCCATGAGCACGGCTCTCCAACGCGGCGTCGTGAGCACTTCGTGTCGTCGCCGGTCCCGGTTCGCGTGGTTTGTGCGACAGGAAGTGCTCAATGCGCCGGACATGTGCAGAGTGCGCCGCGCGGACTAGTGCGATCGGGCGATCTGTCAATGGCACCGATGAGCTATCGACCCCGGGGATGCCCATCCTTATGGTGCATGACATGGGGGCGCGATCGGAGGGGTCAGCCAGCCGGGCGGGGCTCTGCATCATGGGTCTGCTGAGCGTGGCCGGGTTCCTGCCCGTGCTGGCGTCGTCGTCGGTCGCCATCGGCGTGCAGAGCTCGGTCGGCGCCACCGCACGGAGCGAGGTGGCCGCGCCGGCGGTGCAAGGCGTGACCTATGAGCGCATCGTGCCGCCGCCGGCTGTCATCGCGGTGCTCGAGCCCGCCCCGCCTCCGCCCCCGACGCCCGAGGCGCCGCCCGCGCCGGTGCCCGAGCCGGCTGCGGCAGCGGAGCCGCGGCGCGAGCTCGACGCCGCACCCGAGGCAGCCGAGCCGCCTGCGCCCGCGCCGCCTGCGCCTCCCACCGAGGCCCTGGCGGCCGTCATACCGCCTGAACCCCCGCCGTCCGGCCTCACCGGCGTCGGGAGCGGCCTCGCGGGCGTCACCGAACCCGTCACCGCCCCCGTCGCCGAGCTACTGCCGGTGCCCGTCGTCGACGAGGTCGTGACGCCGCTGATCGGCCGCCTGCTGGGAGGCTGACACTCCAGGCAGGTACCCGGCACCCTTTGTCCGAAGTATGAGATGGTGACCGGATCGTGAACCGCCGCCTTGCCGCGCTGGTGCTCGTGGGGATGCTCACCGCCGCCGCGTGCGGGAGTCGCGCCAGCGATGCGCAGAAGCTGGAGGCGCTGCGCGGCGCCGGCACCGGCGCCGTCGGCGCGGGTGACGCGACCGCGGTCGGCGACGCCACCGGGACGGACAGTGCCGCGGCATCGGGCGATGGAGCCACGGGCGGGGCAGCCGGCGCGTCGGGGGGCACGGCAGGCGGTGCGGGCAGCGGGGCGCCAGCCGCGGCCGCGGCCAAGAACGCGGTGCCCGCAGGCGGCAACGGCGGCGCCACCGACGTCGGCGTCACGGCCAACTCACTCACGGTCGGCAACGTGTCGATCCTCACCGGCCCCGTGCCCGGCCTCTTTGCCGGCGCCGTCAACGGCACCGATGCCTTCCTCGCCTACCAGAACAGCCAGGGCGGCGTGTACGGGCGCAAGCTCAAGCTGCAGGCGGGCGACGACCAGTTCGACTGCGGCCAGAACCGCGGTCTGCACGAGGCCTACATGAGCAAGGTGTTCGCCTTCGTCGGCTCGTTCTCCCTCTTCGACAACTGCGCCGCCCAGGTGCTGAACGCCAACCCGACGGTGCCCGACGTGCACAACGCCCTTTCCCTCGACGCCCAGAAGCTGCCGAACAACTTCAGCGCCCAGCCCATCCGCCAGGGCTCGGCCACCGGCCACCTCCAGTACTTCAAGAACAAGGTGCCGGCCGCCATCTCCAAGTCGGCCAGCCTCATCGGCGATGTGCAGTCGGCGCGCGACTCGTGGGTCGGCGCCAAAGCGGCGGCCGAGTCGCTCGGCTACGCGTTCGAGTACGAGCGCATCTTCGCCCCGACGGAGACCGACTTCACGGCCGACATCATCCAGATGCGCAACGAAGGTGTGCGCTTCCTGTTCCTCCTCGCCGTCGACGTGAAGGCCGCGGCCCGCATCCTCAAGGCGGCCCAGAGTCAGGGCTGGAAGCCCGACGCCGTCGCCCTCGGCGCCTCGGCCTATGACCCACAGCTCGTACCGCTGGCGGGCAAGGAAGCGCTCGAGGGCGTCTACATGTTCCTGCCCACGGCCATGTACCTGGGAGAGGACCGCAGCGCGAACAAGGAGGTCGACCTCTTCCTCACCTGGCTCAAGAAGACCCACCCGGGTGCCAACCCCGACCTGTTCACCGCGTACGGCTGGGCGTCGGCCCGGCTGTTCGTGCAGGCCCTGCAAGCGGCCGGGCCCAAGGCCACGCGAGCCGGCGTGCTGGCCGCGCTCAAGAACGTGACCGAGTTCGACGGCAACGGCTTGCTGGCCAAGGGCAACCCGGCGGCCGAGCAGCCACCCCACTGCTACATCCTCGTGCGCATCGCCGACGGGAAGTTCAACCGGCTCGACTCACCGCCGCCTGGCTTCCGGTGCGACGGGTCGTACTTCCTCAAGCAGTGACCCGTTGACGACCTTTCTCTCGCTCACCGTCGTCGGCATCGTGGTGGGCTGCATCTACGCGCTGACGGCGACGGGCCTCGTCGTCACCTACATCACGTCGGGCATCTTCAACTTCGCCCACGGCGCGGTGGGCATGGTCGCGGCCTTCCTGTACTGGGAGCTCACCATCAACCGCGGCTGGCCCGTGCCGCTGGCCCTGGTCTTCGTGCTGTTCGTGTTCGCGCCGGCCCTGGGCGCCGTCATCGACGTGGTCATCATGCGCAAGCTTCACGACGCGTCGGAGGAGGTCCGCGTCATCGTCACCGTCGGGCTGATGCTTTTCCTGATCGGGATCGCCCAGACCTTCTGGAAGGACGGCGTGCCCCGGGTGCTCCCGGAGTTCTTCGCCGGACACAGCGTTCGGATCTTCAGCGTCTCGGTCAGCTACCACCAGATCATCGTCATCGCGGTGACCTTGGCAGTTGCGCTGGGCCTGCGGTTCTTCCTGTTCCGTACCCGCATGGGCGTGGCCCTCCGGGGCGTCGTCGACGCGCCCGACCTGGCCGACCTGTTCGGCGTGGCACCAGGGCGGGTGCGGGCGCTGGGCTGGGCCATCGGGTCGTCGCTGGCCGCCCTGGCCGGCGTGCTGCTCGCGCCCCTGGTGACGCTGGACATCCTCCTGCTCACATTGCTCGTCATCAACGGCTACGCAGCCGCCATCGTGGGCCGCCTGCGCAGTCTGCCGCTCACCTTCGCCGGCGGCGTCGCCCTCGGCCTCCTCGAGGCCCACGCCGTCGGCCGCCTGCCCACGGAGTGGCTCAACCGGGTCAGGCCGACGCTTCCGATCCTGTTCCTCTACGTGGCCCTGCTCGTCCTCCCGCAGTCGCGGCTGCGGGCGGGACGCGTGCTCGCTCGCCGTAGCGCCCCACCGCCCGGCCTGCGGGCGTCGGTGATCGGCGCGGGTGTCTTCGTGATCGTGGCCTGGCTCGTCGCGTCGCAGCTCTCGGTGACCAACCTGTTCACGTTCGGGCGGGGGCTCGTCTTCTCGATCATCATGCTCTCGCTGGTGCTGCTCACCGGCTACGGCGGGCAGATCTCGTTGTGCCAGTTGACCTTTGCCGGGCTGGGGGCCTTTGCCATGGGCAAGGTCGCGGGTGGTGACTCGATCCTCGGCCTGGTGGCGGCCGTGGGACTGGCCGGCTTCGGCGGCGTGCTGGCCGCCCTCCCGGCGTTCCGGCTCCGTGGCCTGTACCTGGCCCTCATCACCTTCGCGTTCGCGTTCGCCATGAAGGTGCTGTTCTTCAGCAGCAACGAGGTGTTCGCCCAGGGCGGGGCGCTGCGCGTCGGTCGTCTCGACCTCGGGTTCGTGAGCTTCCGGAGCAACCAGACATACGTCGGGCTCATCGCCGTCGTGTTGGCGGCGTCGGCGGTGGGCGTGCTCGCCATCCGCCGCTCCTGGCTCGGCCGGCGGCTGGCGGCCATGTCGGACAGCCAGGTCGCGTGCGCCACCCTCGGTATGAGCCTGGCCCGCACCAAGCTGGTCGTGTTCACCCTCGCAGCCAGCCTGGCCGGCCTGGCCGGGGCGTTGTTCGGCGGGCTGCAGGGGTCGGTCGGTGTCACCGACTTCCAGGAGCTCAACAGCCTCGCAGTGCTGCTGTTGCTCGCCATCTGGGGTGCCGACTCGGTGATCGCGGTGTTCGCGGCCGGCCTGTCCTTTGCTCTCTTCCCGGTGCTGCAGTCGCACTTCCCCGACGTGCGCAGCCTGCCCTTCCTGCTCACGGGACTCGGAGCCCTCAGCATCGGGCGCAGCCCGGGCGGCACCGTCCGCGAGATCAGCGAGCGCATCCAACAGCTGCGCCACCGACGACCGGAGCCGGAGCTCGTGGAGCTCGTGGAAACCGTGCCGGCCAAACCGACGCGCGCGCCAGCGGCCAATGGAAGCAGCCCCGCACCCGCGCTCGAGGTCATCGGGCTGCGGGCCGGTTACGGACGCATCGAGGTGCTCCACGGGCTGGATCTCGTCGTGCCGCCCGCCACCGTGTTCGCGCTGCTCGGCCCGAACGGGGCGGGCAAGTCCACCCTCCTCAAGGTCATCAGCGGCGCCTTGCCAGCCCGGGACGGCCACGTGCACGTGGCCGGCGTGCACGTGAACGGCGCCGCGCCCAACGCCATGGCCCGCCTCGGCGTGTGCACCATCCCCGAGGGCCGACCCGTGTTTGCCAACCTCACCGTCGGCGAGAACCTACGGATGATGACCTACCGCGACGGGACGACCGTGTCCGACGTCGAGGACCGTACCTACCCGGCGTTTCCGCGCCTGGCCGAGCGTCGCAATCAGCTGGCGGGCACACTCTCCGGTGGTGAGCAGCAGATGCTGGCCCTGGCCCGGGCGGTGGCGACCGACCCCGCCGTGCTCCTGCTCGACGAGATCTCCATGGGGCTGGCGCCCCTCATCGTCGCCCAGCTGTACGAGCACGTCGCTCGGTTGGCCGAGCAGGGGATCGCCATCCTCGTCGTGGAGCAGTTCGTGAACACGGCCATGTCCGTCGCTGACCTGGTCGGGGTGATGAGCCACGGCCGAATCCAACGCGTCGGCAAGGGCGTGGACATGGCTCCCGACGTGTCCGCCGCTTACCTCGGGTCGGCAGGGTGAGTCGGTCGGCGCGCGCTGTCGTCATCACCCTCGCGGTGGCGATGACGGCGGTCGGCATGGGCATCCTGGCCGTCGGTGCGACAGCGCAGACCGACGCGGAGTTCGGCACCTACTCGCTGGTGGCCACCGCCCACGGGTTCGAGGCGACCGAGGACGAGCCCAGCGCCAACGCCCACCCCGAAGGGCACGGCGCCGCGGCCCAGACGTCGTCACTGCTCGCCAACGGCGGCGTCGGCTACGGCCTGGCCGCCATGGCGTGGCCCGGCGCCACCGCGGCCAACGGCGGAGCGCTGCTCGGTCTCCTGTTCCCCAGCCAGGTCGGGGGCCAGCCCACACCAGACGCCCTCAGCGGCGCGGTGAAGGAGGCGGCGCCCGCGGCCAACTACCCGATCAAAGCCGAGGCCCGCACCGGCTCGGCGCCCGACGCCAGTTACGACGCGGCGCCCGGCATCGTGATGACGGCGCACGCCGACCCCGCCCGGGTGGCAGCTGAGGGATCGTTCCAGAGAGCTGCATCGCCCGGTATGGCGACGTACGGCAACACCCGCTCCAGCAGCGAGAGCACGCTCACCGGCGTCCTGGGCCGGGCCCTCGCCAACAGCTCGGTCAACGACGTCGACCTCGG
Source organism: Actinomycetota bacterium (assembly GCA_041166245.1). GTDB lineage: Bacteria > Actinomycetota > Acidimicrobiia > Acidimicrobiales > JAFATL01 > JBEEFP01. The sequence goes on along the minus strand of JBEEFQ010000114.1, from coordinate 74 downwards.
CGGTGTGGTCAAGATCAAGTCGGTCACCAGCACGGCCACCGCCCAGACGGACGGCGTCAACGCGACCGGCACGG
>JBEEFQ010000113.1:0-3176 GCA_041166245.1 Actinomycetota bacterium | reverse complement strand
CGCCTGCCCCCAAAGCAGGTGCGCTACCACTGCGCCACTCCCCGATTCGAAGGCGAAGATTACCGGGGCCGGCGGTCGGGTCTACCTCGAGTCTCGAGGAAATAGGGTACGGAATCCGGACCCTATTTCCTCGAGACGTGGGAGACGTGCCCAGCCCAACCGCCATCTACAAGACCCGGGTGCCGAACCGGTACCGGCGGAGGGTCACCGAGGCACGCGTCACCGTCCGTCACCGCCTCGACGCCGAGCGGCCCCTGCCCGGGCTCCTCGTCATCGGCGCGCAGCGGGCCGGCACCAGCTCGCTCTACAAGTACCTCGAGGGCCATCCCCTCCTGCTGGCGTCGCTGCGCAAGGAGACGGAGTACTTCTCCGGGCACTACCGCCGGGGCGAGGCCTGGTACCGGGCCCACTTCGCGTCCCGGGCCCGCCATGCCCTGCTCGCCCGTCGCCACGGTCGCCCGGCGATCGCGTTCGAGGCGACTCCTTATTACTTGTTCCACCCCTTGGCCCCGGAGCGTGCCGCTGCGCTCACCCCCGGCGCCAAGCTCGTCGTGCTGCTGCGGGACCCGGTCGAGCGGGCCTGGTCGCACTACCAGCACGAAGCGCGGCGCGGCCAGGAGCCCTTGTCCTTCGCTGATGCGCTGGCGGCCGAGCCGGAGCGCCTGGCCGTCGAGGAGCAGCGGTTGGCCGATGACCCGCTCTCCAAGGGCGTGAGGCTCAACAGGTACAGCTACGCGGCCAAGGGTCGGTACGCCGAGCAGCTCGAGCGCTGGCTGGCCCATTTCCCGCGCTCACAGCTCCTCGTGCTGCGCACCGAGGACCTCTTCGCCACGCCCCGGCAGGTGCTCGGGGAGATCCAGCGCTTCTTGGACGTGCCCGAGTGGTATCCGGCCGAGTTCGAGAACCACAGCTACCCCACGGCCGTGCCCGAGCGCTCACCGGTGCCTGACGAGGTGCGCGAGCGGCTGGTCGCGGAGTACGCACCCCACAACCGTCGCCTGTACGAGTTGGTCGGTCGTGACTTCGGCTGGGACGAAGGGGCGCCGAACACGGTGTGACGGCGCCGCTGCCGGGGTGAAATGGAGCATCTCGGGATTGCCGCGCCCCCCCGGTACACTGCACCACCTCATATGCGGTCGTCCGTGGAGCCCCTCGAGGGGAACAAGGTCAAGCTCTCCGTCGAGGTCGACGAGCAGGAGTTCGAGCAGGCGCTCGACGCCGCCTTCAAGCGGATCGCCCGTGAGGTGCGCATTCCCGGTTTCCGACCGGGCAAGGCGCCCCGCCGACTGCTCGAAGCGCGCATCGGCACGGAGGCGGCCCGGCAGGAAGCGCTGCGTGACGCGTTGCCGAACTACTACGCCAAGGCGCTGCAAGAAACCGAGATCGATCCGATCGCGCCGCCCGAGATCGACATCACCGCCGGCGAGGAGTCGGGGCCCATCGCCTTCGACGCCGTCGTCGAGGTCATGCCCCAGCTCAACGTGGCCGGCTACCAGAACCTCCAGGTCACCCTTCCAGGGCTCGAGGCATCCGAGGAAGAGATCGACGCGCAGGTCGACCGGCTGCGGCGCAACGACGCGCAGCTGAATCCCGTGAACCGGCCCGCGCACGACGGCGACCACGTCACGATCGACCGCAAGGTCTACCGCCACGACGAGACGCTGCAGCAGGCCGACGACGAGCTGTATGAGGTCGGCAGCGGCACCATGGTCCCCGAGCTCGACGAGCAGCTGCGGGGCGCCAAGGTCGGCGACATCCTCAAGTTCAACGCCAAGGTCCCTGGTGAGGGGGAGACGCCGGGCGAAGCAGGCAATGACGGAGACATCTCGTTCCAGATCCTCGTCAAGGACGTCAAGGAGATGATCCTCCCGGAGATCACCGACACCTGGGCGGGCGAGGCGTCGGAGTTCGAGACGGTCGACGCCCTGAAGGACGACATCCGCAACCGGCTGTCGATGGTGCGCAAGGTGCAGGCGCAGCTCGCCATACGCGACGAAGTCATCGGCGAGCTCATCAAGCTCGTCGAGGACGACCCGCCCGAGCCGCTCATCGGCGCCGAGATGGAGCGTCGGCTCCACGACCTCTCGCACCGACTCGAGTCGCAGGGCGCCGACATCGCCAGCTACCTCCAGGCCACCGGCCAGACCCAGGAAGCCCTTATCGAAGAGCTCCGGAGCGGGTCTCGGGACGCGGTCAAGGCCGACCTCGCCCTTCGGGCCGTGGCCGAGGCCGAGGCCATCGAGGCCAGCGACGGCGACGTCGACGCCGAGATCGAGCGCCTGGCCGAGCGCTACGGGCAGAAGGCCGCTCAATTGCGCAAGCAACTCGTCCGTGCAGACCAGATGCAGGCGGTACGCTCGGACATCAAGAAGGGCAAGGCGTTGGCGTGGCTCCTCGAGCACGTCGAGATCGTCGACGGAGAGGGCCGCACCATCGACCGGGCCGAATTGGCGCTACCCGAGCTCGAATTAGAGGCAGAGTCGCAAGCAGACGAGGCCCCGGAAGCAGAGGCCGAACCAGAGGAAGAACAGCAACCAGAGGAGCAGCTCCAGTCGTGATGCAGCCCGCGTACAACTACCTCGTCCCCACAGTGGTCGAGTCGACCAACCGGGGTGAGCGGGCCTTCGACCTGTACTCCCGGCTGCTCAAGGACCACATCATCTTCCTGGGCACGCCCATCGACGACAACATCGCCAACCTGGTGTGCGCCCAGATCCTGTTCCTCGAGTCGGAGAACCCCGACCGGGAGATCAGCCTCTACATCAACTCCCCGGGCGGCGACATCACCGCGCTGTTCGCCATCTACGACACGATCCAGTTCGTCAAGAACGAGATCTCCACGTTCTGTTACGGCCAGGCCGCGTCGGCCGCGGCCGTGCTCCTCGCCGCGGGCACGAAGGGCAAGCGCTTCGCCCTGCCCCACGCGCGTGTGCTGATCCACCAGCCCTACGGCGGTGCAGCCGGCCAGGCCGCCGACATCGAGATCCAGGCCAAGGAGATCCTGCGCATGCGGGACCTCCTCGACGCCATGCTGGCCCATCACACGGGTCAGTCCATCGAGAAGGTCAAGAACGACACCGACCGCGACTTCATCATGAGCGCCGAAGAGGCACGGGTGTACGGCATCGTCGATGAGGTCATCACGACACGCGAACTGTCACAGGTCCCGCAAGCCG
>JBEEFQ010000112.1:0-2663 GCA_041166245.1 Actinomycetota bacterium | reverse complement strand
GTCATCGTCATCGAGCACCACCAGGCGGTGATGGCGCACGCCGACTGGATCATCGACCTCGGCCCGGGCGCCGGCCACGACGGCGGCCGGATCGTCTTCGAGGGCACGACGGCCGACCTCGTCGCCGCCCGCTCCACCCTCACCGGCGAGCACCTCGCGGCCTACGTCGGCACCTGACCGTCAAAGGGGGCGCGTTGGCCCAACGGGGGCGTCTCGCGCCTAGGTTGATCGTGTGGCTCTCGCCCATTGTCCCGACCTGTCTGCAGCGGACTGGATCGTGCGCAGCGACGAACCGTGGGATCGGCTGGTCCGCTTCGGACCGGGAGGGTTCCCGGCGTACGCGAGACTTCGTTTCCTGCCCGATCCGGCCTACGTGGGGCAGGACAGGGACGAGCTCGACGTCGATACCGGCCCTTTCGACGAGGAGCCCGTTCTGCGGGTCGCCCTGACCACGCTGGCACGCCACACGCGCACCCCTGACGACAGCTACTTCTGCTTATGGGACGGCTGGGGTGAGATCAGGGGCGGCGACGTGATCAGGCATGCCGACTTCCAGACGGGCACGGTGACCCGGGGGCCGCCGGTCGCGCCGGCCTTTCCACCCTCGGTGCTGCTGGGACCCAAGGTCGAGATTCCGCGGGGGAGGATCGTACCGACTCGCGCCTACTACCTCTTCCGGGGTCCGATCTCCGACCTCGGCGACTGGGGTGCCGCAGGCGAGTGGCCGGGTCGACCCCGGCGGTACATGCCGCCACCCGCGTTGGTCTGGCCCGCCGACCACGCCTGGTGCATCGCCAACGACGTCGACCCGCACTGGGCCGGGATAGGAGCGGGCGTGGCGGCGATCGACGAGCTGTTGGCTGACCCGCGGCTCGACGTCGTTCGGGACGACCCGGCCCAGGAGCAGCCGTACTACCTGTGAGGCCCACCTCGAAGCCTGGTCGTGCTCGGTCACTCCACGATCACCATCACCGAGGACAGCTACCCCATCTTGCTGCCCGAGGGTGCCCGCCGAGCTGCTGAGGCCGCCGCCGTCTTGTGCCGCGGGGCCAGTCCGCAGATCCTCGGCAGCCGGGTCCCATCTCGGTCCCATCCGGCTCCGAGGACGACTCTGGCCCTCCGCCCTGAAGGACGAAAGGCCAGGTCGCGCGTGTGCGCCGCCAGGGACTCGAACCCCGAACCCGCGGATTAAGAGTCCGCTGCTCTGCCAGTTGAGCTAGCGGCGCGTGTGCGTCGAAGACTTTACCAGCCGCCAGGCGGCCGCACGCGCCGGCTCAGGACGTACCGCGAGCGAGGCTTACTGCTCCCACCACGGCGTCTCGGGCTGCCCCTCCTCGGCGAGGATCTCCGCCGAGCGGGGCCCGTCCGGCGCGCCGAGGTCGCACAGCAGCGCGAGGGGGACGTGCTCCTGGAGCATGGACATGACGACCTCGTCGGAGGCGGGCCGCTGGTCGATCACGTCGGGGGCCTCGGGGGCTGTCTTGATGTCGGTCATGCTTCTTACCTCGACTTCCAGGCGCATCGGCCGTTGATCCGAACGGGTGGTTCAAGAGGACTACCCCTTGGTTGTCGAACGGACTAGTCCCCGACTTGAGCGCCAATCGGGTGAAAAGGGGCAAAAAGCGAGAGCGCCCCCGGCCGGTGGCCGAAGGCGCTCTCGCGTGAGCCGGACGTCAGATGGGGCGCACCTGGTCGGCCTGCGGGCCTCGCTGGCCCTGCGTGACCTCGAACTCCACGCGCTGGTTCTCCTCCAGCGAGCGGTAGCCCTCAGCCTGGATCGCCGAGAAGTGCACGAAGACGTCGGGTCCGCCGCCGTCCTGCGCGATGAAGCCGAAACCCTTTTCGGCGTTGAACCACTTGACGGTTCCCTGAGCCATGTCTCTCCTTCAGAGGGACGGAGTCGAGGACCACACCGCGTGGCCCTCGGGTTGAAGCGACCGTCGTCCCACACCCGGACCAAGAGACCTGGCCCGATCACAAGACACGCCCGAAGGACAGACGCCCGTGGGCGTGCAAGACACTGCGAGGCACTGCGACTACAACCGCAGCAAACGCTAGGCCATCTGGGCGGGCTTTGTCCAAGGCCTCCAGCGGCCCGTTCGCGCTGGGGCGACGGCGCCCGGCGCGGGCTGCGGACCCGAGTCGGAGCCGACCTCCGGGTGGCGCCGGCTAGCCGGTCGCCGGCTCGCCCGTGGTGCCGCCGTCCCGACGCCCCGCCGGGGGGTTGACCGGGATGTTCTGCAGCCGGACCTGGCCCCGCGCGACCACGCGGTCGGCGTCGTCGCGGATCTCCACCGTCCACAGCTGCTGCGTGCGGCCGCGGAAGACGGGCAGCGCCTCGGCGCGCAGCGTGCCGGCCCGCACGGCTCGCAGGAAGTCGGTCTGGTTGGCCACTCCCACGACATGGCCGGCGTCCCCGAGCCAGCAGGTCGCCCCGATGCTCCCGAGCGTCTCCACGACGGCGCAGTGCACGCCGCCGTGCAGGATCCCGTGCGGCTGCAGGAGCTCCGGCCGCACCTTCCAGTGTGCCGTCACCCGGTCGGCCGTCGCTTCGTCGAGCTCTAGCCCGAGCAACGCGACGAAGCCGCTGTCGACCTCCGAGACGAGCTTCATGGTGTGAGCAGGCTAGCCACTTCCCCACCACTGGGGAGGGAGGGCTTGTT
>JBEEFQ010000111.1:0-4857 GCA_041166245.1 Actinomycetota bacterium | reverse complement strand
GTCGCGATGACGGTGGAGGCGGAGGTCTTTTCCTCGATGGTGCGCAATACCGTGCTTTTGAGCTCGGCGTTCTCGGGGACGGCCTCAATCACCAGGTCGCATGCTGTGAGTCCTGTGATGTCGTCGACCGTCCGCAGCCGTTCACCGACCGGCCCCAGCGCAGTGAGGATGCGTTCCTCGGCGGCGGTCCGGGCGGCCGCCGAGGTGTCGCACAGTACGACGCTGCAGCCGCCGCGCAGGGCGCTTTCGGCGATGCCGCGGCCCATGGTGCCGGCGCCGACGATTCCGATCGTCGAGAAATCGACAGGGAAAGAATGCGTGCTCATGCTTCGTACCTCCGGATGAGGGCGGCGAGGGCTTGGCCGCCGCCGATGCATAGGGTGACGACCGCGTATTCGTGGTCGCGGCGGACCAGGTCTTTGGCCGCGCGCAGCGTGAGGATGGCGCCGGTGGCCCCGACGGGGTGGCCCAGGGCGATCGCTCCGCCGTAGGGGTTGGTACGTTCGGGATCCAACCCGGCGTCCCGAATGACGGCTACCGCCTGGGCGGCGAAGGCCTCGTTGAGTTCGACGACGCCGACGTCCGACGGGCCCATGCCGGTTTCCTCGAACAGCCGCCCCAGCGCCAGGGTGGGCGCGTACCCCATGAGGTCCGGTTCCATCGCGGCCACGACCACGTGTTCCAAGGTGGCCAGGGCGCCGAGCCCGCGCTCTCGAACCGTGGACTGCCGGGCCAGGACCAGGGCGGCAGCGCCGTCGTTGATGCCCGAGGCGTTGCCGGCGGTCACGGAGCCTCCGTCCCCGAAGACCGGGGACAACCGGGCCAGCTTGTCCACGGTGGTGCCTGGGCGCGGGTGCTCGTCGACCGAGACGGTGGTGGCCTGCCGGCCGGGGACCTCCACCCGGATGATCTCCTCGGTGAACGCCGCGCGCGCCTCCGGTAGGGCGGCCCGGCGCTGGCTCTCGGCGGCGAACTCGTCCTGCTCCTGCCGGGACACCGAGTACTTGGTCGCGACGTTCTCGGCCGTACACCCCATGTGTCGGCCGGAGAAGGGGTCGGTCAACATCGCGATGGTCCCGTCGGTCAGTTCCCGGTGTCCGAGACGCTGATTACCGCGGGCGGAGAAGTCCAGGAACGGCATGCGGGACATCGACTCGTTGCCGCCGGCGACCACGAAATCGGGACCGCCCCAGCGCAACTGTTGGGCGGCGGACCACACCGCCTGCAGACCGCTGCCGCACAGGCGGTTGACGTTGTATGCCGGGGTCGAGTCGGGCAGCCCGGCGGTGAGGGCAACCCGTCGGGCATTGTAGGCGTCCGGTCCGACCTGGCCGACCTGGCCCATGACCACCTCGTCGATGTCGGTCCCCGCGAGGCCGGAGCGGCGCAGGGCCTCCCGGACGGCGGCGGCGCCGAGCTCGTGGGCGGGCACGGATTTCAACACGCCGGCGTAGGAGCCGACGGGTGTCCTCGCGCCGTCGAGAATGACGATCTTGTCTTCGGGCATGGGGCAGTCCTCCTTGGAATGCCTAGTGGGGGATGCACGTGATGTGCCGGCAGGAGCAGGCGGCTACCGCTGGTGCGTGTAGGTGGCGGCCTGTTCCAGCAGCAGAGGGACCCCGGCCGCCAGGGACGGGCCGAAGACCTCATCGCCGGGGCGTTCGCCCTTGAGCCAGCGGGTGTAGATGGCCTCGCAGAAGATCGCGGACTTCCACAGGGCCAGCGTCTGGTACCAGGGCAGCGCCTCCACGCTGAGTCCGCTCTGCTGCGCGTAACGGACCACGATCTGTTCCCGGGTCCAGTACCCGGAGTCCCGGGTGACCGGGCTGAGCTCCATGATCGTGGGAGTGCTGCCGGGGCCAGCGTAGGTGGCCGTCAGGTAACCGAGGTCGGCCAGCGGGTCACCCAGAGTAGCCATCTCCCAGTCGAGGATCCCCACCACGGAGGCGGGCGCGCGGTCGGCGAACATCAGGTTGCCCATGCGGTAGTCACCGTGGACCATGGACTCCGCCTGGGTGCCCGGCAGGTTCTTCTCCAGCCAACCCGCCAGTTTCTCGACCTGGGGCAGGTGGCGGGTCGTATTGGTGTCCCACAGGCCGGCGAACCGCTTGACCTGCCGTTCGAGGTACCCCTCGGGCCGGCCCAGGGAGGCGAGGTCTCCCCGGGAGACGTCCACCCGGTGGAGCTGGATGAGCGTATCCACCACGGCCCGGCTGGTGGCGTCCCGCTGTTCGAGGGATCCCAGCCCGGTGGGCACCGAGTCGGTGATGACGACACCGTCCAGGTAGGACATGACATAGAAGGGCACCCCGAGCAGAGACTCGTCCTCGCACACCGCCAGGATCTCCGGTACGGGGACTCCCTCGGCGCGCAGCAGTTGCTGGATCCGCGCTTCCCGGACCATGTCGTGCGTGGTGCGCGGCAACGGCGGACGGGGCCCCCGCCGGAGGACAAAGATGTCCTTGCCGCGACGGAGCCGGTAGGTGATGTTCGACTGCCCGTCCCCGATCCGCTCCCATGCCAAGGGCCCGGAACCGAGTCCGTGATTGTCGAGGAACGCGCTGACCGTCTCCACGATGAGCAGCGGCGGGATCGCCAGGGACCGGGCTTCCTCGGAGGTGGTGACGACCTCCACGCCGTCGGGCTTCATCTGCGTCTGGATGCTCATCGGCCTCCGACCTCCACACGCATCACGGCGTCGCCCATATAGGGCTCGCCGGCCTCTACGGCCTTGCGCCGCCGGGAGGAGGCGCGGCGGGCGATGGCCCATTTGTGGGTCTCATTCGACCCGTCATAGATCCGGAAGGGCCGGACCTCGTTGAGGTACTGGGCCAGGGGCAGCCCGTCCGAGACCCCGTCGCCGCCGCAGATCTGGATGCAGCGGTCAATGACCCGGAACACCGACTCTGAGCAGTGCACCTTGGCGATCGAGGACATGGCGGAGCCCGCTTTAGGGTCGGTCGCTAGCAGCTCGGCAGTTTTGGTGATGATCGCGTCCGAGGTCTCGATATCGATCTCACACTGGGCGATGAGCTCCTGCGCCAAGCCGAGGTGTTTCAGAGGGGCGCCGAAGATTTCGCGCCGCTCGGCGCGGTCCAGGGCAATGTCCAGGGAGCGGCGGGCCAGCCCGAGCCAGCGCATGCAGTGGGTGAGGCGGGCGGGCCCGAGTCGGACCTGGGCGTATTTGAAGCCCAGGCCGACCTCGCCCAGGACCGCGTCGGCAGGGACGGTGCAGTCCTCGAAGTAGACGTGCGGGTGGCCGCCGTCGATCGTCCGGTCGACGGTGTGGATGGACTCCCCCACCCGTACGCCCGGGTGGTCCATGTCCACGAGGAACATCGTGGCCCCGGCGGGGGCCGCCTCCGTGGCCTCGGTCCGTGCCATGACGATGCAGAACCCGGCCCCGACCGCACCGCTGATGAACCGCTTGTGGCCGTTGATGACCCACTGGTCTCCGTCCCGGTGCGCGGTGCTGAGCAGGGCGTCGGGGTCCGAGCCTGCGCCGGGGTGCGGCTCGGTCATGCCGAAGCAGGACCGGGTCTTTCCGGAGGCCAGTGGGGCGAGGAAGCGCTGCTTCTGTTCCTCGGTGGCGATGAGCTCGAGCATGTGCATGTTGCCCTCGTCCGGGGCCATGCAGTTCAGCACCGAGGGTCCGATGGGCGAGTAGCCGGCCTCTTGGAAGATCGGGGACCACCACTGGACCGGAACTCCCTGCCCGCCGTATTCGGCCGGGACGTGGGGGGCGAAGACTCCGGCGTCCTTGGCGGCCTGTTGGAGACGGTCGCGCGTGGCCTGGTCCAGCCGCTCGCCCGGCGCTGGTTCGGCGGGGATGACGGTGTCCCGGATGAAAGTCCGGACGCGTCGCCGCAGTTCCTCCACGGAGTGGAGGGTATGCGTGGTCTCGGGAAGAGTAGTTGTCATGGGTGCTGTGTCCTTTCGGGTGCAGTCATGCCCTGCCGCCGGCGGCCAGCAGGCCACCGTCGAGGGTGAGGACCTGGCCGGTCACCCACGCAGAGTCGGGGGAGGAGAGATAGGTGACGGCCGAGGCGATGTCCTCCGGCGTCCCGAGGCGTCCGAGCGGGTAGTCGCGGGTCACCTCGTCCTCCTTGCCTTCGTAGAGGGCCTGCGCGAACTTGGTCTTGACGAGGGCCGGGGAGACCGCATTGACCCGGATCTCCGGGCCGAGCTCGACGGCGAGGGTGCGGGTCAGGTGGGAGACGGCGGCCTTGCTGATGCCGTACAGGCCGATGCCGGGCGAGGGAGTGTCTCCGGTGACCGAGGACAGGTTGACCACAGTCCCACCCCGGCCACGGAAGTCGAGGCCGGAGTGGTGCACGGCGTCCTGGACCCAGGCCAGCGTCCCGAGGACGTTGACCTCAAAGACCTTCCGGGCTGCGTCCAGGTCGAGTTCGGCGAGGGGCCCGTAGACGGGGTTGATGCCGGCGTTGTTGACCAGGATGTCCAGCCCGCCGAACGTGTCTGCCACGGTGTCGAGCACCTCCCGCCGGTGCTCCGGGTCGTCGGAGCGGCCCGCGACGGCGATGACGGAACCCTCGGGGAAGCCGGCTGCGGCCTCCTCGAGCGGCTCGGGGCGCCGGGCCGTGATGCAGACCCGGGCCCCGTGGGCCACCAGGTCCTGGGCGATGGCCAGACCGATGCCTCGGCTGGCGCCGGTAATGATTGCGGTCTTTCCGTTGAGTCCTCGGTCAGTGCTCACATCTCACCCTTTCTTCGGGTTCTCACGCAGGTCCCGGCGGCGGATCTTGCCGGTCTGCGTCTTGGGCAGTTCGCCGATCACATGGACGATGCGCGGATACTTGTAGGCGGCCAGCCGCTGCTTGGTGAAGTCGATGAGCT
>JBEEFQ010000110.1:0-24933 GCA_041166245.1 Actinomycetota bacterium | reverse complement strand
GGCGGGCACCCCGATCACGTCGCGCCAGATGGCGAAGGCGTCGTCATCGCTGTCGTGGACGGTGGGCCAGATGCGATCGCCGTCGTAGCCGAGCACCTCGGTGGAGAGCTCCCAGGCGTACGGGATGGCCTTCTCTTTGAAGTAGTCCCCGAAGCTGAAGTTGCCGAGCATCTCGAAGAGGCTGAGGTGCCAGGGCGAGCGGCCGACCTCCTCGATGTCGTCGTGCTTGCCCTTGACGCGCACGCACTTCTGCACCGATGTGGCGCGGGGCGGCTCGGGCGGCGGCTCCTCGCCCAGGATGACCGGCAGGAACTGGTTCATGCCGGCGTTGGTGAAGAGCGGCGCGCGGGCGTGGTGTGGGATGAGCCCCGACGACGGGACGCGCGTGTGGCCCCGTTCGACGAAGAATCCCGTGAAGGCGGCCCGCAGTCCTCTCGCGTCCATCCCGGTCGAGCCTACCGGGAGGGCCCGATCACTCAGGAGGCGTTCCGGACCCGTTCGACCCGTTCGCGCCCCGAAGCGCGGTCTCGCGCTCGCGCATGGCGTCGCGGCCCTCCTGGACGGCGGCTCGGACGTCACCGGTGATGCCCTTGACCGTCCTGGTGAGCTCGTTGGTGACGCGCTGGGGTGCGTAGCGGGCCGCGGTGCGCTTGACGGTGCGCTGCACCCAGAGCGACATGCCGAAGCCAAAGCCGGCACCCGTCGTAAGCCAGAAGGCGCGCTTGAACATCAGCCGCCCTTCCCGTTCCCGTTGCGGAGCCGGCGGGCGGCGTGGGCAGTACCGGTGCCGATCGCCATGGCCTTGACGACCGAACGTGTACGCAGGACGGGAGGCACCCGCGAGACGACCGGTTCCGGCTCGTCCATGGGCTCCGGTTCGCCGGTGAGCAGCGGGCGTACCGCGGCCTTGAGGTCGTCGATCGTGGCCGCGCCATTGGACATGGCCTCGATGCTGACGTGGAGCGAGTCGACCGAGCGACGCAGGCCCCGGAGGCCAGCGAGGACGGCGAGGGTGAAGATCAAGGCAGTTGCGGCGACGGCGAGGGCGATCCATTCGGCGGCGCTCACCCCTCGTCCCCCTTGCGCTCCTTCATCTGCTCCGCGATCTCCCGTTCTCGGCCGTGATGCGACGGCTCGTAGTACGTGCGGCCCGCCAGCTCGTCCGGCAGGTACTGCTGTTGGAGCCAGCCCCGCGGGTCGTCGTGAGGATACTCGTAGCCCACCCCGTGACCGATCCTCTTGGCGCTGCGGTAGTGGGAGTCGCGGAGGTGGGCAGGAACCGCTCCAGCCGGCCGTTGCTTGACGTCGGCGAGGGCGTTCCAGATGCCCAGGGCGCTGCGGTTCGACTTGGGCGCGGTGGCCAGGTAAACGACGGCGTGGGCCAGGTTCAACTGGGCCTCGGGGAGGCCGACGAACTCGACCGCCCGAGCGGCGGCGTCGGCGACGACCAGGCCCATGGAGTCGGCCATGCCCACGTCCTCGCTGGCCAGGATCACCAGGCGGCGGGCGATGAAGCGGGCGTCCTCCCCCGCCTCGAGCATGCGGGCCAGCCAGTAAAGGCCCGCGTTGGGGTCCGAGCCGCGGATGCTCTTGATGAAGGCGGAGATGACGTCGTAGTGGTCATCCTCCTCGTAGCGCAGGGCGCGGGACTGTCTCGCCGCTTCGACGTGGTCGAGGGTGACGTGCTTCTTGGGGCCGGCGAGCGCCAGCGCGACCTCGAGTGAAGTGAGCGCGGCGCGCGCGTCGCCCTCGACCAGGTCGACGACGTGGGCGAGAGCGTCCTCGTCCGCCGTCGCTTCTTCGATGTCGAGCGCACGGTGGAGCAGTGTTGCGAGGTCGTCGTTGCTGAGGGGATCGAGCCGGAACAGGGTCGAGCGACTCAGCAAGGGCGCGTTCACCTCGAAGAAGGGGTTCTCGGTCGTCGCGCCGATGAGGGTGAGCGTGCCGTCCTCGACCGAGGGGAGCAGCGCATCCTGCTGGGACTTGTTGAAGCGGTGCACCTCGTCGAGGAAGAGGATGGTGCCCTGACCGTGTTCGGCCAGCCGGCGGCGCGCCTTCTGGACTGTCTCCCGCACGTCCTTCACACCCGCGGTGACGGCCGACATGGCGACGAACTCCTTGGACGTCTCGTTGGCGATGACGCGCGCCATGGTCGTCTTGCCCGTGCCCGGCGGTCCCCAGAAGATGACCGAGGAGAGCTTGTCGGCCTCGATGAGGGCGCGCAGGGGCTTGTCGGCGCCAATGAGGTGGGCCTGGCCGACCATCTCGTCGAGGGTGCGGGGGCGCATGCGCGCCGCCAGCGGGGCTTGCGCCGCGAGGCGGTCGTTGAGCGCCGAGTCGAAGAGGTCTGCGTCCTTCTCAGGCACGCGGCGGCAACAGCTTGATGCCGAGCTCGGTGAGCTGACGCTCGTCCAGGGGGGCGGGCGCACCGGTGAGCGGGTCGCCACCCGACTGCGTCTTCGGGAAGGCGATGACCTCGCGGATGTTGTCCTCGCCCGCGAGGATGGCAACGAGCCGGTCGATGCCGAAGGCGAAGCCGGCGTGAGGCGGGGCGCCGTAGCGGAAGGCGTCGAGCAGGAAGCCGAAGCGCTGCTGGGCGCGCTCGGGGTCGATGCCGAGCAAGCTGAAGATGCGCTGCTGCAGGTCCGACTGGTGGATTCGCACGCTGCCCGAGCCGAGCTCCCACCCGTTGAGGATGAGGTCGTAGGCCTGGGAGCGAACACTCAGAGGATCGCTCTCCAGCTTCTCGAGGTCCTCCGGGTGGGGCATGGTGAACGGGTGGTGGGCCGGGATGGGGCGGCCGTCGTCGCCCACGCCTTCGAACAGCGGGAAGTCGACGACCCAGAGGAAGTGGAGCCCGCCTTCGTAGACCGGCGGCCGGCCCAGCTCGAGTCTGAGCCGGCCGAGGACGCTGCGCACAGTGGGGCGCTCGTCGGCGACGAGGAGGAGGAGATCGCCCGGCTCGGCCTCCAACTTCTTGCGCAGGCTCGCCAGCTCGTCCTCGGAGAGGAACTTGGCCACCGGGCTGTCGAGGGCGTCCTCCTTGACGCGCATCCACACCAGGCCCTTGGCGCCGAACTGCTTGGCCTGATCGGTGAGGGCGTCGAGCTTGTTGCGGCCGAGGTCGCCCTGGCCCGGAACGCGGATGCCCTTGATGCATGACGCCTTGAACGCGTTGAACTCCGTGGTGGCGAAGACCTCGGTGAGCTCGACCAGCTCCATCCCGAAGCGCACGTCGGGCTTGTCGCTGCCGAAGCGCTCGGCTGCTTCCTCCCATGTGATGCTGGTGATGGGGCCGGGCCGCTCGCCGGTGGCCGCCTCGGTGGCGGCGGCGACGGCCTCGGAGATGAAGGCCATGACGTCGTCCTGGTCGACGAAGGAGGCCTCGGCGTCGAGCTGGGTGAACTCGAGCTGGCGGTCGGCCCGCAGGTCCTCGTCGCGCGCCAGGCGGGCGACCTGGAAGTAGCGGTCGACGCCGCCGACCATGAGCAGCTGCTTGAACAGCTGCGGGCTCTGGGGCAGCGCGTAGAAGCTGCCGGGCTTGAGCCGGCTGGGGACTACGAAGTCCCTGCTGCCTTCCGGTGTGGAGACCATGAGGAGTGGGGTCTCGACCTCGACGAAGCCCTGGTCGACCATCGAGGCGCGGATGGCGTTGTTGACCTTCGATCGCAGTCGCAGGTTGCGCTGCATGCGGTCACGGCGAAGGTCCACGTAGCGGTGCTTGAGGCGGACGTTCTCGTCGGCCTGGATGCGGTCGGTCACCTGGAACGGCGGCGGCTCGGCCGTGCTCAGCACCTCGACCTGGGCGTCGTGGATCTCGACCTCACCGGTGGGCAGGTCGGCGTTGACTGTTCCTTCTGGTCTTGCTCTGACCGTGCCCGTGATCTTGAGCACGTACTCGCTGCGGAGGTCATGCGCGTGGTCGACGACGCACTGCACGACGCCGGTGTGGTCGCGCAGATCGACGAAGGCCAGGTGCTCGCCGTGCTCGCGCCGGCTCGCCACCCAGCCGCAGACGGTGACCTGACGGCCGGCGTCGGCTGCGGTCAAGGTGCCGCAGTGGTCGGTGCGCATCATCAGTGGAGTCGCTTCCTCACGTGGTCGACGATCGTGGCGCGATCGAGGGGCTCGGGCTCGCCCTTTTCCTGCAGGGTGCGAAGTTGGATGCCCTCGGGCTCGACGACGACGCCAAAGCGGGCGCCGGAGCGAAGAGCCCGCTTCAGCTGCGAATCGAACGAGCCGCCGCCGAAGGCCCGGTCGGCGCTCATCCCGCTGCGGCGCAGCTCGATGGTGATGTCCCTCGCTGCGGTGTGGTCGTCGGTGGTGTCAATGACGTACACGTCGAGGGTGAGATGTTCGGGCGCGGGAAAGACGCCCTCCGCGTCGCACACGAGCAGGATGCGCTCGATGCCGAGGCCGAAGCCGATGGCTGGGGTCGCCCGGCCGCCGAGCATCTCGACCAGCCGGTCGTAGCGGCCGCCGCCGCCCGCCTCGTTCTGGGCTGACTCGAGCGCCTCGGCCACGAAGCTGAACGTGGTGCGGGTGTAGTAGTCGAGGCCGCGGACGAGTCGCTTGTTGATCGTGTAGGGGATGGCGGCCGCCGTGAGTCCGTCGGTGACCCGCTCGAAATGCGCCGCGCATTCGTCGCACAGGTGGTCGACCTGGGCGGGCGCGTGCTCGGTCGCCTCGACGCACGTCGGCTTCTTGCAATCGAGCACCCTGAGGGGGTTCTGCTCGTACATGTCCTTGTGCTCGTCGCACAGTGTCTGGCCGGCGAGGAAGTCGAGCAGGAGCTGGCGGTAGGCGGGCCGGCACGTCTCGTCCCCGAGGGACGTGAGGTCGAGGCGGATGCGGGTGATGCCCAGCTGCTTGTAGAGGTCCCACGCGGTGGCGATGACCTCGACGTCGACATCGGGATCGGCGCTGCCGATTGCCTCGAGACCGAGCTGGTGGTGCTGACGGAAGCGACCCTTCTGCGGCCGCTCGTACCGGAAGTTGGGTGCGGCGTACCACCCCTTGAACGGCGGCGTGGGGTGATGCTCGACATAGGCCCGCACCACGCTGGCCGTGCCCTCGGGACGCAGGGCGATGCGACGCCCGCCCTTGTCCTCGAAGTCGTACATCTCCTTACGGACGACGTCGGTGCTCTCCCCCACCCGGCTGAACACCGCCACGTCCTCGAACATGGGACTGATCACCAGCCCGTACCCGGCCCGCTCCACGTGTTGCGCGTACAGCGCCAGCAGCCGCTCGTACCGAGCGGACTGCGGCGGCAGGACGTCGAACGTCCCCTTCGGCGCCTGGAACTCAGCCACCAAGTCAGGCTAGTTGCCCCACCCCTCTGCGAACTCGGCCGTAAATCGGGCCGGAACCCGGCCGGATTTACGGCCGGGTTCGCAGCGGTCGGCGGGCCTGTCACACCCGCTCGGCATACTCGACGGGCATGACCAGAGAAGAGGCACTCCGAACGCTCGCCGAGATCCAGCACGGCCTCGTGGCCCGACGGCAAGCCCACCGGCTCCGCTTCAGTCCTCGTGCGATTGGCCGTCGTGTTGCCTCCGGCGAGTGGGCCGACGAGACCACGAGGGTGCTTCGACGGGTAGGCGGGCCACGCACACGAGATCAGCAGCTCATGCTCGCCGTGCTGGATGGCCCACCGCGAAGTGTGTTGGCCGATCGAAGCGCTGCAGAGGCTTGGGGCCTGCCCAGCTTCAACGGCATGCTCCTCGAGATCGCCCACCCACGGCACGGTTCATTGCGGCCAGCGCCGATCGCCGCTGTGCACCGACCGATGCTCCTGCTGCCAAATCACGTGACTCAGCTGCGTGGCATCCCGATCATGACCCTGCCTCGGGTTCTCTTCGGTATCGCACCCGTGGTCCACGAGGACAGGCTCGACGGCATCATCGAGCGGGTCATTGCCAAGAGTCCGGGCGTGCTCGAAGGCCTCCGGGGCATGCTGCCCGAGCTCGCGCAGCGGGGGCGTCCGGGCATCGCCGTGATGCGCCGCCAGCTGGCGAAACGACCGCCGGGCTACGTGCCGGTGGCCAGTGGGCTCGAGCGCCGGTTCGAGAAGATCGTCGCCCCGCTTGGGGTCGTCCTTCGCCGCCAGGTCGACGTGGGCGGACATGAATGGGTTGGCCGCGTCGATTTCGTGGACGACCTCACACTCCTCTACGAAGTCGACAGCATCCTCCATCACACAACCCCGGGCGACGTCGCCCGGGACGCAGCACGCGACCGAGCCATGAAGGCGGCCGGCTTCGCCGACGTCGTGCGGGTGGCTGAGGAGGACATCTGGTACCACCCGGGCACGGTCGTCACCCAGGTACGAGCGGCGCGGGCCCCGGTACTCGAACTCGGCCGTAAATCTGGCCGGAACCCGACCTGATTTACGGCCCGGTTCGTAGAGAGGCGGAGGTCAGGCGCCTTTGCCCGGGAGGATGCGGTAGGCGTCGTAGACGCTGTCGATGCGCTTGATGCTCGCCAACAGCGAATCCAGGTGGGCGGGGTCGGCCAGCTCGAAGTCGAAGCGCATGCGGGAGACCTGGTCGGCGCCGCGCTGGGAGGCCGACGAGAGGATGTTGACGTGATAGTCGGACAGTGAGCGTGACACGTCGGCCAACAGCCGGGAGCGGTCGAGGGCCTTGACCTCGATCGAGGCCACGAACACACCGGTGCGCTCGCGGTCCCATTCCACCTCGATGAGACGGGCCGCGTCGGCCGTCAGTGACATGGCGTTGGCGCAGTCCGACCGGTGCACCGACACGCCTCGACCCCGGGTGACGAAGCCCATGATCTCGTCGCCCGGCACCGGCGTGCAGCATCGGGCCAGCTTCACCATCACGTCGTCGAGCCCCTCGACGTGCACGCCGACGGCCTGGCGGCGGGACGGCCGCCGAGGTTGGCGCACCGTTGTGGGCAGCTGTTCCTCGTGGTCGCCGCCCCGCAGCTCGCGAGCGAGTCGGGCCGCGATCGACTTGGCCGACACGTGGTTCTCGCCGATGGCCGCGTGCAGCGCGTCCAGGTCGACGTAGTTCATCGACTCGGCCATCTTCAGCAGCACCGGTGACGACGCCAGCTTCTGGACGGGCAGGCCCTCCTTGCGAATGGCCTTGGACAGCTCCTCCCGCCCCGTCTCGATGGCGTCCTCGCGACGCTCCCGCGAGAACCACTGGCGGATCTTGTTGCGAGCCCGAGGCGTGACCGCGATCTTGAGCCAGTCGCGCGACGGACCCGCCGTCGGCACCTTCGACGTGAACACCGCGACGGTGTCGCCCGACGACAGCTGCGAGTCCAGCGGCGCCAGCCGCCCGTTGACCCGGGCCCCGATGCACCGGTGCCCGACCTCGGTGTGGATGGCGTAGGCGAAGTCGATGGGCGTGGCGCCCACCGCCAGGGCGATGACGTCCCCCTTGGGGGTGAACACGAAGACCTCGTCCTGCTCGAGGTCGAGCTTCAGCGTCTCGAGGAACTCGTTGGGATCGGCCGTCTCCTGCTGCCAGTCGACGATGCGCTGCAGCCAGGCGATGTCGCCCGCCGGCGCGTTCTCCTTGTAGCCCCAGTGCGCGGCGATGCCCTTCTCCGCGGTGTGGTGCATCTGCCGCGTGCGGATCTGGATCTCGAGGGGCTTGCCCTGCGGACCGACCACCGTCGTGTGCAGCGACTGGTAGAGGTTGAACTTGGGCATGGCGATGTAGTCCTTGAACCTGCCCTGCACCGGTTTCCACATGGCGTGGATCGACCCGAGCGCCGCGTAGCAATCGGCGACTCGGTCCACGAGCACCCGCATGCCGACGAGGTCGAAGATCTCGTCGAACTCCTTGCCCTTCACGACCATCTTCTCGTAGATGGAGTAGTAGTGCTTGGGCCGGCCGGTGACGTCGCCCGAGATCTTCAGCTCCGCCAACCGGTCGCGCACCTGCTCGAGCACTTGGGCCAGATAGATCTCCCGCTCGGGTGCGCGGGTGGCCACCATCTGCTCGATCTCGGCGTACACCTTGGGGTGGAGCACGGAGAACGACAGGTCCTCGAGCTGCCACTTCATCTCCTGCATGCCCAGGCGGTGCGCGAGCGGCGCATAGATGTCGATGGTCTCCTGGGCCGTGCGCTTCTGCTTCCAGTCCGGCATCGCCGCGATGGTTCGCATGTTGTGCAGACGGTCGGCGAGCTTGATGATGAGGACGCGCGCGTCCTTGGCCATCGCCACCAGCATCTTGCGCATCGACGCGGCCTGCTGGGCCTCCTTCGAGTCGAAGTGGAGGCGGTCGAGCTTGGTGACGCCGTCGACGATGGCCGCGACATGTGGGCCGAACTGCTTGCCGATGTCCTCGATCTCGACACCGGTGTCCTCCACCGCGTCGTGCAACAGAGCGGCGGCGATGGTGACGTCGTCGCGGATGAACTCGGCCACGATGCTCGCTACCGCGATCGGGTGGTGGATGTAGGCCTCGCCCGACTTCCGCACCTGGTCGCGATGCGCATGCTCGGCGATGTCGTACGCCTTGGTGATCAGCGTGACGTCGGCCTTGGGGTCGCGCTTGCGGAACAGCTCGAGGAGCGGCGCCAGATCGGACGCGGGCGCGACCTGCCGCCGCCACGGGAGGACGCGGTCGACCGTTGCCATCGCCTACTCGTACGTCAGCAGTGAGACGGCCTCGTGACCTGCGAGCCTGGCCCGTCCACCGAGGAAGGCCAGCTCGATCACGAAGCCGAGGCCGACTATCTCCCCACCGAGCTTCTCGACCAGGCGCATGGTTGCGGCCGCCGTCCCCCCCGTCGCCAGGACGTCGTCGATCAGCAGCGCCCGCTCACCGGGCTGCACCGCGTCGCGGTGGATCTCGAGGATGTCGTTGCGGTATTCGAGCGAGTACTCCTCTTTCTCGAGCTCCCACGGCAATTTGCCCGCCTTGCGCACGGGGACGAAGCCCGCGCCCAGGCGGTAGGCGATCGGCGCGGCGATGATGAACCCGCGCGCTTCGATGCCGAGGACCTTGTCCACCGGGCGCCCTTCGAAGCGTTCCGACAGGGCGTCGATGGTGGCGCGAAATGCCTTCCCGTCCGAGAGAAGCGGCGTGATGTCCTTGAAGACCACGCCCGGCTTCGGGAAATCAGGGATGTCGCGGATGTGCTCCTTGAGCCAACCGGCGTCCTGTCCCATGAGCCGAGGATACCGGCGCCCGCTACCTTCGCCGCTTCTTGCGCGGCCTGGGAGCCGGGCGATTGCCGCCACTGCGCGCGCCGCCCGCGCCGCCAGGGCGTGGGCGAGCCGGTCCGGAGGCCGCAGGCGGGACGTCCATATCGTCGCTGCCGCCGCCGAGCGACGCTGCAGCCGCGGCAGGCGTCAGCGGGGCACCCGCAACACCGCCACGCGACTCCAAACGCTGACGGATCGACGCGTACCGCGGCTCGCGCTCCTTGAGCATGGCCAGGATCGGCGAGGCGATGTAGATGGACGAGTAGGCACCGGTGAGCAGGCCGATCAGCAGCGCGAGTCCGAAGTCCTCGAGCGTGGTCGCGCCCAGGATCCAGGAGCCGACCACGAGGACGGACAGGATGGGCAGGATGGCCACCAGGCTCGTGTTCAGCGAGCGCATGAGGACCTGGTTCATCGAGAGGTTGACCGTGTCGGCGTAGGTCATGCGCCCGGCCGACGCCAGCCCGCGCGTGTTCTCCTCCACCTTGTCGAACACGACGACGGTGTCGTAGAGGGAGTACCCGAGGATGGTCAGGAACGCGATCACCGTCGCCGGTGTGACCTGGAACCCCGAGAGCGCGTACACACCGATGGTCACCAGGATGTCGTGGACCACGGCGGCGATGGCCGCCACGGCCATCTTCCACTCGAACCGCAGCGTGATGTAGGCGCTGATGGCGATGAAGAAGAAGATGAGGGCCCGCTGCGCCTTCTTGGAGATCTCGTTCCCCCACGACGGCCCCACCTCGTTGACGTCGACGTTGGCCGTGGTGGTGTCCCCGAGCTCGGCCAGCTTCTGGGTCACCTGCTCCCGCTTGGCCGCGTCGCCTCCGGTCTCGGCCTGCACGGACAGCTTGTCGCCGCCGAGGATCTGGATCTTGGCGTCGGCGACTCCCAGCGGCTCCAGCGCGTCGCGTGCCTCGGTCACCGAAACTCCGGGGGCCTGGACCTCCCACGCGGTGCCGCCCTCGAAGTCGATACCGAGGTTCAGGCCGCCGCGGGCGAAGAGGCCGGCGACGCCGGCCACGATGACGAACAGCGAGAACATGAACCAGCGCCGGCGCTTCCCGATGAAGTCGAACGACGTCTCGCCGTGGTACAGCCGGTGCCAGATGCTCGCCTTCTCGGCCATCAGGACGACTCCCCTGTCGCAGCCAGGCCCCGGGCCACCCCGAAGAAGCGGGCTTCCGTGAAGAATCGGTTCCGGCCCAGCAAGGCGACGATCGGACGGGTGAAGAAGTAGGCGATGAAGAGGTCGAGCAATGTCGAGAGTCCGAGGAAGAAGGCAAAGCCCCGGACGGGCCCGACTGTGAGCCAGTAGAGGAGGCCGGCGCCGATCAGTGACGCGAGGTCGGCGGCGACGATGGTGCGGTAGGCCCGGTTGAACCCGCGCTCGACCGACGACCTGATGGACTTCCCGGAGCGGATCTCGTCCTTCAACCGCTCGAAGTACACGACATAGCTGTCCACCGTCACGCCGACGGAGATGATGATGCCGGTCGCGCCGGCCAGGCTGAGGGCGAGGCCGCTCGTCTCACCGAGCAGGGCCACCAGCGAGTACATCAGCATCCCGGACACGCCGAGGCCGAGGAGCACGACCAGGCCGAGGGCCCGGTAGTAGAGGAGCATGTACAGGAGCACCAGTGCGAGGCCGACCAGACCGGCGATCAGGCCGGCCCGCAGCGAGTCCTTGCCCAGGCTGGCCGACACGGTCTGCACCGTCTCCTGGCGCAGCGTCACGGGCAGGGCGCCGTAGCGGAGGACGAGGGCGAGATCCTTGGCGTCGCCCTCCTTGAATCCGCCCGTGCCGCCCGTGATCGACGCCCGACCGTTGAATTCCTGCGACGTGATCGAGGGGGCGGACTGCACGACACCGTCCAGCACGATCGCCATCTGCTGGTTGAAGAACCGCTTGGCCAGATCGTCGAATTGCCGACCGCCTGTGCTGGTGAAGACCACTTCGACCGACCAGCCCTCGGCCACCTGGGGTGCGATGGCGCGGGCGGTGCGCACGGCCCGTCCCGACAGCTCTGTCGGCCCGAGCCGGTAGCGCTGCGTCTTGTCCTTGTCGGGCAGGATCACCACCGCGCTGGCCGTGTCCTGGGCCCGAGGCGTGGTCGCCAGCTGCTCGGGCGTGGTCGTCGTGGTAGTGGGCGGCGGAGCCGCGGTCGTGGTCGCGCCCCGCGCCGTTGTCGTCGGAGCGGGGGCGACGGTGGTGGTCGGGGCCGCCGTGGTGGTGGTCGGGGTCTCGTCCCCGGGCGGCAGCCCGGCCTGGAGGACGGGACGGAAGCGAAGCTGGGCCGTCTGACCGACGATGGCGAGGGCCCGATCACGGTTCTTCACTCCGGGCATCTGCACGATGATGTTGCTGCCCTGGCGGCTGATGTCGGGTTCGGCCACGCCGAGGGCGTCCACCCGGTTGCGGATGATCTCGATCGACTGGTCGAGGATCGCGTTGCTCACCTTGCGCGTCGGCTGCAGGACCACGGACGCTCCGCCCTGGAGGTCGAGACCCAGCTGCGGGGTGTTGCCGGCAGCGAGCGTGGCCGCGAGCGAACCGACCGCGAGCAGGATGACGAAGAACAGCGAGAGCTGCCAGGACCTGCGCATCAGCGGTCGTCGTCGTCGAGCACGATGGTGTCGTCCTCACCGTTGCTCGGCTCGACCAGCCGCTGGCTGACGGCCCCCCGCAGGAACTCCACCACCACGCCCGGGCCCAGCTCGATCTCCACGCGCTCGTTGTTCATGGCGCGGATGCGACCGATCATGCCGCCGGCGGTGATCACCTCGTCACCGACCTCCAGCGCCTGGAGCAGCTCCTGCTGCCGACGAACGCGCTGCTGCTGCGGCCGGATGAGGAGCAGCCACATCATGGCGCCGAGAAGTAGGAGCGGGAGCAGGGAGGCCATAGGCGAAGTGCGCAGTTCGGTAGTCGGATAGTGACCCCCGAGGCGGCTCGTGACTCTAGTGGAACGTCCTGCCTCTGGACGGGCGGCTCTGGCGGCCAGCGACGGCCCTGGCTGCGTTCTCGTCCTCGACGTAGCGACGGCTATGCCTTCGTCCTGCGGCCTTGCCAGATGACGCCGCTGGCTCGCCATATCCGCGCCGCCATATGCAGGACGCACCACTCGCCGTTCACCCCTCCCAAACGGTGGCGACCTCGGCCCGCAGTTGGGTCAGCGTCCCCGCCTGGATGGCGGCCCGAACCCGGCGCACCAGGCCCAGCGTCCAATGCAGGTTGTGCAGCGTCACCAGGCGAGCCGCCGTCGGCTCTCCGAGGCGCAGGAGGTGACGCAGATAGGCGCGTGACCACCGTCCGCACACGGTGCAGCCGCAGGTCGGGTCGAGTGGTTCACCGTCGGTGGCGAAGGCGGCGTTGCGCAGGGACAGGCGGCCCGTGCTCGTGAGGACGGTGCCGTGCCGGGCCAACCTGGTGGGCAACACACAGTCGAACATGTCCACCCCCAGCGCGATGGCTTCCACCAGTCCCACCGGATCCCCCACACCCATCAGGTACCGGGGTCGGTCGGCCGGCAACTCCGCCAGGGCGGCAGCGAGGGCAGGCAGCATCTCGTGCCTCGGCTCGCCGACTGAGAGCCCGCCGATACCGTAGCCGTCGAACCCAACGGCGACCGTGCGGTGGGCGCTCTCCGTGCGCAGCGCTTCGTCGACGCCACCCTGCACGATGCCGAACAGCGCCTGGCCCTCCCGATGGTGCGCAGCCTTGGCCCGTTGCGCCCAGGCGGCAGTGCGCTCCACCGCCAGCCGCACCGTCTCGGGTGCAGACGGGAGCGGCGGGCACACGTCGAGCACCATCTGGATGTCGGCACCGATGAGCTCCTGCATCTCGACCGCCCGCTCGGGAGTGAGGCGGTGCAGGGTGCCGTCGTAGGTCGACTTGAACGTGACGCCTTCGTCCGTCACCTTCGGGTTGAGCGAGAACACCTGGTAGCCGCCCGAGTCGGTGAGCACGTGGCCGGGCCACGCCGCGAAGCCATGGATCCCACCGAGCCCCGCGACGACGTCCGCACCGGGCCGCAGCATGAGGTGGTACGTGTTGGCCAGCACGACCTCGGCACCGAGATCCTCGAGGTCGGCCATCGACACGGCCCGCACCGTGCCGCGTGTGCCCACGGGCATGAAGCACGGCGTGCGAAACGTGCCCCGTGCCGTGCGCACCGTGCCCGCGCGAGCCGCGCCGTCGGTCGCGTCGGCCGTGAAGGTGACCGTCATTGGGCCCGCCCCACCAGCATGGCGTCGCCGAAGGAGAGGAAGCGGTAGTCCTCCGCGAGCGCCACGTCGTACAGGTCGCGCCAGCGCTCGCCGCAGAATGCCGCGAGCAGGACGAGCAGCGACGAGTGCGGCAGGTGGAAGTTGGTGAGGAGGACGTCGACGACCTGGAACTCGAATCCCGGCGTCACGAACAGCTCGGTGCGGCCCGCCAACGGCCCACGGGCGGCCGACTCCAAGGCGCGCAACGTCGTCGTGCCCACGGCCACCACCCTCGTGGCGTCACGGCACGCGTCCATCGTCTCTGCCGGCACGTCGTAGCGCTCGGCGTGCATGCGGTGATCCTCGATCCGCTCCGCGGTGATGGGCCGGAACGTGCCGAGCCCCACCGCCAGGTCAACAGTGGCCACCGCGATGCCGCGCGCCCTGCAGTCCGAGAGCAACTCATCGGTGAGGTGGAGCCCAGCGGTCGGCGCCGCCACCGAACCGGGTCGAGCCGCATAGACGGTCTGGTAGCGGTCGGGGTCGGCGAGGGGTTCGCGGATGTACGGAGGCAGGGCCACCGTCCCCAGCTCCTCCGGCACGCCCTCGGCGAGCAGCCGGACGACGCGTCGCCCCTCGACGAGTCGATCCAGCACCTCCACCACCGGGCGGCCGTCGGCGCTGCTGAGCACGGTGCCGGGTGGCACCCGCCGCCCGGGCCGCACGAGGGCCTCCCACGCCCCATCGCCCCGCTGTTCGAGCAGGAGCACCTCGACGTGGCCGCCCGTCTCCTTCTGCAGCCGCAACCGCGCCGGGAGGACCCGGCTGTCATTGACGACGAGCAGGTCGCCCGGCGCCAGCAGATCGGGCAGGTCGGCGACCCGACGATGGACAACGTTGCCGTCTCTCCCATCGAGCAACTTGGCAGCGGAACGGGGCTCGACAGGCTTTTGGGCGATTTGTTCATTCGGGAGTCGATACCCGTACTTCTCACGGCTCACGAGGGCAGGATACGATCGCGGGCAGGAAATGCCGGGGGCTGCGTAGAAGACGGGTGGGCCGATTCCCACGCAGCGTGCAGGAACACTGGAGCCCTCTGTTTATGGCTATACGAGCCGACGACGTCGACCTCGGGCGGGACAAGGCGCTGGTCGAGCAGTTCCAGGCCGGTGACGTCGCGGGCTTCGAGGATCTCTACCGCCGGTACTACTCCCGCCTGTATCGATTCTGTCTGAAGCGGGTCGGCGACAGCGCCGAGGCCGAAGAGGTCACCCAGGAGGCCTTCGCTCGGGCCTACACCGCCATGCCCCGGCTGGCGGGCGAGCGGAAGTTCTACCCGTGGTTGAGCGTGATCGCCGCCCGGCTGTGCCTCGACACTCATCGCCGCCGGGCCAGGAGCGTGCCGTTCCCCGAGCTCGACCTCGGCGCCGTCGAGGGCGACCAGGAGAAGGTCGTGCTGCAGGCGGCCGACCGTCAGATGCTGCGTGACGCCATGGACCGCCTGGGCCCCCGTCATCAGGAGGTGCTGCGCCTCCGGGAGCAGGAGGGCTGGTCCTACCAGCGCATCGCCGAGTACTACGCCGTCAGCCTCGGCACGGTGGAACAGCTCCTGTGGCGCGCCCGTCGGGCGCTGCGGCGGGAGTTCGAGGTCGTCGCCGGTGCCGACGCCCGGACGCTCGCTGGGCTGCCGGTCCTCGGCTGGTTGGCCCGGCGCATCGTCGACGTGCGGGCCCGCTTGAGCGGATGGTCAGAGCATGCCGTGGCCCCGCTGGCGACGAACGCTGTGTCCTTGGTGATGGTCGTGACCTCCGCTGTGGTGCTGGCCGCCGGCGCCGGCAGCTCGCCTGTCCCGGCCCAACAGATCAACGCCGGCCGACCGCCGGCCGTGCATGTCCAGACCGCAGCACCGGAGCCTGCAGTCGAGGCGCCGGCCGCGACCGCGCCGGCGACCGGCTCGGCCGCGACGAACACTCCGCCGGCCGCGGCAGCGAGCGAGGACGCCGGCATGCAGCCGGTCGGCCCCACGCCGCTGCTCGATGGCACCGACGAGCACGGCCGCCAGGAGAGCGCCGACCACCCCGCCCGGGTGGAGGCACTCGATACCTGGGTGACGGCCAACCCCAATGCGGTCCTCGAGCCGCTCGCCCAGTTCCTCGGAGGTTCACAGTGAGGCGCCGCATCGCAATCCTCGTCGTTGCTGTCTGCGCGATGGTGGCGGCACCAGCTGGGCTCTCGGGTGCGTCGGCGTCGGTCCCCGTGTCCAATCGCACCGTGCTCTGCGTCGGGAACGGGCCGATCCTCGGCATGTCGCTCTGCGTCCCGATGCTGCCGATCAGGAAGTAGCTAGCCGAACAGCCCGGAAGGCCCCGGCGGCTCCTCGCCGAGGTGGGCCCACGCCGCGGGCGTGGCTTCCCGGCCCCGGGGTGTGCGTTTGAGCAGGCCGAGCTGCAGGAGGAAGGGCTCGTACACGTCCTCGACGGTCTCGGTCTCCTCTCCTACGCTCACCGCCAACGTCGACAGCCCCACCGGCCCACCACCGAAGCGGCGGCACACCGCGCCGAGGATGGCGCGGTCGACCTTGTCGAGGCCGAGCTCGTCGACTTCATAGAGGGCGAGCGCCTCCTGGGCGCACGCCTCGCTCACGGTGCCGTCGCCCCGCACCTCGGCGAAGTCGCGCACCCGTTTCAGCAACCGGTTGGCGATGCGGGGTGTGCCGCGTGAGCGCCGGGCGATCTCGGTTGCGCCCGCGGGGTGCAGCTCCACGCCGAGGATGCCCGCGGCGCGCGTGACGATGATCTGCAGGTCCTCCGGCGGGTAGTGGTCGAGACGGGCGACGAACCCGAAACGGTCGCGCAGCGGGCTCGTGATCCTGCCTGTGCGTGTTGTCGCGCCGACGAGGGTGAAGCGCGGCAGGTCGAGGCGGATGGAGCGCGCGCCCGGGCCCTTGCCGATGACGATGTCGAGCTGGAAGTCCTCCATGGCCGGGTAGAGCACCTCTTCGACGGCCCGGCCCAGGCGATGGATCTCGTCGATGAACAGGACGTCGCCTTCCTGCAGGTCGGTGAGGATGGCGGCCAGATCGCCCGCGCGCACGAGGGCGGGGCCGGAGGTGATGCGCATCCCGACGCCGAGCTCGTTGGCGATGATGCCGGCCATCGAGGTCTTGCCGAGGCCCGGCGGTCCGGCCAGCAGGACGTGGTCCGCGGCCTGGCCCCGGCGGCGCGCGGCCTCGATGAGGATCTGGAGGTGCTCGCGCAGCTGGGGCTGGCCCACGAACTCGCTGAGCCGCCGCGGACGGAGGCTCACCTCCTCGGCCGCCTCGATGGGGTCGGCGACCGGGGCGAGCAACTCTTCGCGCGGGCTCATCTGACACCCGCCAGTTGGCGGAGGGCGGAGCGCAGCAGGTCCTCGACGGGACCGTCGTCGGCCAGCTCCCGCGTCGCCTCGCGCACCTCGTCGGGCGCGTAGCCGAGTCCGGCCAGGGCAGCCCGCACCTCCGCGCGTGCCGAGCCGTTGCGGTTGGCGCCGCTGGCGGCGGCCGCGAGGGCCGCGTCGTCCCCGCCGTCGAGATCGAGCCTGCTCTTGAGCTCCATGAGAAGGCGGGCGGCCGTCTTCTTGCCCACGCCCGGCACCATCGTGAGCGCATCGACGTCGTCGGCCGCGAGGGCCCGGCGCAGGGACGACGGGCTGTGGGCCGAGAGGATGGCGAGCGCGAGGGCGGGGCCCACGCCGTGGGCCCCGAGCAACGCCTCGAAGCAGAGCCGTTCGTCGCGCGTGCTGAAGCCGAAGAGGACGATGGCGTCTTCCCGGACGTGGGTGTGCACATGGAGGAACACCGGCGCGCCCAGCTCACCGGCAGCGGCGAGGGTGGACGCCGCGCACGTGACGCGATAGCCGACACCGCCGACCTCGACGAGCATCTCGCCCGTCGTGGTGCGGTCCAGCAGCGTGCCCCGCAGCGAGCCGATCACTGGACCACCATCTCGCCAGCTTCGATGGTGGTCCAGCTCCACCACATCGTTCGCTCCGCAGGCTCGCTCACCGGCGCACCTCGAATCGGAGTGCGCATCCGACCGTCGCACACGCAGGATGGCGCCGGCGAGCAGCTCGCTGCCACATTGGTTCGCTCGCAAGCTCGCTCACTGCTGGGCTCCGATGCGAGCGAGCCGGGGGGCCCGGTTGAGGTGGCACAGGGCAAGGGCGAGCGCGTCGGCCGCGTCTGGCGGGCTCGGCACCTCGGCCAGGTTGAGCAGGCGCTGCACCATGCGTTGCACCTGTCCCTTGTCGGCTCCGCCGTAGCCGGCGACGGACTGCTTCACCTCGTTGGCCGTGTACTGCGCGACCTCGCAGCCCGCGGCCGAGGCGGCCGCCAGCGCGAGGCCGCTGGCCTGGCCGACCGACATGGCCGTCTTGACGTTCGTTTGGAAGAACACCCGCTCCACCACCACCACCTCCGGCGCCAGCTCGGCGATCAGGTCGCGCAGCTCGGCCTGGAGCAGCGCCAGCCGGTGCGGGAGCGGATCGTCGGGCGACGTGGTGATGACGCCCACTGCCCGCGCCTGCAGCCCGCCGCCCGGCGCGCCCGACACGCAGCCGTAGCCACAGCGCGACACACCCGGGTCGATGCCCAGAACGAACATGCGTTCGGAGACTAGCGAATCAGACGGCGGGGCGGGTGGATGGGCGGCGGGCCGCCTCCACCGCGGCGACGAGCTCGTCGGCGGGCCGGAACGTGAGGCCCGCGCGCGCCCGGTGGATGTACCTGATCGTGCCACCCGCGTCCACGACGAACACGGACCGGCGATAGAACCCCAGCGGCCCGACCACGCCGTAGGCGCGGCCCACCTCCTGGTCGACGTCGGCCAGCAGTGGGAAGGCGAATCCGAACTCGGCCGCGAACTGCTCGTGGCTCTCCACGTCCTGAGGGCTGATGGCCAGCACCTGAGCGCCGAGGCCGTCGAAGCGGGCGATGTCGCTCGAGTAGCTCGTGAGCTGCTCGGTGCACACCGGCGTGTTGTCCCCGGGGTAGAAGACGAGGACGACGGGCAGGCCGCGGTACTGCTCCAGCGTGTAGGTGCGGTGCCCCGTCCCCGGCAACGAGAACTCCGGCGCGGGGTCGCCGACCTGGAGCCGCTCGCTCACGCTTCGACGAGCTCCAGCACGGAATCAGGGATATCGAAATTCGCGTAGACGTTCTGGACGTCGTCGTGCTCCTCGAGGGCGTCAATGACGCGCAGCACCTGACGGGCGTCGCCCTCGCTCTCGAGCGGCACCGTCTGGGAAGGCATCATCGTGAGGTCGGCGGACTCGATGGCGATGCCCGCTTCCTCCAGGGCGGTGCGCAGGACGGCCAGGTCGCTGGGCCCGCTGGTGAGCTGCCAGGTGTCGCCCTGATCGGCGATGTCCTCGGCGCCCGCGTCGAGGGCGACGAGCATGAGGTCGTCCTCGGAGGCCGCGGCCTTGGGGAGGATGATCACGCCCTTGCGCTCGAACTGCCACGCCACCGAGCCGGGCTCGGCAACGGAGCCGCCGTTCTTGGTGAAGATGTTGCGCACGTCGGCGCCGGTGCGGTTGCGGTTGTCGGTGAGGGCCTCGACGTAGACGGCCACACCGTTGGGCGCGTACCCCTCATAGGACACGGGCTCGTAGCGCACTCCCTCCAGCTCGCCAGTGCCCCGCTTGATCGCCCGCTCGATGGTGTCCATCGGCACCGAGGAGTCACGCGCCTTTTGGAACATGGAACGGAGCGTGGCGTTGCTGCTGAGGTCGCTGCCGCCCTCGCGCGCCGCCACCTCGACCTGACGGATCAGCTTGGCGAAGAGCTTCCCGCGCGCCTTGTCCTGGGCGCCCTTCTTGTGCTTGATCGTCGCCCACTTCGAATGTCCTGACATCGCTACAACCCTTTCACGAAAAGCTGGTGCAACCGGAAGTCGCCTGAGAGCTCGGGATGGAACGCGGCCGCCAGCACCGCACCCTGGCGGCACAGCACCGGCGCCCCGTCGACGGTGGCGAGGACCTCGACGCCCGCACCTGTCCGCTCGACGACGGGCGCGCGGATGAACACGGCGCGGAACGGGCCGCCACCAAGGCTGTCAATGTCGAGGTCGGCCTCGAACGAGTCGACCTGGCGGCCGAAGGCGTTGCGGCGGACCGCGGCGTCGAGCACGCCGAAGCTGCGCTGGTCGGGCCGGCCGTCGAGCACGTCGGTCGCGAGCAGGATCATCCCCGCGCACGTGCCGAACGCCGGCATCCCGTCGTGCAGTCGCTCGCGAAGGGGCTCGAACAGCCCCGACGACTCGAGCAGCATCGACATGGTGGTTGATTCGCCACCGGGCATGACGAGGGCGTCGATGCCGGCCAGGTGCTCGGGGCCGCGGACCTCGACGGGCTCCGCGCTCAGCTCAGCGAGGACCTGGGTGTGCTCCCGGACCGCGCCCTGCAGGGCGAGCACGCCGATCTTCACCTGGAGGGCCCTGTTCTGGCGTTCGGCCACGCAGGCGGCGCACTACCAGCCCCGTTCCGAGAGCTTGGTCTCCACGGTGTTGGCGTCCTGGCCCCGCATGGGCTCGCCCAGACCGCGGCTGACCTTGGCCACGATCTGCGCGTCCTTGTAGTGCGTGGTGGCCTCGACGATGGCCCGGGCCCGGCGGGCGGGGTCCTCGCTCTTGAAGATGCCCGAGCCCACGAACACGGCCTCGGCGCCGAGCTGCATCACGAGCGCCGCGTCGGCCGGGGTGGCCAGGCCGCCGGCACAGAACAGCGGCACGGGCAGCGCGCCCGTCTCCGCCAGCTCCTGCACCAGACCGATCGGCGCCTGCAGCTCCTTGGCCCACCCGTAAAGCTCGGCCGAGTCGGCCTGGGTGATGCGGCGGATGTCGCCCAGGATCGAGCGCAGGTGGCGTACCGCCTCCTTCACGTCGCCGGTGCCCGCCTCACCCTTCGAACGGATCATGGCCGCGCCCTCGCTGATGCGGCGCAGGGCCTCACCCAGGTTGGTGGCGCCGCAGACGAAGGGCACGCCGAAGGACCACTTGTCGATGTGGTGCGCCTCGTCGGCCGGTGTGAGCACCTCGCTCTCGTCGACGTAGTCGACGCCGAGCGCCTCGAGCACCTGGGCCTCGGCGAAGTGACCGATGCGGGCTTTGGCCATCACCGGCACCGTGACCGTGGCCTTGATGCCTTCGATGAGCGCGGGGTCGCTCATGCGGGCCACGCCACCATCGCGCCGGATGTCGGACGGCACCCGCTCGAGGGCCATGACCGCCACGGCTCCCGCGTCCTCGGCGATCTTGGCCTGGTCGGCGTCGACGACGTCCATGATCACGCCGCCCCGCAGCATCTCGGCCAGTCCCCGCTTGACGCGGAACGTGCCCGTCTGGCGCTCGGTCTCGCTCACGCCCACATTCTACGGCGTGGGCGTGAGGACCCCTTCCGACTTCCAGCTCCGTGCACGGCGTCAGAGCTCGCGGAGGGCCTCGATGCGCTCGTCGAGCGGCGGGTGGGTGTCCATCATCTTGCCCAGCCAGGCCAGGCGCCCCTCCTCGGGCTTGCGGGCGACCGGCGACTCGATCCAGAGGTGGGCGGTGGCCCGGGACCCAGAGCGCACCACGGTCTGGTCCTCCTTCAGCTTCTCCAGGGCGGCGATCAACCCCGGCGGGTAACGCGTCAGGGCCACGCCGCTCACGTCGGCGAGGGTCTCTCGCCGCCGGGAGATGGCGAACTGCATCAGCTTGGCGGCGATGGGCGCCAGGATCAGGAGCGCGAACCCGAGCAAGGCGAGCATCGCGCCGGGGCCGCCGCCCCCGCCGTTGTTGTCGCGTCGGCGGCCACCACCGAACCACATGAACCGCATGCCGAAGTCGGAGAGGAGGACGACGACGCCGACCATGGTGACTGCGAGGGTGGACACGAGGATGTCGTAGTTCTTCACGTGGCTCAGCTCATGGGCCAGCACCGCTTCGAGCTCGATGCGGTTCATGCGATCGAGCAGCCCGGTGGTGACCGCAACCGCTGCGTGACGGGGGTTGCGGCCGGTGGCGAAGGCGTTTGGCGCGTCGTCTTCGATGACATACAGCCGTGGCTTGGGGAGGCCGGCGGCGATGCAGAGCCCTTCCACCACGTTGTGCAGGCGCGGGTACTGCTCGGGATCCGCGGGCTTGGCGTGGCTCATGCGGAGGGCAACCGCGTCGGACTTCCAGTACGCGAGCGCGGCGGTGCCCCCCGCGAACACCACCGCGACCACGAGGCCACTCACGCCGTATCCGATGAGCGTGTTGAAGGCCCACACCACGGCCACGACCACGAGGACGAAGGCGAACACGAGCGCCACGGAGCGGCGCTTGTTGCTGGTGATCTGTTCGAACAAGTTGATCTAGAAGCGGGCCTGCACCGGGCCGCGACTCGGGTCGTCCGCCTCGAAGTACTCGCGTTCCTTGAAGCCGAACGGCCCGGCGATCAGGTTGCTGGGAAACGTCTGGATCTTGGTGTTATAGGACTGCACCGAGTCGTTGTAGAACTGCCGGGCGTAGGCGATCTTGCCCTCGGTGCCCGACAGCTCCTCCTGGAGCAGCGCGAAGTTCTGGTTGGCCTTGAGGTCCGGGTACGCCTCCGCCACCGCGAAGAGCGACTTGAGCGCGCCCGTCACCATGTTCTCGGCCTGGGCCTGCTCGGCCGGGCCCTGGGCGTTGATGGCGTTCGCTCGCGCCTGGGTGACGGACTCGAACACGCCCTTTTCGTGGGCCGCGTACCCCTTGACCGTTTCGATGAGGTTGGGAATGAGGTCGTAGCGCCGCTGCAGTTGCACGTCGATCTGCGACCACGCGCTCTCGATGCGGTTCCGCAACCGCACGAGGCCGTTGTACTGGACGATGCCGTACACAACGACCAGCAGCGCCACGCCGAGGATGATCCAAAGGAGCATGAGGGTCGATGTTACGACCCTCGCGGCGCCGACCCCGGCAATCGTTTCGTCATGGAACTGTAACTAGTTCGATCAGTAGTCCGAAATGGCCCTGTCGAGGCATGGTGCGATGGCTCGGATCGGTCAAAGGTGCAGAACCGACCGATCAAACCCCTGGGGGTTCTCTAGTGCGCACCATTCGACTTGCTGCTCTCGGGACCGTGCTCGCGCTGCTCGCGGCACTGTTCTCTGCCGCGTCCGCGACCGCGGCGAGCCCCGGCATCGGGACGTCCGTTGTCGGCACCACGATCGCCCAGCTCGACCTGGGTGACCTGGTGTCGGCCCGCATCCTCGGCGACGACAGCATCGCGACCATCGACAAGGGCGTCCTCGCCGTACCCGAGGCCGCGACGGTCCTGCGTCCGCTGACCGTGACGTCGGGCGTCCTGCCCGCGCTCAACAAGTCGATCGCTCCGGTCGAGACACGCAGCACCGGTACCGAGAAGAAGACCGATTACAGCACCGACCTCGGCAACGCGCTCCTGCCCCAGCTCGTCGACGGCAGCCTGACACCCGCCACCCTGTCGGCCATCGTCGACAGCGCCGGCGCCCGCGCCGGTCTGGTCAACAGCCTCACCGACCTCGTGCTCGGCGGCGGCCTGCTGTCGGTCGACAGCGTCACCGCCAACCTCGGTGCCGACGCGGCCAAGGAGTCCAGCACCTCGACCCGCGGCGTCGACGTCGGCGCCATCAGCGGCCTCAACTTGGGTGCCCTGCTCGCCGGACTCGGCCTGCCCCTGAACGCCCTGAGCCTGCCGGACGTCGAAGCGCTGACCGAGGAGCTCGGGCTGCTCGGCGCTGGCAACCCGGTCGCCGGTCTGCTCACCAGCCTCGGCATCGCTGGGACGGTCCCGACCGACGCCGCCGGACTGGATGGCGTCATCACGGGCCTCAACGGCCGCATCGCGAGCAGCACGGCTGCGCTGACCTCGCTGGCCAACGTCGCCATCGTGCCCGTCTGCGACAACATCGTTCCGCTGGGCGCCGCCTTCGCGCTCATTCCGCAACTGGCAGCGCTCAACCTCGGCCTCACCAACGCCTCGACGTGCCAGGCCGCCGTGGCCGCGGTCACCGCTGCCCTGGCTGCTGACCGTCTCGATGTGGGCGGGCTGCTGAGCGGCCTGCTGACCATGCTCGATGGCCTCGAGCTGCTCAACATCAGCGGAATCGACGTGGGTCTCACGTCGAAGGCCACTGATGCGGTCGGCACGTCCGTCGCCAAGGTGACGGCTGCCATCGGCAGCCTCAAGGTCGGCAACCTGGCCGCAGTGCCCGGCGTCGATCTGGCCTCCACGCCCGCCCAGGTCCTCGACACCGTCGATGACGTGACCGCCAACCTCGACTCGGTCCTCGGCGTCGTCGGCCTCGACGGCATCGTCAACCTCGCGCTGCTCGACACCACGGGCACGGGCGTGACCAAGACGCCGACCGGCTACGTGCGGTCTGTGTCGCAGCTCACGGGCGTGGACCTCAGCATCGTGCCGCCGTCGGACCTGGCGAGCCTGATCTCCGGCCTGCCCCTTCCTGCCGCCAGCGTGGGTGGCCTGCTGGCCGCCATCCCGGGCCTGCCCGGCGGTGTCGCCGCTCCGGCCCTCCCCGGCACCGTCGGCATGGAGGCTCTCAACACGCTGCTCACCGGTGCCGTACCGGTCGACGCCCTGGCGGGCGGCGCCCGCCTCCGGTTGGCCAGCGTGGGTGGCGTCGCCGAGTTCCTGCCGCAGGCAGCCGGTACCACCACGCCGCCCGGCGGCACGCTGCCTCGCACAGGTGGCACCAGTGACGTGACCGCCTTCGCCGTCGCCGCCGTCATCATGGCGATGCTCGGCCTCGGCATCCGTCGCCGGGTGCTGGCGCCGGTGCGTGTGGACTGACCATCGGTCGTACGACCCTTGGTGGGAAGAAGGGGGCCTCGAAAGAGGCCCCCTTCTTCGTGCGGGCGCTTACGCTGCGGCGATGCGCCGCCCCCTCGCCATCGCCGCCGCCTTCATCGCCGCGCTGACGGTCCTTGGCGGCTGTCAGTCCGGGCAGGACCCGGCCGTGGACATCACGACCACGACTGCGTCGACCGCGCCGGGCGCCACCGCAGCACCCTCGACGACGGTGGCGTCGGGGTTCGGCATCAGCGAGGTGGCGGTGACGTCGGCCAAGCAGGGCCTGCTCACCGCGGTGCGCGCCGCCAAACAGGACGGCTTCGACCGCGTCGTGTTCGAGTTCGAAGGCGCGGTCCCTGGCTACTCGGTGCGCTACGTCGACCGCCCCATCACCGAGGACGGCTCGGGGAACTCGGTCGAGATCAAGGGTGACTCGGTGCTGCAGGTGCGAATGGAGCCGGCGTCGGGTGCCGACCTCTCGGGTGCCGAGCTGCGGCAGACCTACAAGGGCCCCAACCGCATCACGCCGTCGACGTCGGCCGTCACCGAGCTGGTGCGCACCGGCGACTTCGAGGCCGTGCTCACCTGGGTGATCGGCGTCAAGGGCAGGCCCGGCTTCCGCGTCGACACAACCAGCGGACCCCCGCGCCTCATCATCGAGATCGCCACCTGACCCCAAGACCCTTCGTCTCGAG
>JBEEFQ010000109.1:0-8179 GCA_041166245.1 Actinomycetota bacterium | reverse complement strand
CATCGTCCCGCAGCCCATGTCGCTAGGCGGGCTCGGCCCGGTGCAGCAGGAACGTCCCCGTCGATCGGGAGATGAGGCGGCCGTCCGCATCGCGGACGGTCGCTTCCGCGTACGCGACCTGCTTGGCCATGCGCACGACGTCGCCCCGGATGGTGAAGTCGGCGCCGCCCTGGGCGGGGCGCATGGTCTCCGTCTTCATCTCGAGGGTGCCGCGGGTGCGGTCCTTGCCGTCGAGGCCGGCGTTGATGGCGAAGTTCATGGCCGCGTCGAGCACCACGCCGTGCACGCCCGCCTGCACGGTGCCGGCCGGGTTGCAGGCGAGGGGCGTGGGCGTCCACGTGCCCGCCACCCACTCCTCGCCGTACTCGGTCAGCGCGGCCCCGATCTGCTCGATGATCGGCATGCCGCCGTCGCCCAGCCACCTCGTCATGTCCCTGCCCATTGGCATAACCGTAGCGAGAGCGCGAAACTTGACCACCCGGTCTAGTTCTTCAAGGAGCAGCGAATGCCCAATGCCGTGATCGTCGACGCCGTCCGCACCCCCGGCGGCAAGCGCAACGGAAAGCTGTCGGGCTGGCACCCGGCCGACCTGTCCGCCGAGGTGCTCAAGGCCCTCGTCGAGCGCAACAACCTCGACCCCGAGCTCATCGACGACGTGATCATGGGCTGCGTCATGCAGGTCGGCGATCAGGGCCTCAACATCGGCCGCAACGCCGTCCTCGCCGCTGGCTTCCCCGAGTCGGTGCCCGCCACGACCATCGACCGCCAGTGCGGATCGTCCCAGCAGTCCGCCCACTTCGCGGCCCAGGGCGTCATCGCCGGCGCCTACGACATCGTGGTCGCCGCGGGGGTCGAGGTCATGTCGACCACGCCGATGGGCGCCTCGGTGACCCCGGGCTCCATGCCGTTCGGCCCCGCCATGATGGCCCGCTACGCCGAGCGCGGCGGCCTCGTGCCCCAGGGCATCTCGGCCGAGATGATCGCCGACAAGTGGGCCCTGTCCCGTGAGGACCTCGACACCTTCGGCGCCCGCAGTCAGCAGCTCGCCGAGCAGGCCACCCAGGAGGGCCGCTTCGAGCGGGAGATCCTTCCCGTCCTCTCCAAGCTCAAGGACCGCGAGACCGGCAACATCATCGAGTCCGGCGAGACGGTGACGGCCGACGAGGGCATCCGCCCCGGCACGACCGTCGAGACCCTGGGCAAGCTCAAGCCCGCGTTCAAGCCCGACGGCAAGGTGACGGCCGGCAACAGCAGCCAGATCACCGACGGCGCCGCTGCTGTCCTGATCATGAGCGAGGAGAAGGCGGCTGCTCTCGGCCTCACCCCCCGGGCCCGCTTCCACACCTTCGCCCTCGCCGGCGTCGACCCGGTGATGATGCTCACCGGTCCCATCCCCGCCACCCACAAGGTGCTCGAGCGGGCCAAGCTCACCATGGCCGACATCGACATCACCGAGATCAACGAAGCCTTCGCCTCGGTCGTGCTGGCCTGGGAGAAGGAACTGCAGCCCGACATGAGCAAGGTCAACCCCAACGGCGGCGCCATCGCCCTCGGCCACCCGCTCGGCTGCTCCGGCGCCAAGCTGCTGGCCACGCTGGTCAACGAGCTCGAGCGCACCGGCGGCCGCTACGGCCTGCAGACGATGTGCGAGGGCGGCGGCATGGCCAACGCCACCATCATCGAGCGCCTGGGCTGAGTCCCAAAAACTGCAATACGGGCGGGATACCGCGTCACGTGCTGGCGCGGTATCCCGCCCGCAACGCGTCTGGGGGCGGTCAGCCGGCGAAGGTGAGCCGGAACGAGGCGCCGCCGCCCGGGGTCTCGTGCACGGTGACGCCGGCCATGAGCCCGATGGCGAGGGTGCGCACGAGGGGCAGGCCGAGGCCCATGCCCGGCGCAGTGTGGTTGCCGCGCATGAAGCGCTCGAAGATGCGATCGACCAGGTTGTCGGGCACGCCAGGGCCGTGGTCCACGACCTCGATGACGACCCGACCCTCGTCGTCGAGCCCGCCCCGTAGCTCGGCGTCGCCCGCGTATTTGAGGGCGTTGTCGACCAGAAGGGTGAGGGCGTGGCGCAGCAGGCGGTCGTCGGCGACGACCCGCAGCTCCGACGGGCAGCGCACCGCGACCAACTCGGGCTCGACGGCGCGGGCCCGCACGTCGTCGAGCAGCGCCGGCACATCGATCTCGTCGGGCTGCGGATCGAGGGCGCCCGCCTCGAACTGGGTGACGGTGAGCAGCTCGTCGATGAGCACGAGCAGACGCTCGGTGGCGGTCTCGATGCGCTTGAGGATCTGGACGCGCTGCCGGGGCTCGATGCGGTCCTCGTAGGCGAGCAGGGTGTTGACGAACCCCGACGTGATGGTGAGGGGCGTGCGCAGCTCGTGGGAGACCCGGGCGAGGAAGTCGGACTTGAGGCGCTCGAGCTCCATGACCTGCTCGTTGTGGCGGGCGCTCTCGATGGCGCCCGCGACTTGGGTGGCCAGGCCCTCGAGCACCTGCAGGTCGTCGGCGTCGAAGGCGTCAAGCTCGGGTGAGTCGATCTGCAGGACGCCGATGACCCTGCCGAGGCACACCAGGGGCACGCCCAGATAGCTGCGCAGGTGGGCGTTGCCTTCCAGGCGCCGGACCTGCTCGTCGACCCGGGGGTCGGTCTGGAAGTCGGCGGAGTACACATGCTTGCCGGAGAGCACGACCTTCCCGCCCAGGCCCGAGCCGATGGGAAGCCGGATCGATGCGATGTCGGGATCGACGGGCGGGTCGGCGGCCGCGACGTAGAGCGATCCCCGGTCCACGAGCGAGATAGCGCCGCCGGTGAAGGTCACGAGCGACCGCATGGCGTGGAGCACGGTGGTGAGGACGGGCTGCAACTCGAGCGCGGGGCCGATCTCCCGGGACACGCGTGCGAGGAGCTGCTGCAGACCGAGGAGTCGCTCGAGTCGTTCCTCGGCCGTCGCGTCGCGCAGCCGCATCTGGAGCACGTTGCCATGGTCGCACGCTCCCAAACCCGGGACCACGGGTCGAAGCCGGGCAAACGCGGCGTCACGGTACCCTTGCCCCCGGCCCGCCATGCTGTTCAAACTCGTCGTCTCCGCCGTCCTCGTCATCGTCGCGATGCGGATCGGCATTGCCATCCTCCGGGCCTTGGCCACGCCAGTTCCCGAGCCCCCGCCGTCCGGCGAGCTCCGCAAGGTCAACCTTCGCTACCGGTGCGCCCTCTGCGGCGCCGAGGTGCGCATGACGGCGGCCGCCGAACACGAACCGGAGCCGCCCCGCCACTGCATGGAGCAGATGGACCTCGTCTCAGCCCCCGACTAGGCGACGGGCGTTTCCCCAGGCTGTGGACAAGGCTGGGGAGAGTCACATGCGTGTAACTTTCCCGTAACCGGGGGGACTCCCAGGGTCTACCGGTAGCCGGTGGCGGTGATGAACCCGGCGGTGATGAGCCCGAGGCCACCGAGCAGGTACCAGTTGCTCGCCTCGCCGCTCGCGGTCGGGAGCACGCCGAGGTAGTTGGTGATGATCACGAGCAGGCCGCTGATGAGGAACAGGAACATCAGCACCGGCACCCACCGGGGGCTGACCTTGACCTCGCGCGGGATGGGTGGGGTGTAGCGGCCGGAGCCCACAGGCTTGGCCTGCTGCTTGGACTGTTTCGGCGTCACCCGCCCGCCGCGTGGCGCTCGCCGGGGCATGCGGCGACAATAGCCCCGTGCGCCGGTCGGGCCTCCTGTTCGCCGCCGGGTGCGTGCTCCTCGGGTTCCTCGCCGCGGTGGCCCTGCGCGCCCGCCCACCCAGTCCTGAGGCGCGCCTGCCTGATCGCTACCGGCTGGCCGCGCTGATCGAGCGGCAGCAGACGACCACCGCGGGACTGCGCAGGGAGGTAATCGACCTGCGGGCCCGGGTCGACGCCCTTGTCGGCGAGGCGGGCAGCCGCGAGGCAGGGGCGACGTCGAGGACGGACGCGCTCGACAAGGCCACCCTGGCGGCCGGTCTCGTCCCCCTCCGGGGCGCCGGCGTGCGCGTGACCCTCGACGACTCCCTGCTCGACGAGGCGCCGACCGGCAACGTCAACGACCTCGTGATCCACTCCCAGGACGTGCAGGCCGCGGTCAACGCCCTGTGGCGCTCGGGCGCCGAGGCCCTCGCCATCAACGGCCAGCGCCTGGTGGGCACCAGCGCGGTGTTGTGCGTTGGCAACACCCTCCTGCTCAACGGCACCGTCCACTCGCCCCCGTACGTCATCAGCGCCGTCGGAGCTCAGAAGGACCGCTTCGACACCGACCCCCTGGTCCGCCGCCTCCGCGAGGACGCCGACGCCTTCGGCATCCGCTTCTCCGTCACACGCGTCGACACCCTCGACGTCCCCGCCTACAGGGGGTCGACCGCCTTCCGCTACGCCAAACCGGCGGCCTGACTGGCTCTACCTCGCGGCGACGACGGCCTCGCCGCGCTCGACGGCCTCGGCCAGGGCCGCGTCCGCCGCCATGTAGAGCTCGTCGGCGGTCACGGCGTTGGCGGGTGCTTCGGCCACGCCCGCGTGGACGTCGGGCCCGCAGTCCGGCAGGCACGCCTCGAGGGCTGCAGCGGTGGTCGGCGCGTCCGTGCCGGGCACGATGACGGGGATCTCGCCGTCCTCGCACCGGCCGACGACGCTGCCCTGGGGCAGGCAGCGTTCGAGCCCACGGACGACGACGGCCTCATTCGAGCCGGCGTGCACGAGGGCGAAGCTCACGGGTGAGCCCGACTGCGTGGCGCGAGCGAGATGGGATCCGAGGCGATCAGGGGCATGGGCGACGGCGTCCGGCGCGTCGGCGGCGGCCAGCGC
This sequence comes from Actinomycetota bacterium, assembly GCA_041166245.1. GTDB lineage: Bacteria > Actinomycetota > Acidimicrobiia > Acidimicrobiales > JAFATL01 > JBEEFP01. Next base: position 3,351 of record JBEEFQ010000109.1, on the reverse strand, counting down.
CGCCACCTGGTCGAACAGCGCGCTCACGCTGAACGGCTTGCTCACGAATGCGGTGATGCCCAGCCCTTCCGCCTCCTTTCGCGTGCCCGGACGAGGATCGGCGCTGACGATGAGGACGGGCACGGCAGAGCACGCGTGGCTGTCACGGATGGCGCCCAGCACGTCGAGGCCGGAGATGCCGCCGAGCATGATGTCGAGCAGCACGCAGCTGGGCTTGTGCTCGACGATGGCGTCGAGCACCTCCTCGACCGATCGAGGATTCACGTGGACGAGTCCGAGCCCGGACGCGCGGAAGAAGGCGGCCAACAGGCCGGCGATGTCCGGCTCGTCCTCCACGACGAGCACCGCCGTCGACGAAGAAGACAGCCGGTCGTCGAGCGAACCCGGTCGTGGACTCATGACCCCACCGCTACTCTCCACGCGGCATGGGAAACCGCGTGCTCGTTGTTGATAACTACGACTCCTTCGTCTACAACCTCGTGCAGTACCTGGGCGAGCTCGGCGCCACCCCTCTCGTGTATCGGCACGACGCCCTCAGCCTTGCGGATATTCGCACGCTTCACCCGGACGCGGTGCTTATCTCCCCCGGTCCGGGCCGTCCGGAGGACGCGGGCGTGAGCAACGCCGTCATCGCCGAGCTCGGCACCGAGGTGCCAGTGCTCGGCGTTTGCCTCGGGCACCAGTGCATCGGGCAGGTCTTCGGCGGCGAGGTGGTGCGAGCGCCCCAGGTCATGCACGGCAAGACGTCGTGGATCACCCACGATGGCGCCGGCGTGTTCGCCGGCCTACCCGAGCCCTTCGAGGCGACCCGCTATCACTCCCTCGTCGTCGAGCGCGAGGGCCTGCCCGACGTGCTCGAGATCTCGGCCGAGGCCGAGGATGGCACGATCATGGGGCTGCGTCACCGCGAGCTGCCGATCGAGGGCGTGCAGTTCCACCCCGAGTCGATCCTCACCGCCGGCGGGCACCAGCTCCTGCGCAACTTCCTCGATCGCGCCGGCGTCACCGCCTGACGAGGTACTACGGAGCAGCGGCCTTTCGGCCGACGGTGATGGTCACCGTCGAGCCCTCGTCCGCCTCGGTGTTGGCGTTGGGCGTCTGATCCTGCACCCGGCCGTCGTCGGCGTCGTCGGTGACGAGGACCTCCTGGGTCTTCACCTTGAAGCCGGCCGACTGCAGCATGGCGGTGGCGGCCGCCTCGGTCCTGCCGATGACGTCGGGCACGGTCGCCTTGTTCGTCGCCGGCGGGCCCGACGACACGACCAGCGTGACGGTGGAGCCGCGCTCGAGCGGCGTGCCCGGTGCCGGCGACGTGCGGATGACCTTGCCCTCGTCGACCGTCCCGGACTCCTCCTGCTGGCGCACCGTCTTGAAGCCGGCCTGACCGAGCTCGTTGGCGGCCACGTCGACATCCTTGCCCCGGACGTCGGGCACGCCCGTCTTCTCCTTGCCGCTCGAGACCTTGAGGGTGATCGTGGAGTTCTTGGGCGCTTGCTCGCCCGCGGCCGGGTCCTGGTCGATGACCTCGCCGACCGGCGCCTCGTCATCAGGCTCCTGGGTCGTCTCCACCGTGAAGCCAGCGGTCTCCAGCACCCGTGTCGCATCATCGACCTTGCGGCCGACCACGTCGGGTACCTCGACCGCCCCCGGACCCTTGCTGACTCGCAGTGTGACGGTGTCGCCCTTGTCGAGCTTGGTGCCGGCCACAGGGTCCTGGGCGAACACGACGTTGGGGTCGCCGTCGTTCTCCTCGAACTCAGTCTTGGGCTCGAAGCCCGCTTGCTCGAGCAGCGCGGTCGCCTGGTCGACGGGTTGGCCGATGACCATCGGCACCGAGACCTGGCCCCCGCCACCCGAACCGAACAGGTCGAGCGACCGGCCGAGCAGGAACAGCAGGATGGCGAGGAGGCCGAGCATCACGAAGAGGAGCACGACGTAGGTCGACGTCCTGCGCTCCTCGGGGCCGGCGGCGGTGGCGACCGCGGTGGCGGGCATGGCCCGGGTGCCGTCGGACGCGGGCTGCATCCGCGTGGCCGCGACCGCGGCGGTGGGTAGCGGGGCGCGGCCGGCGGCGACGGGGCGGCCTTGGCGGAACCGCAGCAGGTCACCCCGCAGGTCCTCGGCGCTGGCGTAGCGGTCGGCGGGTGACTTGGCCATCGCCATCTGGACCACCGAGGCGTAGGCGGCGGGCACGCCGGGGCTGACCTCGCGCAGGGGCGTGGGCTCCTCCCGCACGTGCTTGTAGGCGACGGACACCGGGTTGTCGCCCGTGAACGGCGGTCGGCCCGCGACCATCTCGTAGAGCACGACGCCCAGCGCGTAGACGTCGCTGCGGGGGTCGAAGGACAGACCCTGGGCCTGCTCGGGGGAGAAGTAGGTGGCGGTGCCCATGACCGCGCCGGTCTGGGTGAGGTTCTCCTTGGCGCTGGCGGCCCGGGCGATCCCGAAGTCGCCGATCTTCACCTGGTCGTGGGCGTCGATGAGGATGTTGCCGGGCTTGACGTCGCGGTGCACGACGCCGCCGCGGTGGGCGAAGGCGAGGGCGGCGGCCACGTTGGCGCCGATGGCGGCGGCCCGGTCGGGGAGCAGCGGGCCCTCCGACCGCAGGATGTTCGACAGGGGCTGACCGTCGACGTACTCCATGACGATGAAGTAGGCGCCGTCCTCCTCGCCCCAGTCGTAGACCGAGATGATGTTGGGGTGGCTCAGGTTGGCAGCGGCCTGGGCCTCGCGGCGGAAGCGCTCGACGAAGGACGGGTCGGTCGCCAGCTCAGGGAAGAGCACCTTGAGGGCGACGGGTCGATCGAGCAGCTGGTCGCGCGCCAGGTAGACCTCGGCCATGCCCCCGCGCGCGATGGGCCGGAGGATCTCGTACCTGTCGTTGTAGACGCGCTCTGATTGTTTGGCCATATCCGGGGTTCCAGGTTAAGGGGAGAGTGCAGCCTGCATCACGGCCCGGGCGATGGGAGCGGCCACGCGACCGCCGGTCGCCTCGCTGACGCCCGGCTGGGACTCCACGATGACAGCTACCGCGACCTTTGGGTCGTCGGCCGGAGCGAAGGCGATGATCCAGGCGTGGGCATCGTTTCCAGTGGTCTGCGCGGTGCCGGTCTTGGCCGCCACCTGGGTCCCAGGGATGGCGGCCCGGGTGGCGGTGCCGCCGTTCACGACGCCGATCATCATGTCCCGCACTGCGGTCGCGGTCTCGACTGACGTCATTCGCCGCCATTCACCAGCGTCGTAGCCGCCGATGCGCCGGCCGTCGTTGTCGCGGACCTCGTGAAGGACGTGGGGCTTCATGGCCACGCCCCCGTTGCCGATGCCCGCTGCGACCAGCGCCATCTGCAGCGG
>JBEEFQ010000108.1:0-46576 GCA_041166245.1 Actinomycetota bacterium | reverse complement strand
CGTCGTGGCCGGTGAAGGGTGCCTCCGTCATGCACCGGATAGCGACCTCGAGGCCCTCGAGCCACATGTCCCGCTTGTACATGGGGTCGATGCCGAACCCGGCCAGCTCCGCCTCTGACGACGACTCGCCGGTGCCGAACTCGACGCGGCCGTTGCTCACGAGGTCGAGGGTGGCGATGCGCTCCGCGACCCGCGCCGGGTGGTTGAACGCGGGCGGCGTCTGCACAATGCCGTGGCCCAGGCGGATGTTCTTGGTTCGCTGCGACGCAGCCGCGAGGAAGACCTCTGGCGCGGACGAGTGCGAGTACTCCTCGAGGAAGTGGTGCTCGACCTCCCACACCACGTCGAAGCCGAGCTTGTCGGCCAGCTCGACCTGGTCCAGCGCGTCCTGGATGAGCTGACGCTCGTCGTCCTCTTCCCAGGGCCGGGGCAGCTGGTGCTCGTAGAAGATGCCGAACTTCATCAGTAAGCCGCCGCATCGACGAAGTGTGCATCAGCTCCGTCGCTTTGCCCGCTCCGCCGGGCGGCGGGAACGATCGAGCCGAGTGAGTGGAACTGCTCGAGCACATCGTCGCGGTCTGACCGCTTGGCGACGGCGTGCTCCACCTCTCGAAGCGTCAGCTTGAGGTTCTGCTCCCGCCGGATGCCCAAGGACTCGTCGACGGCCCGATCCCAGATGCGCCCGATCACGTCTGTACCGCTGAACTGCTTGCCCGACGTGCCCACGAACGTGCGGTCCCGCATCTCCGACAGCGTGGTCTTGAGGTACTCCACGTGGGGCGCCTCGTCCTGACGGATGTAGGACACGATGCGGGCCGCCTCGCCCTCCCCGGCGGTGAGGTCGGGGTCGGACAGGACCTCCTCGGCCCATGCGAACACGTGGTAGGCGGAGATCTCGATCAGCATGAGCCGAGCCATGCGTTCGATCAATGACTCGAGTTCGAAGGGGATGTCGTCGGGCAGCACCCGGTTGGCCATGGCCTCCTTGATCATCTTCTGCACGTCCATGGCGCCGTTGGCCGACGCGAAGCCCATGCGCTGGAGCATGACTGCGGTCTCGTCCTCGGTGACGGGATTCTCGAAGGCCACGTCGCGTGCCGCGAACCACATCTGCTTGTGGCCGCCCTCGGCCTCGAAGCCGGACTCGTCTCGCGCGTGGGCCTCGTACAGGCCCTTGTCGAGGTGCCACATGGCCGTGCCCCGCACGTCCTCGTCGAAGCGCTGCTGCAGATCAGGGATGACCGAGTAGCGGATCATCGACCCGAAGCCCTCGACGGTGCCGATGCGTGTGAGCGTCGAGATGACAGGCTCTCGCACGCCCTGCGACAGCAGGTACTTGGCCTGCGGCACGTTGGGGTAGTTCTCGGGCCACCGGTCGAGCGGGATGTCGAGCAGGTCGGTGCCGAACTGCTCAGCCCGTTGCTCCTTCCATGCGTCGATCGCAGGCCAGCGGTTCATGGTGCGGGGCGACACGTAGGCGCCGTCCGCATCGAAGCCGCCGTGGCAGCGCACGTCGCCGGCAATGAGGGGCTCAGGGGTCGGATGGGAGGCGAGCAGCTCCTCCTCGGTCCACTCCGTCTGAAGGGAGGTCATACTCGAAAGTGTATCCCGCGACGTATACACTCTTCAAGCATGAGCGAGGCTCGCGTATTGCTGCCCCGTGCAGAGCGCCAGGAGGCGATCCTCCGCGGTGCGGCGAGCGCATTCGCCCACTCCGGGTACGCGGCCACCTCGATGGAGGACGTCGCGGCCGCGTCGGGCATCACCAAGCTCATCGTCTACCGCCATTTCGACTCGAAGGAAGAGCTGTACCGCGCCGTTCTCGAGCGAGTCTCCGACCGATTGGCCGAAGAGTTCCTCACCCGCATGTCCCGCGACGACCGCCGAGGCATAGGTGCCCGGTCCATGCTCGTCGTCGCCCGGGAGGACCCTCACGGCTTCAGCCTGTTGTTCCGCCACGCGGTGCGGGAACCACAGTTCGCCGAGTACGCCCACAGCCACCGCGAGCGGGCGCTGCTCGCCTCCCGCCACCTCCTCCAGCCTCTCCTCGGCCACGACCCTGACCTGCTGGCGTGGGGCACGGAGACGGTGGTCTCCTACATGGTGGAGGCGGTGCTCCATTGGCTGGAGTTCGGTGATCCCGACCGTGACGACGAGATGGTCGAGCTGACGACGAGCGGTCTGCACGCCCTCGTGCAAGCCTGGCGCCCATAAAGGACGCCGACCGCCCCCGTCTGCAGTCGTTTCGCTACGCCGTCCGCGGCGTGCAGTGGATGGTGCGCCACGAGCCGAACATGCGGTTCCACCTCATTGCGGCCGTGGGCGTGATGATCGGCGCCGCCGCCTTCAGGTTGCCCCTCGCGGCGTGGGCCGCCCTCATATTCGCCATCGTGCTCGTGCTCCTCGGCGAGATCCTCAACACCGCCATCGAGGCCGTGCTCGACATCGTGCAGCCGGAGCACGACCAACGGGTCGAGGTGGTGAAGGACCTGGCCGCCGGAGCGGTGCTCGTCACCGCCATCGGAGCGACGGTGATCGCCCTCATCGTGTTCGTGCCCGAGTTCTGGGATCTGATCTAGCCGTCCAGCGGGGCGTCGCAGTGCTTGCACCGGGGGTAGGCCCGCGACGTGGGACGGTCGCAGGCCGGGCAGCGGACGACGCGGATCTTGCCGGCCCTCAGCTTGCGCACGGCCGACCACAGCATCCCGCCGATGGCGATGACGATGAGCACCTCCAGGGCATCGCGGACGAGCGTGTCGCCACTCACGCTCCTATCCTCCCCCGCATGCGGCGCACCCTGCGAAAGGAGCAAGTCGACTGGTTCGAGCAACCGGCCGAGGTGATCGACATCCTCACCGATGAGCCGCCGCCCGACGATTTGACCAAGGCCGTGTACGTCTTCGCCTTCGAGGGCAGCGACCTGCTCCTCGCCAAGAAGCGCGGCGAGGAGCAGTGGGCCCTGCCCGGGGGGGAGCGTCGATCGGGTGAAACGCCGGAAGAGGCCGCCAGGCGCCTGGTCAACGAGGCCAGCGGATGCGAGCTCGGCACCGTGCAGCGGCTCGGTTGGCAGCAGGTGCGGTTCGCCGACAAGGTGCCCGCCGACTGGACGTTCGGCCCCGACAGCTACATCCGGCTGTACGTGTCCGACATCGCCGGCGCCACCGGGCTGCAGGCTGCCAACCGACGCTTCTTCCCGCCGGTCGCGGCGCGCGCCGAACCTTCGATCCAGGACAACCACCTCCTCTATGAGGAAGCGCTGCTCACCGCGCTGGCCAGCATCGAGCAGCAATCGAAGCGGAAGAAGCGCGGCCGCTAGAGCTAGACGACGTCAGCCGGGGACGGCAGATCGTCGGCCGGCTCCGGGTACTGCGGGTTGATGTCCTCGAGCGTCTCCACCAGGGTGGTCAGAACACACCAGTTGCGGAACCACTTGTGGTCACCCGGGATGACATACCAAGGCGCGGTCTCCGTCGTCGTCGACGCAATGGCCTCGTTGAAGGCGGCGCGATAGTCGTCCCAATGTTTGCGCTCCTCGAGGTCGGCGTGGCTGAACTTCCACCGCTTGTCGGGGCGCTCCAGCCGGCGCCGGAAGCGGTCGGCCTGCTCTTCCTTGGAGATGTGCAGGTAGAACTTCACGATCCGCGTACCTTCGACCGAGAGTTCGTTCTCGAAGTTGCGGATGAGCTCGTAGCGCCGGCGCCACACATGCTCGGGCACGAGGTCGTGGACCCGCACGACGAGCACGTCCTCATAGTGCGAGCGGTTGAAGATGCCGAACATCCCCTTGTGCGGCGTGTTCTGGTGGATGCGCCACAGGAAGTCGTGGGAGAGCTCGGTCGAATTCGGCTGCTTGAACGACGTGACCTTGCAGCCCTGCGGGTTCACGCCCTTGAAGACATGTTTGATCGTGCCGTCCTTGCCTCCGGCATCGATCGCCTGTAGCACGACGAGGAGCGCCTGGTCGCCAGCGGCGTAGAGGCGGCCCTGGAGCTCGGCCAGGCGGTCCCGGAGCTCCTTGACGGCGGCGTTGGTGATCTTTTTGTCACCAGGGGCGGGCGAGGTGTCGCCCGGGTCGATGGTGCCGAGGTCGAAAGGCGCTCCCGGCTCGACCCGCCATCGCGCGGACTCCATGGACTGGATCGTATGGTGTTTCGCCATGCGCCGTGCCCTCGTGGCGATCCTGCTTCCCGCCCTTCTGCTCATGGGGTGCTCGGGAAAACGCAAGGCCGACCTCGTCATCGGCAAGCCCAAGCCCACCACGACGACGGCTGTCATGGCGCCCACGACGATGGTCACGGTGCCCCCGCCCCAGCTCGGCAGGGGCACGATCCCCGAGCCGCGGCGGGTGCCCGGGCTCAAAGGCGCCGACGGACGCCCGTACGGGACGATCGCCTTCAGCAGCAACACCCCGGTGCCCGGTCATCTGCTCTTCATCCTCGTCGCCGGATCGGACGCACGGCCGCGCGAGGACGTCCGCCGCACGCGGGCCGACTCCATCCACCTGCTGGCCGTGAACCCCAAGACGCTCGAGGGAACGGTGCTCGGGTTCCCACGTGACTCCTGGGTCGACATTCCCGGCCACGGTGCGGGCAAGATCAACACCGCGCTGCAGCTGGGCGGCCCCGACCTGCTGGCGGAGACGGTGCGCCACCTCACCGGGCTGCCCGTGCACTACTACGTCCTCACCGGGTTCACGGGCCTGGCCGGCATGGTCGACGAGCTCGGCGGCGTCGATGTCCATGTCGACCGGCGCATGAACGACAGCGCATCCGGGGCCCGGTTCGAACCGGGCTGGCACCACCTCGACGGCGCCCAGGCCCTTGCCTTCTGCCGCGACCGTCACGACGTCCCCAACGGGGACTTCTCGCGTTCGGAGAACCAGGGCAAGGTCATCCTGGCCGCCCTGGCCAAGATGAGGGCTGAGGTGGCCGACGACGATGGCATCCGACGCTGGATCGGCATCATGCTCCGGCACGTCACGCTCGACGTGCCCGCCGACGAGGTGTTGCCCCTCGGCGCGCTGGCCCGGCGGCTCGAGCCTGAGTTCCTGCGCAACGTGGTCCTGCCCGGCCGGGTCGGTTCGGCCGGCAGTCAGTCCGTCGTGTACCTGGGCGCCGAAGCGACCCGGATCTTCGAGGACCTGCGACCGGACGCAGTGCTCGGCGGGCCTCAGCGCGCCCCGCAGACGACCACCAGCCCATCGCCGTCATCGACCACCCGCCCGACGACGACGACCACGACAGGCGGCGGTCTCCTCGGCTGACAGGGTTGGGGCGACCGCGACGTAGGGTGGCCCGCATGTCAGTCACCTTCGGTGTGTTCATGCCCCAGGGCTGGAAGATGGAGTTGTCGTCGATCGACGGGGCCGAGGCCAAGTGGGCCCGGGCCGTGGAGATCGCCCTCCTCGCCGAGGAGCTCGGCTACGACTCGCTCTGGCTCTACGACCACTTCCACAACGTTCCGAAGCCGGCGCACGAGGCGGTCTTCGAATGCTGGATGACAGCGGCCGCGATCAGTCAGCGCACGTCGCGCATCCGCATCGGGCAGATGGTCGGCTGCAACTCGTACCGGAACCCGGCGCTGCTGGCCAAGATGACGTCCACCTTCGACGTCATCAGCGGCGGACGCCTCGACTGGGGCATCGGCGCGGGCTGGTATCAGAACGAGTACGAGGCGTACGGCTACGAGTTCCCTGCCGCCAAGGTCCGCATCGGCATGCTGCGGGAGGCGGTGGAGATCGTGCGCTCCATGTGGAGCGAGGAGGAAACCTCCTACGACGGGCGCTACTACAAGCTGCACCGGGCCAACTGCGACCCCAAGCCCCTGCAGCAGCCCCATCCGCCGATCCTCATCGGTGGCGGTGGCGAGCAGCTCACTCTGCGGGTCGTCGCCCGCCTCGCCGACCGCTCGAACTTCGGCGGCAAGCCCGAGGAGTTCGCCCACAAGACCGATGTGCTCAAGCAGCACTGCAAGGACGTGGGCCGTGACTACGACGAGATCGAGAAGACGTGGTCGCCCGAGGTGTTCGTCCGCGAGACCGAGAAGGAGATCGCCGACGCGGGATCAAGGTCGTTCTGGGCCGAGCCCTTCGAGTCGTGGGCCGCCGGCAACCTGGTCGGCACACCCGAGCAGGTCGCGGAGAAGATCCGCACTTACATGGACCTGGGCGTCACCTCGTTCATGCCCTGGTGCAGCGACTACCCCGAGGACCAGACCATGCGGGTGTTCGCTGACAAAGTGATGCCCGAGTTCATGTGACCCCGCGTTCTCGAGGCAATGACTATCGGAAACCGATAGTTAATGCCTCGAGAACGGCTACTTGAACCAGATCCGCTCGTACTCCCGGCTCTGAGGGTGCACCAGAAGTGCGAACTCGGCCACGTTGAACATGAGGCTGAGCACAGCGAAGTCGAACGGGCTGACCTGGTATGCGATGCAGACGTAGAGCAGGACGACGAGCGGCAGGGCGGCGATCGCCACGCCGAGCTTGTACCCCCACTTGCGCTCGTTGGAGATTCCATAGCCGGCCGCCACTGAGCCGGCGATGACAACGACGCGGGTGACGTTGGTGAGCAGGTCGGCCGCACTCGCGCTGTCCGTGAGCCGGGCGTACGCCACGAAGTAGGGCGCGTCGTTGAGGCCGAACAGCAGGGTGAAGGCCGCCGTCATGTACATGAGGAAGACGGCGATGTACAGGGTCTGGGGTTGGCTCTGGTTGAGCCACCTGCGGGTCTCCATGGGGATGGAGTCTCTCAGCCCCGCACCCTCAACCGCACTTCAGCCTCGGCGCCCGCCAGCTGGCCGCAGGCAGCGTCGATGTCGGTGCCGCGGTTTTGGCGGACGGTGGCATTCACTCCCAGGTCCACGAGCCGGTCACGAAAGCCACGCACACCCGCCGGCGCGGTGCCGCGTGTCGACCACCCGGGTGTGGGGTTGAGGGGGATGAGGTTGACGTGGGCTCGCAGGCGCCGGGCGATGGCGGCCAGCTCGCCCGCGTCGGTGGGTCGATCGTTGACGCCGTCGATGAGCGCCCACTCGATCGACAGCCGGCGGCCCTTGGCCGCCACGTAGGCCTCACATGCCTCGACCAACGCAGCCAATGGGTAGCGACGGTTGATGGGCACCAGCTCGTCGCGGAGCCCGTCGTTGGCGGCGTGCAGCGAGACGGCGAGGTTGACCGGGAGGCGCTCGGTGGCCAGCCGCTTGATGCCGGGCACGAGCCCCACGGTGGACACGGTGAGGTGGCGGGCCGACAGCCCCATGTCGTCGTGGAGACGCTCGACGGCGCCCCAAACGCGGTCGTAGTTCGCGAGCGGCTCGCCCATGCCCATGAACACCACGTTCGAGACTCGGCGGTCGGTCGCCCGGGCGGCGCGCATGGCGCGCACAACCTGCTCGACGATCTCGCCGGTGGTGAGGTGGCGCTCGAAGCCGGCCTGTCCGGTGGCGCAGAAGCCGCACGCCATGGCGCAGCCCGCCTGGGTGGAGACGCACACCGTCGAGCGTCCGGGGTAGTGCATGAGCACGGTCTCGACGCGCGCGCCACCGTCGATCCGCCAGAGCCACTTGGCCGTCGTACCCCGATCGCTCACCCGCTCGGCCTCGAGCGTCAATGCGGACGCCAGCGCGGGCTCAGACGCGAGACGCGTCCGCAGGGCGCGGGGGAGATCAGTGAGCTCGTCGGGCTCGAGCGCCCGCCTGTGCAGGCCGTCCCAGAGCTGGTCGACCCGGTACCTGGGCTCGCCCGCGAGCAGCTCCGCCACGGCGGCGCGGTCGAGGTCGTAACGGGACGTCACGTCCCGAGGGTACGTGGCCACCCCGGGTAGATTCGATCCATGCCTGGTCAACCACCGCCGCCGGTGATCGAGCACCACCACCGCAACATCCAGGGTGGCGCCGCGCGCGCCGCGGTGTTCGGCCTCAACGACGGGCTGGTGTCGAACGTGGCCATCATCCTCGGCATGGCCGGCGCCAACGCCCAGCCCGGCGTGGTGCGCCTGGCCGGGCTGGCCGGCCTCATCGGCGGGGCCTTCTCCATGGCGTCGGGCGAGTACGGGTCGATGAAGGCGCAGGCCGAGCTGCTCGAGGCCGAGCTGGAGATGGAGCGCGTCGAGATCGAGCGCCGGCCCGAGAACGAGCGCAGGGAGCTGGCGGCTATCTACCGCAGCCGCGGCATCGAGGCGGGCGCGGCCGACGAGATGGCCACGCAGATGCACCGCGATCCCGAGGTCGCGCTCGAGACGCATGCCCGCGAAGAGCTCGGCATCGACCCGTCGCAGCTCGGCTCGCCATTGATGTCAGCCGGCTCGTCGTTCGCGGCGTTCGCCCTCGGCGCCCTCGTGCCCCTCCTCCCGTGGTTCCTCGGCTCGGGCGACGCGGCCACCATCGCGTCGGCGGTGATCGGCGCGGTGGTCGCGTGCATCGTCGGCGTGGTGCTCTCCCGGTTCACGGGTCGCTCGCCCGTTCGCACCGCCGCGCGCTACCTCGGCTTGGCGGCGCTGGCCGCAGGCGTGACCTACGTGGTCGGTTCGATCGTGGGGCTCGGAGCCAGCGCCGTCGCTTGAGTGACGGGCTCGATGGTGCCCACATAGGCGCGGTCGACGTGGTCGACGTCGAAGCCCAGGTCCCGGTAGAGCCGCATGGCGGAAGTGTTGGCGGCGTCGACATACAGCATCCCGATCCGGGCACCCCTGCGGGCCAGCGAGTCGAGCCCGGCCAGCACGAGGGGACGGCCGAGCCGGTGGCCCTGGAAGTCGGGGTCGACGCCGATCACGTAGATCTCGCCGATGGGCGGGTCGTGGTCGGAGTGGACCTTCGTCCAGCAGAAGCCGGCCAGGCGGCCATCGCGCTCGTGGAGCAGGAAGCCGGCCGGGTCGAACCACGGCTCACGCAGACGGGCGGCGAGTGTGGCTGGAGTCCATCCGCCCTGTTCGGGATGGCCGGCGAACGCCCGGTTGTTGGCGGCCAGCCACGCGTCGTCGTCCTGGCCCGGGACGAAGGTGCGCGTCGGGAGGTCTGAGGCCTCATCGACAGGAAGCGGACGGCGCATCTGCAGCAGGTCGCGTCCCTGCCGGAGGCCCGCACCTGCTGCGACTCGGTCGTCCTCGTCGCCGGCGTGGCTGACCCACAGGAAGAGCCGGCCCCCACCCGACCGCTGGATCACGTCGACGGCGCCGCCGACCAGCGCGGCGCCGATCTCCTCGGAACGGTCGCGCTGAGCGGGGTCGACGACGAGCTCGACGCCCCACGCCGCGTCGTGCCCGCTCACCTGGGCGAAGCCGATGGGCGGTGCTCCGGCCGCGCCACGGACGATCACCGCGGCCAGGCCCTCGGGCCCCGCCTCCACGAGATCGATCCACTTGCGCTCACTCAGCGGCCGACGACCGTCCGCGGCCGCGGCCCGGTCGAGCAGGGCGGTCACCGCCGCCAGATCGTCCCCGTCCAGCCCTGACCGGGTCTCCACATGCACGCGGCCGAGCGTAGGTTGGGCCTGTGACCGTATGGGGACATGCGACTCCGGGAGGAGCCCGCGATGGGGGGCTGGGCCGAACGTCGCGAGCGGGCCGGACGCGTGGGGCCCCATCGCACCTCAGCGAGCGCCGCGAAGCAAGCGAGCGAGTGTAATTGCGGCCCCGATCGCCCAAGGGACGGGCGCGCGAAACGATGATCCGCTTGGCGGCGGAGTATCCCGACGCAGAGTGCGCGCTGCACCACGACGGCCCGTTCCAGCTGCTCGTCGCGACCATCCTGTCGGCGCAGACCACCGACGAACGAGTGAACACAGTGACGCCCGATCTGTTCCGTCGGTACCCGACGCCCGAGGACCTTGCCGCCGCCGATCCCGCCGAGCTGGAGAAGCTCATCCACCCCACGGGGTTCTTTCGCAACAAGGCCAAGAGCCTGCTGGGGATGGCCAACGCCGTGGTCGAGCGCCACGGCGGCACGATCCCCGCCTCGATGGAGGAGCTGACGGCGCTCCCCGGGGTCGGGCGCAAGACGGCCAATGTGCTGCGCAGCGTGGCCCTCGACCTACCCGGCCTCCCCGTCGACACCCACGTGGGTCGACTGAGCCGCCGCCTCGGTCTCACGACGGAGACGGACCCGGTGAAGATCGAGCACGAGCTCAACGCCGTGATCTCGCCGAGCGAGCGGGGCAAGTTCAGCCTGAGGATGATCGACCACGGCCGACAGGTGTGCCTGGCCCGCACGCCCCGCTGCGAGGACTGCGTCCTGAACGACTACTGCCCCAGCTCGCGCGTCTGACCTTCACACTTCCATAACAGGTGGCTGTCATCGTCCGGGGCATGAAGAACATCGCTGCCATTGCCGTCGCCGCCCTCGGGATCAGTGCCGGCGCAGTGGGCCTCGCTCAGGCCGGTCCCGGGGACCCGCCCGCCCAGGCCGCGGCCACGACCACGACCACATCCGGCCCCAAGGCCGGCGGGCGGCCCGGTGCCATGGGACCCGTCGGCCACGCAGTGCACGGCGACCTCATCGTGCGCACCAAGGACGGCACGTTCGAGACCGTCGCGCTCGATCGGGGCACGCTCACCGCGGTCAGCGCCACGTCGCTCACGCTGCACCGGCCCGACGGCGTCGACGTCACAGTCAAGTTGGACGGCGACACGCGCTACCGCGGCGTGGAGAACGCCGGCGCCCTCCAAAAGGACCAGCCCGTCGCCGTCGTCTCCAAGGACGGAACGGCCCGGGTCGTCATGCAGCGCGATCCCGATGCCCCGCAGCGCCGGCCCGGCATGCGGCGTCCGGGCGGGAGGCCTGGTGCGCCTCCTGCCGCTGCGCCCTCCAGCCTCGAGGGTTAACGCGCGGCCCGCTCCACCAGCCGGGCCAGCCGGCGCTGGGCCGCGCCGAGGGCCCGCTCGACCTCGAACAGCTCGTGGGCCATGAGGTCCTGGTCGGTGCCCCTGAGCCGATCGGCGATGCCGCTGAGCCGGGCCGTGAGCTCGTCGAGGTTGGTCGCGAGTGACGAGAGCTCGGCGGTGGGTGCGTCCATTTCCCCTGTTCTAACCCCAGAAGCCGCCCGAAGCCCGACGGGTACGATCGTTGGCTCATGCTCGAACGACTGGACCTGCGAGGGATTGTGGGCGATCTGCGCACGCGCCTGCCCCGCCCCTCCGCGGCCGAGGAGCCGCCGGTCGAGGCCGTGCAGGCTGTCCTCGCCGCGGTGAAGGAGCGGGGCGACGACGCCGTCCGCGAGCTCACCAAGAAGTTCGACGGCGTCGACGTCAACGACCTGCAGGTGCCGCCGGCGGACGTGGAAGCCGCTCTCGGGTCCATCCCACCCCTGCTCCGCGAGGCACTCGAGGCGGCACGCGACAACATCCTCGCCTTCCATCGCGAGCAGCTCCACGACGACGGCAAGTTCCAGCGCGAGGGGCTCGAGGTCCGCGAGGTCACCCGTCCTGTGGACCGGGCCGGCCTGTACGTCCCCGGGGGTCGTGCTCCGCTGATCTCGACGGTGCTCATGACCGCGCTTCCGGCGCGTGTGGCCGGGGTGCCCGAGGTCGTGCTGTGCTCGCCGCCGGGCCCCGACGGGCGCATCGACGTCGGGATCCTCGCGGCCGCCGCGCTGGCGGGCGTCGACGAGGTGTACGCGGTGGGCGGCGCGCAGGCCATCGGTGCCATGGCCTACGGCACCGAGTCCATCCGGGCGGTTGACACCATCGTCGGGCCGGGCAACATCTACGTCTCCATCGCCAAGCGAGAGGTCGCCGGTGAGGTCGGGGTCCCGTCGTCGTTCGCCGGGCCCTCCGAGGTGGTGGTGATCGCCGACGACAGTGTCCCCGCGAGCTACGCCGCCATCGATGTGATCGTGCAGGCGGAGCACGGCCCCGACGGGCTGGCGTGGCTGGTCACCTGGTCCGAGGAGGTGGCGGAGCGGGTCAGCGCCGAGGTGGACCGCATGGTCGCGGAGTCGCCGCGCCGGGAAGATATCGAGGCCACCCTCGACGGCGGCGGCTACTGCGTGCTGGTCGAGGACGCCACCCGTGCGGTCGAGGTCAGCAACGCCATCGCGCCCGAACACCTCGAGCTGCTGTGTGCAGACGCCGATGCCCTCGTGCCGCTGGTGCGTCACGCCGGCGCGGTGTTCGTGGGTCCCTACGCGCCGGCGAGCGTGGGGGACTACATGGCCGGTCCCAGCCACGTGCTCCCCACGTACGGGTCGGCCCGCTTCGCGGGCGCGCTTCGCGTCGACGACTTCCTCAAGCAGATCCACGTCATCTCTGTGGACGAAGCCGGGTTGGCGCGGCTGGCGCCTCACGTCGCGGCCCTGGCCGAGGCCGAGGGGCTGGCTGCTCATGCCGAGTCGGTGCGCATCCGATGGCCCGGCCACTGATCCCGGTCCGCGACGACCTGCAGCTCTTCGACGGGTATCACTCGCCGCAGGTCGCCGTCGACGTCCGGCTCAACACCAACGAGTCGCCGTACCCGCCACCCGCGGCATGGCTCGACGCGCTGCGCGACGAGCTCGCGGGCGTGCCCTTCCACCGCTACCCCGACCGCGAGGCGTCGGCGCTGCGCGCCGCGCTGGCCGAGCTGCACGGCGTACGTCCCGACCAAGTCCTCGCGGCCAACGGGTCGAACGAGGCGCTGTTGTGGCTCTGCCTGGCCTATGGCGGCCACGGCCGCCACGTCGGCGTCTTCGAACCCACCTACGCGCTGCACTCGCACATCGCCCGCATCACGGGCACAGGTGTCATCACCGGCGCCCGTCTGCCCGACTTCGTGCTCGATCCGGACGAGGTCGACCGGGTGCTCGCCCTCGGTCCCGAGATCACGTTCATCTGCTCACCCAACAACCCCACCGGGCGGGTCGATGGCCGGACCTTCGTCACCGGCCTGCTCGAGCGGGTACCGGGGCTGCTCGTCGTGGACGAGGCGTACGGCCAGTTCGCGTCGTGGAGCGCCACCGAGCTCGTGGACGACGACCGTCCCTTGGTGGTCGTGCGGACGTACTCCAAGACGTGGTCGATGGCCGCGGCCCGTCTCGGCTACCTCATCGGTCCTGCATCACTGGTGTCCGGGCTCGAGAAGGTGGCGCTCCCGTACCACCTCGACGCCATCAAGCAGATCGCCGGTCGCCTCGCCCTGCGCTTCCGTCCCGAGATGGAGGCGCGAGTCGCCCGCCTCGTGGAGGAGCGGGGCCGGTTGACTGCAGCGCTTGCCGATCTACCGGTCGAGACTTGGCCATCGGAAGCCAACTTCATCCTCTTCCGCCCGACCACGGTCGGCGGCCGGCAGGTGTGGGAGCGGCTGCTGGAGCGGTCGATTCTCGTGCGCGACTGCACTTCGTGGCCGAACCTCGATGGCTGCCTTCGGGTGACGGTAGGGACCCCCGATGAGAACTCGGCCTTCCTGGCCGCATTGAAGGAGGCTCTGACGTGAGTCGGGTGGCGACGCGCAAGCGCGAGACCAAGGAGACGACGATCGAGGTCACGCTCGACCTCGACGGCACGGGAACGACCGACGTCGACACGGGACTGCCGTTCTTCGACCACATGGTCAGCCAGCTCGGCAAGCACGGCGGGTTCGACCTCACGGTGCGGGCCAAGGGCGATCTGCACGTGGACACCCACCACACCGTCGAGGACGTGGCCATCACACTCGGCGAGGCCTTGGCCGGCGCGCTCGGCGACAAGGCGGGCGTGCGGCGGTTCGCGTCCATCGCCCTGCCCCTGGACGAGGCTCTCGTCGAGGTCGCCCTCGATCTGTCGGGCCGGCCGTTCGTGATCTATGAGGTCGAGCTGCCCGGTGACGGGCTGCCGCTGGGCACGCCGCCATTCGACCCGCAGCTCGGCGAGCACTTCTGGCAGTCGTTCGCGACGACGGCCGGCATCACCCTGCACGTGCGCAGCCGGTCGGGTCGCAACACCCACCACGTGCTCGAGGCGTCGTTCAAAGCGGTGGCGCGCTGCCTTCGTGACGCGGTGCGCGTCGAGGGCACAGGCGTGCCGTCCACCAAGGGCACGCTGTGATCGCAGTACTGGGCTCTGTCATTGTCAGCCCGGCGATCGTGGTTACCAACGTCTTGAGTGAGAGCCAATGATCGCCGTCCTGGACTATGGCATCGGGAACCTGCGGTCGGCCGAGAAGGCGCTGCAGAAGGTCGGGGCCGACGCCAGCCTCGTGACAGATCCGGCTGCAGTCGAAGCGGCCGACGGCGTCGTTCTGCCCGGGGTGGGTGCCTTCGGGCGGTGCATGGAGGCGCTGCGCTCGTCGGAACTCGACGGCGTGGCCCGGGCGGCCATCGACGCGGGCGTGCCGTTCCTCGGCATCTGCATCGGCATGCAGATGCTCTATGAAGGCTCTGACGAGAACCCGGAGGTGCTGGGGCTCGGGGTGCTCCCCGGCATGGTGCACGAGCTGCCCGAAGGCGTGAAGCGACCCCAGATGCAGTGGAACGTGCTGCAGCCGGTCGACGGCGCCAGCCCCCTGCTGGCCGGTCTGGACAAGGACGCGTGGGTGTACTTCGTGCACTCGTACGCCCCCGACGCGTCGGACGACGTCGTCGCCACATGCGATTACGGGGGCTCCGTTGTCGCGGCTGTCGTTCGTCGCAACGTGTGGGCTACCCAGTTCCACCCCGAGAAGTCCGGCGCGTCCGGGCTCCGCATCCTGCGCAACTTCGTCGACCGCTGCGAAGCGGCTTAACCGTGCTCCTCTTCCCGGCCATCGACCTGCGGCGCGGCCACTGCGTGCGTCTGCACCAGGGCGACTTCGCACGCGAGACGGTGTACGGCGACGACCCGGTGGCGGTCGCCAAAGGGTTCGAGGAGGCGGGCGCGCCCTGGATCCACGTCGTCGATCTCGACGCAGCGCGCGGCCAGGGCTCGAACCGCGACGTGGTGACGGCCATCGCGTCTGCGGTGTCGGTTCCCGTGCAGACAGGGGGAGGCGTCCGGGATGCGTCGCTGCTCGAGGCCGGTGTGGAGCGGATCGTGGTCGGCAGCATGGCGGTGACGGACCGGAGGGCGGCGGGCGACCTGGTCGCGGCCCATCCGACGCGGGTGGCCATCGGGCTCGACCACCGCCAGGGCGAGGTGCGCACCAAGGGATGGGAGCAGGGGAGCGGCGTCCGGCTCCTCGACGCGCTGTCATGGCCCGAGTTCATCGGCGTCGGTGCGTTCGTCGTCACCAACATCGAGCGCGACGCCACCATGGAAGGCCCCGATCTCGACGGCCTCCACCTTGCCGTTGAGGCGGCGGGTGCGCCGGTCATCGCGTCGGGCGGGGTGGGAACGCTGGACCACATCCGCGCCGTGCGCGACCTGGGCGTCACGGGCGTGATCGTCGGCAAGGCGCTGTACGAGGGCCGGTTCACGGTCGAAGAGGCGGTGGCCGCGTGCGCAGCGTGAGGGTCATCCCCTGCCTCGACGTCGACGAGGGCCGGGTGGTGAAGGGCGTCAACTTCGTCGACCTGCGCGACGCGGGCGATCCCGTCGAGCTGGCTGCCCGCTACGACAGCGAGGGAGCCGATGAGCTCGTGTTCCTCGACATCACCGCGTCGTCGGGCAACCGGGACACGATGGTCGACGTCGTCGCCCGCACCGCGGAGCAGGTATTCATCCCCCTGACGGTCGGAGGCGGCGTCCGCGGCGTGGACGACGCCCGCAAGCTGCTGCGAGCGGGGGCCGACAAGGTGAGCGTCAACACCTCGGCCGTTTCCAGGCCCGAGCTCATCGGGGAGCTGGCCGCTGAGTTCGGCGCCCAGTGCGTGGTGGTGGCCATCGACGCCCGCGAGGCGCCGGGGGGCTACGAGGTGTTCACCCACGGCGGGCGCAAGCCCACCGGCCTCGACGCCATCTCGTGGGCGGCTGAGGCCGAGAAGCTCGGTGCTGGCGAGATCCTGCTCACGTCGATGGATCGCGACGGCACGCGGGACGGGTTCGACCTCGAGCTGACCCGGCAGGTCATCGCCGCCTGCGGGGTGCCCGTGATCGCGAGCGGCGGCGTGGGCTCCGTGCAGCACCTCCTCGAAGGTGCCCGCGACGGCGGCGCCGACGCAGTGCTGGCCGCGTCGATATTTCACTTCGGCGAAGTCTCCGTCGCCGAGGCCAAGGCGGCCATGGCGGCCGGCGGCGTGACGGTGCGGCCGTGATCCCCGAGCGCGGCACCGAGGCGGTGCTCGTCGACGCGGGCGGGGTGCTGCTCGTGCCCGATCCCGTCGCCATTCGCAGGGAGCTCGCCACCCTCGGCGTCGAGCCCGATGACGAGATGTGCCTGCGCGCCCACTACCTGAGCATGCGCGAGGTCGACCGCATCGGTCGGGGCGACTGGCCCGCCGTCGACCGGGCTTTCGCGAGGGCGGTGGGCGTCGCCGACGAGCGGGTCGAGGACGCCATCCCGTTCGTCGACTCGATCTACATGCGCGACCGGTGGGCCCCCGCCGCCGGCGCCGCCGAGGCGCTGGTCGCCCTCCAGGAGGCAGGCGTGCCGCTGGCAGTCGTGTCCAACGCGGGCGGCACCATGGAGGAGCAGCTGCTGGCGCACGAGATTTGCTCGGTGGACGGCACAACCCACGCCCAGGTGTCGATCGTCGTCGACTCCGACGTGGTCGGCGTGGAGAAGCCCGACCCCAAGATCTTCTCTTTCGCCCTGGACGTGCTCGGCATCGCCGCCGACCGCTGCATCTACGTGGGCGACACCGTCGTCTTCGATGTGGTGGGCGCCCGCGCCGCCGGCCTCTGGCCCATCCACGTCGACCCCTACGACCTCTGCCCGGATCGCGACGACCACCCCCATGCCGTGTCCCTGGCCGAAGTCGCCGATGCCGTGCTCTCTCGGGTGCGATAGCGCGTGCGGGGTGCACGCGTTACTGCACCCGAGACAGCTCCTTGAGGAAGTCGATCACCAGAGGCGGAACGCGGTCGACGCGGCCGACGAAGAAGTGATCCGCGCCGGGGACGACCTCGAGTCGCGTGTTGACCCAGTCGGCTGTCGCCTCGCGAGCGGATTCGGGCGGGCGGTACTGGTCGTGCTCGGGGACGACGAGGAGCTTGGGGCGCGGGTCGTGGGCCGCGACCATGTCCTCGAGCTTGACGACCCGCAGGGGCGGGGCCATCGAGCACCACCCCGCGACGCGCTGGTCGCCGACAGCGAGGGACGTGTCGGCGCCGAACGACCAGCCGGCGAGGGCGAGGGGCAGGCCCTCGGTGATGGGCGCCAGGGCGTCGACGGCGGCGACCACGTCCTGGCGCTCGCCGACACCCTCGTCGTAGTCGCCCTCCGAGCCCTCGACACCCCGGAAGTTGAACCGCAGGACGGCAACGCCGGCGTCCGGGAGCGCGGTGAAGAGCGTGCCCGGGACGATCGACCGCATGTTGCCGCCGAACTGCGGATGGGGGTGCAGGAGCACGGCCGCGGCCCACGGCTCGTCGGGCAGGCTGAGCTCTCCCTCGAGGGTGAGACCGTCGGCCGTGCGCAGGGCAATGGGTTCGATGGCGATGCCGGGAGACGGTACCTTCGGTTGGTGGCCGACAAGCAGCCCATCACCATGCTGGCCGACCGCGTGCTGGTGCAGATCCCCCAGAGCGAGGAGCGCCGGTCCCGATCCGGCATCCTCATCCCCGCGACGGCCGAGATCGCCAAGCGCCTCGTGTGGGCCGAGGTCGTCGCCGTCGGTCCGCACGTACGCACGATCAAGACCGGCGACCAGGTGCTGTTCAGCCCCGAGGACCGCTACGAGGTCGAGGTGCAGGGCGAGGAGTACCTCCTGCTGCGCGAGCGCGACATCCACGCCGCCGCGTCGGACCGCATCGAAGACGGCACGGGGCTGTACCTGTGACCGTCGATCTGCCTGACCTCGAGTTCAACGACGCCGGCCTCATCGCCGCCATCGCCCAGGACACCGACGGCAAGGTGCTGATGATGGCGTGGATGAACGCCGAGACCCTGCGCGAGACGCTCGAGACGGGCCGCATGGTCTATTGGTCCCGCTCCCGCAAGGAGCGGTGGGCCAAGGGCGATACGTCGGGCGACATTCAGCTCGTCAAAGAGGCCTACTTCGATTGCGACGCGGACGTCTTGCTCTTCGTCGTGGACCAGCAGGGCAAGGGCGCCTGCCACACCGGCGAGTACTCGTGCTTCTTCCGCCCCCTGCCCCTCCATGCTCCGGCCCAGTAGAGAAGAGTTCCGCAAGCTGGCGGACGACCACACGGTCGTACCCGTCTGGCGCGAGATCCTCGCCGACCTCACCACGCCAGTCGCCGGCTTCCAGCGCGTCGTCGGCGATGGCGCCGGCTTCCTGTTGGAGTCGGTCGAGCACGGCGAACGCTGGGATCGGTACTCGTTCGTCGGGCGCAACCCGAGCGCCACCCTGGTTCTGCGGAACGGCCGGCTCGATGTCGACGGCAGGCTGCCCGACGGCATCCCGCGCGACCGCGGCATGCTGGCCGCGGTCGAGGGCCTTCTCGCGACATATCGCTCCCCCTCACTGCCCGACCTGCCCCCGCTGCACGGCGGTCTCGTGGGCTATCTCGGCTACGACGTGGTGCGAGAGGTCGAGCGCCTGCCCGACGTCCCGAACGACGACCAGGGTCACCCCGACGCCATCATGTCGGTGATCGGCCAACTGGCGGCCTACGACCACTGGCGCCAGCGCGTCACCCTCATCGACAACGTGCTGATCCCGCCGGGCGCGACTGAGGCGATGCTCGACGATGCGTACGACGCCGCGGCCAAGCGGCTCGACGACCTCGCGGCCGCGGGCTCACAGCCCCGCTCCGAGCCCGTGGTCGAGCCGCCTGAGGAGGGCGAGCCGCTTCCCGATGTCCGGCGGAGCGTGAGCGCCGCGCAGTATGCCGCCGCCGTGAACGCGGCCAAGGAGCACATCCTCGCGGGCGACATCTTCCAGGTCGTGCTCTCCATGCGCTTCGACCTCGACCTCGAGGCCGAGCCCTTCGACCTGTACCGGGCCCTGCGCCAGGTCAACCCCAGTCCGTACATGTACTTCCTGCGCCACCCGGCGGTCACGGTGGTGGGCTCGTCGCCGGAACCCATGGTGCAGTTGCTCGACGGCCGGGTCATCAGCCGGCCCATCGCCGGCACCCGCCGCCGAGGACGCACCGACGCCGACGACCGACGCATGGCGGGCGAGCTGCGGGAGGACCCGAAGGAGATTGCCGAGCACGTCATGCTCCTCGACCTGGCTCGCAACGACGTGGGCCGCGTCGTGCAGTTCGGCACCGAGCAGGTCGACGAGCAAATGGTGCTCGAGCGGTACTCCCACGTCATGCACCTCACGTCTCAGGTGTCGGGTCAGCTGGCCGAGGGCCTCGGTCCCATCGACGTGCTGCGGGCGACCCTCCCGGCCGGCACCGTCTCGGGCGCGCCCAAGGTGCGGGCCATGGAGATCATCGACGCGCTCGAGCCCACCAAGCGGGGCCCCTACGGCGGCGTGGTCGGCTACTTCGACTTCTCCGGCAACCTCGACACCGCCATCGCCATCCGCACCATGCTCGTCACGCCCGAAGGCAAGGCGTCGGTGCAGGCGGGCGCGGGGATCGTGGCCGACAGCGACCCTGAGCTCGAGGATCTCGAGTGTCGCAACAAGGCCGCCGCCCTGCTGGCGGCCGTGCCTGCTGCTCGGCGCATGGCAGCGGCAAGAATGGAGCCGTGACCTCCACCGTCGCCCAGCGCGACGTCCTCCGCGTGAGCGGTCCCGATGCCGAGTCGTTCCTGCAGGGGCAACTGAGCCAGGACATCGCTCCGCTCGCACCGACGCAGTCGGCGTGGTCGTTCGTGCTCCAGCCCCAGGGCAAGGTCGACGCCCTGGTCCGCGTCACGCGTATCAACGGCGACGCGTGGCTTCTGGACGTCGACGCCGGGTTCGGCGAGGCGGTGGCGGCCAGGCTCAACCGGTTCAAGCTGCGGGTGAAGGTCGACATCGAACCCGTCAACTGGGACGACGTTGCTGATCGCCTCGGGTCGCCCGTTGATACGCCGCCCGGAGCGGACGAGGAGCGCTTCCGCATCGAGGTGGGCTGGCCTCGTATGGGCGCCGAGCTCACCGAGAGCACCATCCCGGCCGAGACGGGCATCGTCGACAGGACGGTGAGCTTCACCAAGGGCTGTTTCACGGGCCAGGAGCTGGTGGCCCGCATCGATTCCCGGGGTGGCAACGTTCCTCGTCACCTTCGCGGTGTGCGGCTCGGCACCGCCGGCGTTCCGATCGGCGCCGAGCTCGTCGTCGACGGCAAGGTGGCGGGCACCCTGACCAGCGTCGCCGGTGAGATCGCGCTCGCGTACGTCGCGCGTGGCGTCGAGCCCCCCGCCGACGCGACGGTTCGCTGGGACGGGGGCGACACCACCGCTCGAGTCGAGGCCCTCCCGCTCGGGTCGTGATCGGGGTCCGTTCGGCGGCGGCCGCCGTCCTTCTCGCTGTCGCGCTCACCGCCTGCGCCGGTGGCAGCTACTCGGTGCCCGAGCCCAAGCCGCTCCCGAAGCTGCCGGACACAACCGCGGTGCAGGACTTCAGCGGCGTGGTGCTCGCCGGCGTGCCGGGCCGCACGACCACCACCGCCGCGCAGATCGGCCCCGGCCAGGCGGGGCTGAGCGGCACGGTGGCCGGGCCCGAGGGGCAGCTGGGGGGCGCGGTCGTCCACCTCGAGCGCATCGTCGATGGGGGCACCGCGGTGCTGGACATCCTCACCAAACCCGACGGCACGTGGCAGGCGCCGAACATCCTCGGCGGCCGCTACCGCATCCGGGCCTTCCTCGCCCCGGAGCTGGCGCTGGTCAAGCCTTCGGTGTTCTTCCTGGGCGGCACGGAGAAGAAGACGCTGGCCATCACCCTGCAGCGCTACACCGGGCTGGTCGCCACTACTTCGATCGCACCGTCGCCGCCGTTCGTCGACGAGCCGGCCAGTCTGGTGGTGCGCATCGCCACCCAGTCCGTCGACGGTGGGGGCGTCGTGCGGTCCGTGGGTTCGTCCGGACTGGCCGCCCAGCTGGTCGGCACCGGCCAGTGGCGGGTGGAGTCGCCGAACCCCACCATCACCGACGAATCGGGGAATGCCTACTGGCAGGTCCGCTGCCGGGCCGCGGGTGAGCAGCCCCTCGCCGTGCTCGTCAACGACGTCGACACCCTGACCGTGAACCTGCCCGCCTGCCAGGACTTCACCGTGGTCGCGCCTCCCCCGGACGACGGCACGACGACGTCGTTCCCGTTCCGCCGATCGACGACCACCTCCACGACTAGGCGGACGACGACGACGCTCCGCTGAGCGTCACCGCGAACCGCGACCCGCCGTCGTCCCCCGAAACCGCGTCGACCCGGCCGCCCATGGCCGCGACCAGCTCGGCCACGATGGCGAGCCCGAGGCCGGAGCCGACCTGGCGAGCCGGCGCGCGCGTCGCTTGGTAGAGCCGCTCGAACACCCGCGGCCGGTCCTCGGCCGGGATGCCAGGGCCATCGTCAGTCACCGCGATCACCGCGCCGTCGCCGTCGGGCGTTGCCGAGACCTCGATGCGCGACACCGCGAACTTGAGTCCGTTCTCCACCAGGTTGGCGACCACCTGGGCCAGCCGGTCTGGGTCGACGTCGGCCACGAGGGCGTGATCGGGAACCCGCACGTCGATGGTGACGCCAGCGTCCTCGGCCGATCGCTCGAAGCCCTCGGCCGTCTCCCGCACCACCTCGCACACGTCGACGGGCCGGGGGTGGAACGAGAACTGCTTGGCGTCGAGCTTGGCCAGGTCGAGGAGGTCGCCTACGAGCCGCTCGAGCCGCCTGGCCTCGGCCGCGATCACACGCGCGGCACGCGATGGGTCGGTGGCCGTGCCGTCGCTGATCGCCTCTGCGAATCCTCGTATCGACGTCAGCGGCGTGCGGAGGTCGTGCGAGACGGACATGAGGAACTGACGCTCGAGGCCCTGGGAGCGGGCGAGCGTGGCGGCCATGGTGTTGATGGATCGGGCGAGCGACGCCGCCTCCGGGTCGCTGTCGTCTGGCACCGGGACGCGCGCGGCCAGGTCGCCCTCGGCGATGCGTCGGGTGGCGGCCTCGGCCGTCGCGAGAGGCCGCGTGACGCGGACTGCGAGCCAGCCCGCGACCAGCGCGGCGACGGTGAGGCTGGCCGCTCCGGTGAGCAGTAGGTAGACGCCGGCGCGGCGCTCGCCTCCGCCGACGCGCTGCGTCAGCACCACGGCGAGGACGGCACGGGGCCGGACCACCGGCGCGGCCGCGAACACGAGCTTGCCGCGACTGCCCACCACGACCTCGCCGGCGCGCAGTCGCTCCACGTCGAGGTCGGCTGCGGTGACTCCGCTGGGGAGGGGGTCTCGGGTCAGGCCACCCGGTCCGATGGCGACGACGACCGCGCCCTCGAGTTGCATGGCCCGCCGGAGGACCGCCAGGTTGGCGGCGCTGGCGCCATCGGCTCGATCGGCGATGGCCGTCGCCTGCCGCACCAGCTCGTGGCGGGTCTCGTCCCTCGCCGACCGTCGGATCAGCAGCAGCGTCCCCAGACCGGCGACCACGAGCGCCCCCGCCACGAGGGCGACCACGGCGATGGTGAGGCGTCGGCGCATCGGCTTCGCCCGTCAGTCCAGCCGATAGCCGACGCCCCACACCGTGGCGAGGGGGAGGGCGTCGCCGAGCTTCTTGCGGAGCTGGCGGACGTGGGCATCGACGGTGCGTTCGTCGCCGTACCAATCCGGTCCCCACACGTTCTCCAGGAGCTGGCGCCGGCTCAGGGCCAGGCCCAGGTTCTCGGCCAGGAAGCGCAGGAGGTCGAACTCGCGGGTGGCGAGGGGCACGACCGTGCCGTTGACCCGCGCCTCGCGGCGTCCGCTGTCGACCTCGACCCCGCCGGCCACGAGCACGTCCGGCACATCTCGGGCCGGGCCGTCCGCCCTGCGCAGGATGGCCTTCACTCGGGCCACCAGCTCGCGCGGGGAGAAGGGCTTGGTCACGTAATCGTCGGCGCCCATCTCGAGGCCGAGGATGCGGTCGATCTCGGCGTCGCGCGCGGTGAGCATGAGCACGGGGACGGAGCCCGCGGCGCGCAAATGTCGGCACACCGCGAGACCGTCGAGGCGGCCCGGCAGGCCGACGTCGAGGATCACCAGCCTGGGCTTCTCCCGTTCGATCACCTCGAGACCGTGCTCGCCCTCCGTCGCCTGGAGCACGCGGAAGCCCTCCTGGCGGAGGTACATGTCGACGAGGTCGGCGATGTTGGGGTCGTCCTCGATGACGACGATCGTGCCGAGGTCAGGCGTCACGAAGCCCAAGCGTGGCACCCAATGGTGAGGGAAGTGTGAACCCTTGGCCGGTACGCTCGTCACGCCGTGGCGACCTACCTGGATGAGATCATTGCCTCCCATCGCGCCGCGGCGCGGGCCGACACCCGGCCCGTCGAGGGCCTGATCGAAGCCGCGAAGGCGGCCGAGCCGGTGCGCCCGTTCCGTGCGGCCCTACGGGCGGACGGCCTGTCGGTCATCGCCGAGATCAAGCGCCGGTCGCCGTCCAAGGGCGACCTGGCGCCCGATCTCGACCCTGGCGTGCTGGCCAAGGACTACGAGGCGGGCGGGGCCGCCTGCCTGTCCGTCCTCACCGACGAGACGTACTTCGGCGGGTCGGCGGCTGACGTCACCGCGGCCCGGGCCGCCGTCGACCTGCCGGTGCTGCGCAAGGACTTCACCGTGTCGGAGGCCGACGTGTGCGACGCCCGCATCATGGGTGCCGACGCGGTGCTGCTGATCGCGGCCGCCCTCGATGACGCGGAGCTCGTGGCCTTCCGGGCGCTGGCCGGGGAGCTGAGGCTGGCCGCCCTGGTCGAGGTGCACGACGAAGCCGAGCTCGAGCGGGCGGTTGCTGCCGGCGCCGACCTGGTGGGTGTCAACCAACGCGACCTGCGCACCTTCGAGGTCGACCGCGAGCTTGCGTCGCGCCTGGCCGAGCGCATGCCCGCTGACGTGGTCAAGGTCGCCGAGTCCGGCGTGCGCGACCAACCGGACGCGTCGGCCTTGCGGGCTGCGGGCTACGACGCGGTCCTGGTGGGCGAGTCCCTGGTGACGGCCGGTGATCCGGCCGAGGCCGTGAGGGCCATGCGATGTTCGTGAAGATCTGTGGGACGACCACGGAGGACGACGCGCTGCTGGCCGTGGCCATGGGCGCCGACGCCCTCGGCTTCATCTTCGCCCCGTCACCCCGTCAGGTGCATCCCACCAAGGTGGGCGACATCGTCAAGCGGCTGCCGCCGGAGATCCTCACGGTCGGCGTGTTCCGCGACGAGCACCCCGAGCGGGTGGTCGAGGTGGTGAACCACGCCGGGCTCAAGGCGGCTCAGCTGCACGGGCAGGAGTCGGTCGAGCAGGCGCGCTGGGTGCGGGAGCGGGTGCCGATCGTGATCAAGGCGTTCCCGGCGGGCTCACGCGCCGTCGACCGCGCTCTGGAGTACGGCGCCGACCTGGTCATGCTCGACGCTCCCGACCCGGGCTCGGGCATCGTGTTCGACTGGAAGCTGGTCGACGGGGTTCCTCCCGGCGCCCGCCTCCTCCTCGCAGGCGGTCTCACGCCCGAGAACGTCACCGAGGCCATCGGCCAAGCCCACCCGTGGGGGGTCGACGTCGTGACCGGCGTCGAGTCCCGGCCCGGCCGCAAGGACCCCACCAAGCTGCGCACCTTCATCGCCGCGGCCAAGGCCGCGGCCGTACCTCGTTACGAGGGCGAGGAGATCGGCCCGTACGACTGGCAGGCGGATCTGACGTGAGCGAGCTTGCGAGCGAACCAATGTGGCAGCGAGACCCTCGCCGGCGCCATCCTGCGTACGCAGCAGCCGAACGGCCGCTCCGATCGGAGGAGCGCCGGTGAGCGACCCGGGGTTTGGCGAGCGAACCAAGGAGCAGAGCGTGTCCCTCATGGGGGAGCCGGGCGACGACGGCCGTTTCGGCGAGTTCGGCGGCCGCTTCCTCCCTGAGTCGCTGATGCCGGCATGCCTCGAGCTGGAGAAGGCGTTCCGCTCTGCGTGGGGTGACCAGGCGTTCCGGGACGAGTACGCAGCGATCCTGTGCGACTACGCGGGCCGGCCCACGCCCGTCACCGAGTGCAAGCGCCTCTCCGAGAAGCTCGGCGTGCGCGTGCTGCTCAAGCGCGAAGACCTGACGCATACGGGCTCGCACAAGATCAACAACGTCATCGGCCAGGCCCTGCTCACCAAGCGCATGGGCAAGCAGCGCATGATCGCGGAGACGGGCGCCGGCCAGCACGGCGTCGCCACCGCCACGGCGGCCGCCCTCTTCGGCCTCGACTGCGTCGTCTACATGGGCGAGGTCGACGTGGAGCGCCAGGAGCTCAACGTGTTCCGGATGCAGCTGCTCGGCGCCGAGGTCCGGCCCGTCGGCTCCGGCAGCCGCACCCTGAAGGACGCCATCAACGAAGCGCTTCGCGACTGGGTGGCGAGCGTGGAGTCGACGCACTACTGCCTCGGGTCGGTCATGGGTCCGCACCCCTACCCGTGGATGGTGCGCGAGCTACAGCGCGTGGTGGGCGAGGAGGCGTTCCGGCAGTGCCGCGAGCTGCTCGACGGCGCCGACCCCGACTACGTCGTGGCGTGCGTCGGCGGAGGGTCGAACGCGGCGGGCACCTACGCGGGATTCGTCGACACGAACGCCAAGCTCATCGGCGTCGAGGCCGCGGGCGGCGCGGCCATCTCCCACGGCATCCCGGGCGTCGTGCACGGGTCGAAGTCGATGCTGCTGCAGGACGAGCACGGGCAGGTGGTCGAGGCCCACTCGATCTCCGCCGGCCTCGACTACCCCGGCATCGGCCCCGAGCACGCGTTCCTGTCCTCCATCGGCCGCGCCACGTACGTGGAGGCGAACGACGACGAGGTGCTCGCCGCCCTACAGCTGCTGGCTCGCACCGAGGGAATCATCCCCGCGCTCGAACCGGCCCACGCGATCGCCTGGCTGGCGCGCGCCGCGGGCACCGCCGAGCTTCCCTCCGGGTCCACCGTGCTCGTCACCATGTCCGGCCGGGGCGACAAGGACGCCGAGCAGGTCATGGGCCTCCTGGGCCCCGAGCTGTGACCTCGACTCCGTTCTTTGGCGCGTCACCCCCATATATTCGGGGTAACGCGCCAAAGAACGAGAGTGACTCGGTCCGATGACGCTCGAGTCGGTCCTGCGCGAGGCGCGGGGTGCGGGGCGGAAGTTGCTGGTGCCCTACATGACGGGTGGGCTCGGGGCCCAGTGGACGGCGCACCTGCAGGCCATGGCCATCGCCGGAGCCGACGCGGTGGAAGTTGGCATCCCCTTCTCCGATCCGGTCATGGACGGGCCCACCATCCAAGAGGCCTCGCAGCGGTCTCTCGAGCTCGGCGCGACACCGGCCGGCATCATGACCGACCTCGAGCACATAGACACCTCGGTGCCGATGCTCGCGATGACCTACTACAACATCGTCTTCCGCAGCGGGCACCGGCGCTTCGCCCGCATGTTGCGCGACGCGGGTGTGTGTGCGGCCATCGTCCCCGACCTGCCACTCGAGGAGCTCGACGACTGGGCCCGTGCCGCCGACGACGGGGGAGTGGAGACGGTGCTGCTCGCGACGCCGGTGACGCCCGACGAGAGGCTTGCCGAGCTGTGCCGGCGCACCCAGGGCTTCGTCTACACGGTGAGCGTGATGGGCGTGACGGGGGAGCGTCGCGAGCTGGCCGGGTCGGCGGCGGTGCTGGCCAAGCGCCTGAAGGCAATAACCGACAAGCCCGTGCTCATCGGCGTGGGCGTCTCCACGCCGGAACAGGCGGTCGAGGCGTGCGCCGAAGCGGACGGCGTGATCGTCGGTTCGGCCCTCATGCGCCTGGTGCTCGACGGCGCGACCCCCGAGGAGCTCGGTGAGGCCGTTGGGGCCATGCGCGCTGCCCTCGACGCGGGCTGAGTTATGCTTGCTGCCGCGAGCACGTGAGAGAGATGACGGTAACTACGTTCCACGAGCTCGGCCTGCCCGAAGATCTCGTCCAAGTCCTCGACGAGCAGGGCATCACCGAGCCGTTCCCAATCCAGCTGATGACCATCCCCGACGCGCGCGCCGGTCGTGACGTCCTCGGCAAGGCCAAGACGGGCTCGGGCAAGACGCTGGCGTTCGGCATCCCCCTCCTCGAGAAGACCACCAAGGCCGAGCCCGGCCGCCCGCACGCCCTCATCCTGGTTCCCACGCGCGAGCTGGCCGTGCAGGTGGGCGAGGTGCTCGAGCCGCTCGGCAAGGTGCGCGACTTGAGCATCGGCACCATCTATGGCGGCCAGGCCATGGACCGCCAGCTGCGCGCCATCAAGAAGGGCGTCGACATCGTCGTGGCCACGCCGGGCCGCCTCATCGACCTGCTCGATCGCAACGAGATCTCGGTGGCCGCCGTCAAGATGGTCGTGCTCGACGAAGCCGACCGCATGGCCGACATGGGGTTCATGCCCCAGGTCGAGTGGATCCTGCGCCGCTTCGAGGGCGAGCGCCAGACGATGTTGTTCTCGGCCACGCTCGACGGTGACGTCGACCGGCTCGTGCGCCTCTATCTCAACAACCCGGTGCGCCACGAGGTGGAGTCGAAGGAAGCCACCGTCGACGAGATGCAGCACCGATTCCTCGCCGTGCACCAGATGGACAAGGTCAAGGTGACGGCCGCCATCTCCAACGGTGGCCAGCGCACGCTGGTGTTCGTGCGCACCAAGCGGGGCGCCGACCGCCTCGTGCGCGACCTGCGCACCGAGGGCGTGAAGGCGGGCGCCATCCACGGCGACCTCCGGCAGCAGCATCGCGAGAAGGCGCTGGCCGACTTCGGCGCCGGCAAGCTGCCCGTGCTGGTCGCCACCGACGTTGCGGCACGCGGCATCCACGTGGAGGGCATCGACCTGGTCGTGCATTACGACCCGCCCGAGGACCACAAGTCCTACCTGCACCGCTCGGGCCGCACCGCGCGTGCCGGCGAGGCCGGTGTCGTGGTCACCCTCGTGCTGTGGAACCAGCACCTCGAGGTCGAGCGGCTGCGCAAGCGCCTGCGCCTCCTGCACCAGCCCTTGGTCGAGGTCTTCTCCAACGATCCCCGCTTGGCCGACCTGGCCACGTGGGACCCCGCAGCCGACTCTGCTGCTTAGCTACTCCGTCCGCAGCGAGATCGCGGGCGGCGTTCGTCCCGCCAGGCCGCCGAGCGCGCTGCCGAGCAACGCGGCGACAGCGACTGCGGCGGGCACGACGAGCAGGAGCGGGACGGCCACCTCGGGCTGGGGCGCGATCCCGAGCCCGTCGGCGACGATCGTCCACACCCAGCGGCCGACGGCCACGCCCGCGGGCAGACCCACCGCGGCTCCCACCACCGCGAGCGCAGCAGCCTGCCAGCCGATGGCGCCCGCGACCTGACCACGCGTGAACCCGATGGCGCGCAGCACCCCCAGCTCGGTGCGGCGGCGCTGCACGGTCTGCACCAACGCGTGCAGGAGGGCGACGGCCGCCAGTGCAGCGAGGAACAGGCCGAGCACGCGCGGGAGGCCCCGCACCTGCACGAGCTTCTCCACCTCCGGCGGCGGGCTCGGGTAGGTGATCGTGCGGTCGTTCTCGTCATGCACCTTGATCGTGGCGGCCGCCTTCCGCACGTCGACGCCAGGTCGGAACTTGATGAGGGCCTGGTTGTAACCCGAGGAATCCTGGAGGTATTCGTACAGGGCGAGGCGCTTCAAGCCGTCGGGCGTCATGAGGGCGCCACCATCCATCGAGATGGGATCGCCCACGCTGGCGCTGACTGCGGTCCCGACGACACGGAACGTCGCCTCGCGCTCGTTGGCGCGGAAGAGCACGCGATCGGGGTCGCCCAAGCGGCCGCGGAGCTCGGCCCCGAGCGCCACCTCGTCCCCACTCCGCGGCGCTCGCCCGTCGGCCACCGGTGGATCGATGGTGCCCTTCTTGGGCTCGATGGCCGTGACGTAGACGGCGCGGCCCCCTACTTCGGCAGTGCGGTCCAGCAGCCCGATGGCCACCGCGTCCACGTCGGCTCGAGCCTCGACCGCCGACGTGTCGTCCGCGGTGGACGCGGCAACGTCCCAGGTCCAGCCGTAGCGCGCCGGTGTGTCGAGGAGACCCTGCAGGCTGGCCGCGAACACCACGGTCGCGGCGAGGCCGGCGACGCCGACGAGGACGCCCGCGAACGCCGTGCGCACGGCCACCTCGGTGGCGCCCCGTCCCTGCCTGGTCGCCATGTCGACGCCGACGGCGAGCGACGGGCGGCCTGTGCGCGCCAGTCGGTTGGCCAGCGACGGTCGAGCGAGCGGAGGCTGTGCCGCGTCGGCGGCGAGGGGGCGCCGGCTCAGCCGCCACGCGGGCCACACTGCGAGCCCGAGGACGATCGCCAGGAGCACGCCAGCGCCTCCGAGGACGACGGGTGTGTCGAAGTAGACGCCGGGATCGGGGTCGGCTTGTCGAGCGAGTCCCACGGGGAGGATCGGGGAGGCGGCCATCGCGACGGCGATGGCACCGAGGCACCCAGCGGCAGCGGCCAAGGCCGAGGGCAGCGCGGCCGCGAGAAGGCGACCCTGGCGCGTCGCACCGATGCTGGCCAGGGAGACCTGGTCGGGGCTCCCGGCGTACACGGATCGGGTCATGGCCTGTGCGACGGCTCCGACGCCGAACAGCAGGAACACCCCGGCGAAGACAGCCAGGCCGGTGGCCTGGACGTCGGTCGACTGTCCGAGGAGCTGCACCGTGTTCGTACCAGCGTCGATACCCGGCGAAGGGCCACCGGCGTACAGCTGACGCAGTTCGCGAACGAATGCTGCCGATGCGTCCGGTCCGTCGCGGAACCGCATCAAGAAGTTGCCCTCGGCCATGCCGATCTGGCCCCGGTACTTCTCGTAGAAGGCGCGGGGAAGTATGGAGATGGTCGGATCGTCGCCCCGGACAGCGACGTCCTGGGTGGCGCGCACGATCCCGACCACACGGAGCGTGACCGGGGGACCATCTGGTTCGAGGTTGCCCTCGCTCTCTTCGAGGCGCGCCGCACCTTCCTCGGTGAACGTGTCCAGGTGGAGGCTCGAACCAGCGCGGAGCTTCAGGCGCTCGGCCATGGCCTCGGCCACGACGATCTCGTCGGCAGCGCCCGGCCGGGGCCGACGCCCGGCCACAAGCAGTCCTTTGGCGACCGTCCGCTGCGCCTGATCGTCCATGGCCGCCAGAAGTGGGTAGTAGCCCTCGTCGCGGGGAAAGGCCCAGGTGAAGGCGACGGGCGCCGCCACCTCCACGGACGGCAGATCGGCGATCCGCTTCGTCTTGGCCGGGTCGGCTTCCCTCGTGTCGAGGAATGTGTGGGGCTCGAGCGCCTCCCGTCCCAGGCGATCGACTGCAGTCGACGTGCGCCGGGCACCTGCAGCCGCGGTGAGCACCACGCCACCTACGAGTGCGACGAACATCGCGAGGGCTACGAGGGCGCGCCAGCGGCGCCGGAGGTCGGCGCGGACGCGGTAGGAGAGCCATCCCATCGATGGCATTCTCACCAGAAATGGACGCCCGCCCAAGGATGCAGACCCCCGGCCCGTGGTGGTGGCACCTCTAGTGTGGGCGGCCCATGGCCCAGTGCGAGCTGTGCGAGGCGGCGAAGATCACGCCGTGGCACCACGAGGACGACGTGTGCTGGGTCGCGGACTGTGAGATCTGCGACGTGCCGATGGTCGTCTGGAAGGAGCACGCGGTGGAACCGCCCGATGACGTGCTGGCTCACATGATCGGCCACCTCGAGGCAGCGGCCACGGCCCGGTTCGGCGATGGCGGCTACTCGGTGGACCGGATCATGCGCCAGATACCCGATCACTTCCATGCCCACGCGCGCGACCCCGACTGGTGGTCGCGGCGCTTCCTGCGCCGGTAGATGCACCCGCTCCGCCGGTTGTGGCTGGGCCTGGGCGGATTGGCGTTGATCACTGTCGCCGGCTCCGTCGGCTACATGATCCTCGGCTTCGGCGCCCTCGACGCCGTCTATCAGACGATCACGACCATCACGACGGTCGGGTTCCGCGAGGTCGAACCACTCGACCGCGCCGGCAAGGTCTTCACCATCGGCCTCATCCTCGTCGGGGTCGGCACCGCGTTGTACACGTTCAGTGTCCTGATCGAAGCCTTCGTCGAGGGTGAGATCGGCAATGTTGTCGGGAGGCGGCGCATGGAGCGCACCATCAGCGAGATGAAGGACCACGTCGTGATCTGCGGGTGGGGGCGAGTCGGGCAGGCCCTGGCGCGCTACGTCACCGGTGCGGGCCAGGAGGCCGTCATCATCGACGAGAACCCGGAACGGCTGCAGAAGTGCCCGCACCCGAATGTCTGCGGCAATGCCACCGACGACGACGTCATGCGGGCGGCGGGCATCGGGCGCGCCCGTGTGCTGGCCGCGGCTCTCACCACCGACTCCGACAACCTCTACGTCACCATGTCGGGGCGGGCGCTCTCACCTGACCTGTTCATCATCGCTCGCGCCCGGATCGACTCGGCCGAGGACAAGCTCACGCGCGCCGGCGCCAACCGGGTGGTCAACCCCCAGAGCATCGGCGGCGCCCGCATGGCGGCCTTCGCGTTGCAGCCCCATGTCGCCGAGTTCCTCGACGTGGTCATGCACGACGGCAGCCTCGAGTTCCGTCTCGAAGAGATGCTGGTGCCGTTCGGATCCGCCCTCGAGGGCAAGAGCCTGCGCGACGCCCACCTGCGCGACCGAACAGGTGCGTTGGTGCTCGCCATGCGCGACGACCGCACTGGCAAGTTCACGACCAACCCCTCGCCTGAAACTGTGATCGAGGCAGGTCAGATCCTCATCGCCATCGGCACCAGCGCCCAGCTGGCCGCCCTGCAAGACGCAATGAAGCGCTAGCCGGTTCGGCGCAGGCTGAGACCGGGGAACTCGATCTTGGGGCAGCGGTCCATCACGACATCGAGGCCCGCCTCGCGCGCTCTTGCCGCGGCGCGCTCATCGATGACGCCGAGCTGGAGCCACACCGCCTTGGCGCCGATGGCGATGGCCTCGTCCACGTGCACGCCTGCCTGTTCCGAGCGCCGGAAGACGTCCACCACGTCCACTGGCTCCTCGATGGACGCCAGGTCGGGGTAGCAGCGCTGGCCCAGGATCTCATCGCACCCTGCCTGGGGATTCACCGGGATCACGCGGTAACCCCGCGCCAACAGGAACTGGGCCACGCCGTTGCTGGCCCGCGAGCGATCGGGGGAGAGGCCGACGACGGCCCATGTCTTCGACTCCTCGGCGATGCGGCGGATCGTGTCCCGGTCGTTGGCCATGGTGAATGCGTACCCCTGCTGGCGTCGCTCCATCCGTCAACGCCGGCGACGACCGCCCTGTTCCATGCGCTGGCGGATGAGGGCTCGCCGTTCCTCGAGCTCCTTCATGGTCAGCGACTCCCGGCCATCGGCGATCCCCATCGACGCCCGTACCCCATCGAGATCCAGCTCCACCTCGCGGGGGTCGATCCCGATGTCCCGAGCGATGCGGTCGCCGTGGGTGGTGGCGAAGTAGGTGGAGATCTTGATGATCTCCTCGAAGATGTCCGCGTCCGGCGCCATGGTGAGCGCGGTCGAGGTCGTGAAGATCATGTCCTTGACGAAGAGCATGAGCTCCTTGGGCATGCGAGCGCCGTAGCCGAGGAGGGCTTTGGTCAGGTCGCGGATCTCGCCCATGAGCTCGTCCGCGCTCATCTGGGTCGGGTCCTTGATCGGCTTGTCGAGGTTGAGGTCGCGGATGACCGCGTCGAGGTCGGTGCCGGACGGGAGCGCACCCAGGTCGACCAATGCGCCCAGCTGAAGCTTCACGTCGTTGACGGTGCCGCCCATGAGCAGGCGGAGGAACGCGAGGCGTCGCGGCTCATCGAGGCGACCGGTGATGCCGTAGTCCAGCAGCGCGACCTTGCCGTCGGGCTGGACCATGAGGTTGCCGCCGTGCAGGTCGCCATGGAACACGCCGAAGAGCATGGCGCCCTCCATGAAGCAGACCAGGCAGGCCCGCACGACCGCTGACGTGTCGATGCCGGCCGCCTTCATGCCGGCCACGTCGTCCCAAGCGAAGCCGCTCAGCCGCTCCATCACCAGCACCCGTCGCGTGACGAGCTCGGGGTGCGGTCGGGGTACGACCAACGCCCGCTGATTCGTCTCGGCCAGGATGTGGGCGATGTCGAGCATGTTCTCGGCCTCGAGCCGGAAGTCGAGCTCCTCCACGATGGTCTCGGCGAACAGCTCGACCAAGGCCGGAGGATTGGCCAGGGCGGAGACGGGGATGCGCCCCACGAGCACGGGGGCGATCCAGCTCATGGCCGCGATGTCGCGCCGCACCAGTGAGGCGACTTGTGGGCGCTGCACCTTGACCACGACGTCCTCGCCCGTGCGCAGTGTCGCCCGATGCACCTGGGCGATCGACGCTGCCGCGATGGGCTTCTGGTCGAACGACGAGAACACCTCCTCGAGCGGACGCCCCAGGTCGGTCTCGACGACCATGCGCACGTCGGCGAAGGACTCCGACGGCACGCGATCACGCAGCAGCTTGAATTCCGCCACCAGCTCATCGGGGAAGATGCCCTCGCCCGACGAGAGGATCTGGCCGAGCTTGATGTAGGTGGGTCCCAGGCGTTCGAAAGCCCTTCGTAGCCGGCGGGAGAGGTCCGCCCTCGACGTCTCCTGGCCCTTGCGCCGGGCGCCGAAGTACCACGCGCCGACGGCGACCACGAGACGGCGGCCCACGGTGACCACCCGCGCACCGGGTGGCAGGCGCCGGCGCCGCACGAGGCCGGGGACGCTGCCCGCGCTGGCGGCCCGCAGGGCAGGCAGCCCGCTGCGCCACGTCATCGATGCCGGGTCGACGACCCATGGCCCGTGATCGCTGAAGGCTCCGATGTCGAGATCGCTGGGCCGGTCCACCGACCTAAGGTACGCCGCCATGGCGACACTCAGCCCCGGGGACAAGGCCCCCGCCTTCACCTTGCAGGATCAGAGCGGCTCCAAGGTCAAGCTGTCCGACTTCAAGGGACGCAAGGTCCTCGTCTTCTTCTACCCCAAGGCAGATACGCCAGGTTGCACAGCGCAGGCGTGCGGCCTGCGCGATGTCTCGGGCCAGATCGGCGACACCGCGGTGCTCGGGATCAGCCCCGATGCATCCAAGAAGCAGGCCAAGTTCGACGAGAAGTACGGGCTCGGGTTCCCACTCCTCGCCGACGAGGAGCACACCGTCGCCGAGGCCTACGGGGTGTGGGCCGAGAAGAGCATGTACGGGAAGAAGTACATGGGCATCGTGCGCTCGGCGTTCCTCATCGACGAGAAGGGCAAGATCGCCGAGGCCTGGTACAAGGTCAGCCCCGCCAACACGTCAGCAAACCTGCTCGCCTCGCTGGAGGGGTAGCCGCCCTCGCTGGCGAATCCAGTGGGATGACCTTCCGTGGGCGCGTCGCGTCCGTCCTCGTGCTGCTGCTGTGCGCGTCCGGCCTCAGCGTGGCGGCGAGAGCGGCCGACGAGATCGATCCCACCGATCCCGAGTCGCTCATCGACGCCGTCCCCGCGCTGCCGACCGAGCTGATCCCGCGCACCCAGCCCGTCACCGACGCGCTCCCTCCCGCCGAGTGCGACGAGACCGATCCGACCGAGTGCCTGTTCCCGTTCCCGAACGACCGCTGGACGCTGCCCGACCCGACCACGCCGACGGGCCGGCGAGTGAACCTCCCGTTGCTCGGTATGCCGAGGTCGTTCGCGGGCAAGCCCATCGACCCGACCGAGTGGAACCGCAACGACGGCTTCAGCCCCGGCGCTGCCGTCCTCACCGTCGTGCCGGGCGTGGACCTGGCCAAGTCGGGCGTGGCGACGATCGGCACCATCGGCCGTTCGCTGGAGCGGACCCAGCCCATCGTCCTGCTCAACACCCGCACCGGGCAGCGGCACCCGTTCTGGGCCGAGCTCGACGCGCGCGCCACCGACCCGGCGCGCCAGGCGCTCATCGTCCGTCCCGCGGTCAACCTGGAGGAGGGGACGCGGTACGTCGTCGGACTCGGCGCTCTCCGGAACGCCGCGGGCCGGCGCATCGCCCCGTCGGCCGAGTTCCAGGCCAGCCGCAATGACGCGCACGTGCGAGCCATGGCCCGTCAGCTCCGCCGGGCGGGGCTGCGCAGCAGGGACCTGTTCCTCGCGTGGGACTTCACAGTGGCGAGTACGGCCAACCAGACGGCGCGGATGCTCGAGATCCGCGACGACGCCTTCGCCTCGCTCGCCGGGGGCCCGCC
This sequence comes from Actinomycetota bacterium, assembly GCA_041166245.1. Taxonomy (GTDB): domain Bacteria; phylum Actinomycetota; class Acidimicrobiia; order Acidimicrobiales; family JAFATL01; genus JBEEFP01. Next base: position 11,326 of record JBEEFQ010000108.1, on the reverse strand, counting down.
GTCGTTCGAGATCGGGGCCGTCACCGAGTACACCGAAGCAGACAGCGCCGAGCTGGCCCGGCAGGTCACGGGTACCTTCACCGTCCCGAACTACCTGTCGACGCCGACAGGGAGCACCGGCTCGCGGTTCAACTACGTGGGCTCGCCCGACGGGCTGCCCACCCGCATCGGCGGCTCGGCGACCATGGATGCCACCTTCACGTGCAACATCCCCCGGAGCGCGCTCGGCGCGCCAGCCCGGCCGTCGCTCTATGGGCACGGGCTCCTCGGCGGTCAGAGCGAGGTGAACGCGGGCAACGTGAAACGGATGGCGGCCGAGCACAACTTCGCGTTCTGCGCGGCCGACTGGATCGGCATGGCGACCGAGGACATCGGCACCGTCGGGTCCATCCTCGTCGACGCGTCGAACTTCCCGGCCCTGGCCGACCGGGTGCAGCAGGGCATCCTCAACTTCCTGTTCCTCGCCCGGCTCATGAAGGACGAGCGGGCCTTCGCCGCCGCCCCCGCGTTCCAGGCCGGGGGCCGTTCCCTCATCGACACCAGCGAGGTCTTCTACGACGGCAACAGCCAGGGCGGCATCATCGGCGGCGCGCTCATGGGCGTGGCCCAGGACATCACACGCGGCGTGCTCGGCGTGCCGGGCATGAACTACTCGACGCTGCTCGACCGCTCCACCGACTGGGCGCGCTACGAGAAGTTCTTCAAGTCGACCTACCCCGACCGGCTCGACCAACTCCTCATCTTCGATCTCATGCAGATGCTCTGGGACAGGGCCGAGGCCAACGGCTACGCGGCGCACATCGAGCGAGACCCGCTGCCGGGCACGCCGTCCCATGAGGTGCTGCTCATGGTGGCGTTCGCCGACCACCAGGTCGCCAACGTCACGGCGAACACCGAAGCCCGCACCATCGGCGCCGCCCTGCGCTGTCCGGCGCTGGCACCGGGCAGGACGGCGCAGACCGAGCCCTTCTGGGGCCTCGAATGCATCGGGACCTATCCGCACCAGGGTTCGGCCATCGTCTACTGGGACTCGAACATGACGCCCGAGGTGCCGCTGGACAACACGCCGGCGACCGCGGGCGAGGACCCGCACGGCTTCCCCCGCGCCCAAGTGACCAACCGGGCCATGAAGGCGGCGTTCCTGGGAGGTCAGGGCGTGCGCGACACCTGCCTGGGTCTGCCGTGCACCGGCCCCTGATCTCCATCTCGCTCGTCCGCGTCAGTGGGGCGGCGGTGGCTGCATGCGTCGCTCGTTCTCGGCCAGCTTGCGGTTCCTGAACGCGGTAGCCGCGCCGGCGAGCCCGGCGATGATGAGGAGTCGCCGACGACGACGGTGGGGACGGCGGCGGAAGAGCGGCACGGGGCGATGGTAGACACCGGCGATGACCGTCTGTGACCGCTTCCTCGCGCTGCACCGACCGGGTGCACCGCTGCTCATGCCCAACCCATGGGACGTCGGATCGGCTCGACTCCTGGCGTCCCTCGGGTTCGAGGCCTTGGCCACCACCAGCAGCGGATTCGCGGCGACACTCGGGCGGCTCGACGGTTCGGTCGCGCGCGACGAGGCCATCGCCCACGGCGCCGCGCTCGCAGCCGCGACCGACGTGCCCATCTCGGCCGATCTGGAGAACGGGTTCGCCGACGATCCCGCTGAGGTCGCGGAGACGGTGCGGCTGGCGATCGGGGCGGGTCTGGCCGGGTGCTCGATCGAGGACTCGACCGGCCGCAAGGACGCGCCCATCTACGACGCCGGGCGGGCTGTCGAGCGGGTGGCGGCCGCGGCCGAGGCCGCCCACGCAGGCCCGGAGCGACTGGTGCTCACGGCCCGGGCCGAGAACTACCTGCACGGCCGCCCCGACCTCGCCGAGACCATCGCCCGGCTCGTGGCCTACCAGGAGGCCGGGGCCGACGTGCTGTTCGCTCCGGGCATCCGCGACGCCGCTGAGATCCGCTCCCTCGTCGAATCACTCGACCGACCCGTCAGCTTGCTCGCCCATCCCGCCTGTCCGCCCGTCGCCGAGCTGGCGGAGCTCGGCGTGGCCCGCATCTCCGTCGGCGGCGCCTTTGCCTACGCCGCCCTGGGTGCGGTGGTCGAGGCGGCTCGTGAGCTGCGCGAGGACGGCACCTACGGCTACTGGTCCCTGACCGGCACCGGCGGCAAAGCCGCGAGGGACGCGTTCACCGCTGGGTAGCCTCGGCCGGCAGGCCCGGATGGTGGAACCGGTAGACACGGAGGCCTCAAAAGCCTCTGCTCGAAAGGGCGTGAGGGTTCAAGTCCCTCTCCGGGCACATCATTGGGTGCACTTGGGGGCGTATATGGCCACAAGTGCACCCAATGGAGCGGTCAGGTCTGGCGCAGGTCGTGTTGGAGCTCGAGCAGGAAGGGGTTGCTGACGCGTTCGCGGCCGACGGTGGTGACGGGGCCGTGGCCGGGCAGGACGTTGACCTCGTCGGCGAGGGGCAGGATCTTCTCGGCCATCGACTCCATCAGCTGCTGGTAGGAGCCGCCGGGCAGGTCGGTGCGGCCGATGGAGCCGGCGAAGAGGTGGTCGCCGCTGAACAGCACCGGCGCCTCGCCTTCGACCTCGAGCTGCAGACACACCGACCCCTTGGTGTGACCGGGCGTGTGCAGCGCGGTGAACGTCATTCCCGCGCCCGACACCTTCTGGCCGTCGTCGAGGCCGTAGACGAGCTCGGGGGGCCGCACGTCGAGAGCTGACATGTCGAGGAAGTTGGCGAAGCCCCCGCTCGATCCAATGGGGTCGAGAAGCATGTGCTTGTCGTCGTCGTGGATGTGGACGGGCAGCGTGTCGGGCGACTCCGTGGCCCGTACCACCGTGCCCACGCCGCCGATGTGGTCGAGGTGACCGTGAGTCGACAGCAGTGCCGCCAGGCGCAGGCCGTGGTGCGCGAGGCGCTCCATGATCCGGGCCGGATCAGGCGGCGCGTCGATGAGCACGCACTCGCCGCCCGGGCCGTCGGGCGCGACGATCCACGCGTTCGTCTCCGCGATCCACAGCGGGAGTCCTTCGATCAGCATGAGGTCACGTTAGGAGACGCCGGTTCCGCTTCTGCGCAAAAGACCGCCGCCCCTGGACGGGGGATCATGCGCGAAAGCGAGTCTCGATCAGGGCCTGCGTCACCTACGTGCTGAGCACGCCGCGCTCACGCAGCTGGCTGCGGCCCACGGTCGTCGCCCCGCCGATGGCGGCGGCCAGCAAGGTGAACAGCGGCAGGCGGCCCCAGGGCTGGTTGGCGCCCCGTTTGCCTGGGAGCCCGACATCGCCTCGTTGCGGGAACCGTCCTTCGACCTGGGCCGGGCTGGCGAGGGCCTGCTCGCTCGGGGCCGGGATGTCGGGCGTTGCGAAGAACGAGTCGGACGTGCCCAGGTCACCGACGGTGTCGAGGAATGGGGCGGTGCTCAGGTCACCGGCCGGGCTTCCGCTCGCGCCCGCCGACCCTTCCACGAGGAGCTGGGCGCCGCTGAAGCTCGCAGTGAACGGCAGTGGTACGGGCGTCTGGCCGGGGATGGTCGATGGCGGGGGCAGGGTCACCGGGGGCGCCACCGGTATCCCGACGGGCGGGGCTGGGGTCGGCGGCGGCACGGTGATGGACTCGTCGAGCGCGGGCACGACCATGACCGACGCGGTCGGCTGACCGGACGGGAGGAAGCTGCGCACGTCCACCGTCCAGGTCTTCTGCACGTCGTTGTGCGCGAGTCGGACCGGCGTGCTGCCACACGTGGGTGCCGGGCGTGTGTCCCACATCCCGGGCGCGGGAGCGGGCGCGGTCCACGTGGCCAGGGTGGCGCAGATCTGCAAGGACGGAGATCCGGTGACCTGGACCTCGGCCAGCTGCAGCTGCGCAGAGCTGACCTGGCCGTCGACGCGGATCCGGAAGGCGGTCACGCTGACGTCGCCGTCGGGCGCCCGGGCGACCTCGAACGCGCTGCCGGGAACGGCGGCCGGCTGCCGGCTCCACCACCCGGTCTCGACGATCGACGCCGCGGCCTGGGCCGAGACCCCGCCGGGCTGGAGCGCGAGCCCGGCCGCGGCCGCGACCAGGCCAACGGCCAGCAACGCGCGGACCCGTCTCACGTCTTCTTCCGTCGCCGGCGCTTGGGCGCGCCACCGCCCGACCGCTGGATGACCTCTTCGGTCGTCCCCAGATAGCCCTCCACCACCTGCGGGTCGTTCACGACAGCGTCGGGTGAGCCCTGGGCCACCACCGCCCCCAGCTCGAGGGCGATCAGCTCGTCCGAGATCCCGGTGATCAGCGGCATGTCGTGCTCGATGACGAGCATGGCCGCGCCCGTCTTGTCGCGGATGTCGAGCAGGACGGCCCCGAGGGCTTCGGTCTCCTTCTGGGCGATCCCCGACGAGGGCTCGTCCAGCAGGAGCACAGTCGGGTCGTGGGCGACCGAGCAGGCCAGGTCGACGATGCGACGCGTGCCGGTCGAGAGCTCGCCGATGAACTTGTCGGCGAACGCCTCGAGCCGCATGAGCTCGATGAGGCGGTCGACCTCGGTGTCCACCAGGCGCTCGGCGTGCCGCACTGCGGGCGAGAGCAGGGCGGCGGCGATCGGATCGCGGACCAAGACGTGGCGTTCGAGGGCGGTGGCGATGGTCTGGCGCACGGTCATGGTGGGGAAGAGCCGGGCGTCCTGGAACGATCGCCCCAGTCCCAGCTCGGCGCGGGCGGACGGGGTCAGCTCGGTGACGTCGGTCCCGTCGAGCAACACACGCCCCGACGTCGGCGTCACAAAGCCCGAGATGAGATCGAACACCGTCGTCTTGCCTGCGCCGTTGGGCCCGATGATGCCGATGAGCTGTCCCTGGCGCAGCTGGATGTCGACCCCGTTCACGGCCCGCACGCCGCCGAAGCTCACCGCCAGCTCGCGGGTCTCGAGGGCGACGGCATGCTCCCGGCCGCATGCATCGCAGTGGGGCAGGAATGGCCGCCGTTCGAAGATGGCCCCCGGGCCATCGCCTCCCGTGTGCGCGGCCGCGCCCTTGAGGAAGACGGCCCGCAGGATGTCGGGGCGGTCCAACAGCTCCGAGGTGGGCCCGTCGAAGCGCACCTCACCCTTCTCCATGAAAACAGCCCGCTGAGCCAGCGTGATCGCCACGTTCACCGACTGCTCGACCAGCACCACGGTGGTGCCACGGGCGTGGATGGCGCGGACGATGTCGAGCAACGACTCGACGATGACCGGCGCCAAACCCAGGCTCAGCTCGTCGATCATCAGCAGCCGGGGCCTGGCGATGAAGGCCTGGGCCAGGGTCAGCATCTGCTGCTCTCCGCCTGACAGGTTCCCCGCCTTCTGCGTCCACCGATCCTGCAGCACCGGGAAGTACTCGAGGACCTGGGCGACGGCCGCCTCGAGGTACTCCGGCTCCTTGCGGAACAGCCAACCCGCCAGGCTGATGTTCTCCTCGACGGTGAGTGTCGGGAACACGCCCTTGCCCCCGGGCATGTAGACGAGGCCGGCGGCCACCGTCTCGTTGGCGTCCCAGTGGGTGATGTCGCGGCCGTCGTAGAGGATCCGCCCTCGGCCGGGGTCGAGCAGGCCCGCGATGGCAGACAGGAGGGTCGACTTCCCGGCGCCGTTGGTGCCGAGCAACGCGACGATCTCGCCCTCGTCGACGTGGAACTCCACGCCGAAGAGCACCTGGGTCTTTCCGTAGGCGACGTCGAGGTCGGTGACCTCGAGCATGCGCCCCTCGACCGGGGGCGTGTTGACCCCGGTCCGCGACGGCCGGAGGCGGTCGAACAACGCGGTCACCGTACGACCTCGTGCTCGATGGTCGGGAGCGACTCCACGTGGATGTCGTCGAAGTCGGGAGGCGCCTCCGCGTCCTCGACGCGCACATCGGCCAAGAGGCTGGGCACGATCAATCCCCGCGACTTGGCGTAGCGCCGCAGCAGCGCGTCCCTGATGTCGTAGAGGATGCCCGACAGGCCGGCGGGGAAGACCATGAGGATGAGGAGCAGCCCGACACCGGAGGCGAGGAACTGGGACTGGCTCGATCCGAGCAGCGACGAGTTCTGGAGGAGCATGAGGTACCCGGAGCCGAGAAGGGCACCGGGCACCGATCCCAGCCCGCCGATGATCGCCATGCTGAAGACCAAGAGGTTGCGGGGGGTCTCCAGCAACGTGGTGCTGATGCCGTGCTGGTGGAAGAAGTAGACGCCACCGGCCATGGCGGCGATGAACCCTGACAACGCGAATGCGGACAGCCGGGCCCGCACGGGACTGATGCCGAAGGCCTGCGCGGCCCGCACGTTGTCACGGGTGGCGACGAGTACCCGACCGGAGCGGCTGTTGCGCAGCGAGCGCAGCGACGCCACCGTCAGCCCGAACAGCACGAGGACCACGTAGTAGTAGGTGTGCTCGGTCTCGAGGTCGAACTTGCCGAAGAGCACGGGCCGCAGCACGCGGACACTGGAATCGGGCACCAGCCACGGGAAGAACTCCTCGTTGAGGAAGTACACGCCCGTCGCAAGCGCGAAGGCGAGGGTCGTGACCGCGAGGAACAGGCCCTGGATCCGTAACGCGGGGATGCCGATCGCGACCGCGACCAGCGCGCCGACGAGGCCGGCGACCAAAAGGCACACGAAGAAGTGACGGCCCTGCTGGGCGAGTGTCCCCGCCACCGCGGCGCCGAAGGCGGTGAAGGCCAGGTGGCCCAGGCTGATCTGACCCGCCCATCCGGTGAGGAGGGCGAGGGAGAGGATGACCATGGCGAAGATGAGGCCGACTCCGAGCAGGTTCACGTCGCTCGGGCCCATGGCCAGCGGCAGGATGAGGAGAGCGACGGCGGCCAGCACCGCGCCGCCGATCAGGACGCCCCGGATGAGCGGCTCTGAGCGCAGCTCCTTGGGGATAGGCCGGACCTCGCGAATGGCGGTCCAGCTCGATGCGCCGACGTCCTCGGCCCGAGAGACAAGGCCCCGCCGCTGGAGGACAAGGCCGCCGATGATCAGGAAGAACATGACGGCGTCGACGATCAGTGTTCGGCCGGTGACGAAGAGGACCGCCTGTTCCATCATCCCGAGGATGAGGGCGAAGGCGAACGTGCGGGGCATCTCCATGCGACCCAGTACGGCGGCCGCGAGCGCGCGCAAGAGGAGGGCGGGTCCGAGCGCCGCGCCTATCGACACGCCCTGGATGGGCAACCGAAGCAGCACCGCCAGGGCCGAGAGCCCGGCCGCGATGACCCACACCAGCGTCTGCACCCGCTTGACGGGGACACCGAGCAGGGCGGCGCGGTCGGCTGACTCGGCCGACGCCCGCACCGCGATGCCCACGCGGGTGTAGCGGAAGAAGGCGGCGAGCCCGAGCATGACGATGGGCACGACGATGAGGATCAGCAGGTGGCCGCCTCTGAACACTACGAAGTCCCAGCGGAAGGTGAAGTCGAACGGCACGGGAGGCTGGGGCGCGGTGTCGTAGCCGAAGGCCTGGGGGAGGGCGAGCTGGCCGAAGACGAAGACCTGCTGGAGGCCGATCGTCGCCACGGTGAAGATCAACCGCGGCGACTTGGCGAATCGGCGGATGATCAACACCTCGACCACTGCCCCGAGGACGAGCGAGCTCAGGAAGGCGACGCCGACCGCGAGGAAGAACGGCCACTTGGGGCCGACGATGAGCGACGCGGCCAGCACGGCGGCCACCGCGCCGAGGTCGCCCTGGGCGAAGTTGATGATGCGGTTGGCCCGGTAGATGAGCACGATCCCGAGGGCGATGAGGGCGCTGATCGATCCCAGCACCATGCCGAGGAACAGGATGGGCACCGGAGCGGGCCAGAGGATCCCCACGAACACCAGGAATCCCAGGGCGGTGAGACCGACGCTCGCACCGGTGCGTGCATCGGGGGATTCCGAAGCCCGCGAGAGCCGGTCGCCGAGGTCGTCCCAGAGCTCCCGCGGGGAGGTGTTGGTGCTCACCGGGGCGAACCCTAGGGCGGCGCCATGACGGATGTCACAGGGCGCGCGAAGCTCGGTGGGATCCTTTCGGAGGCACGCCGTGACCCTCAAGCAGTTCATCGACCGCTATGGCGCCACCCTCGTGGTCGTCACCGTCCTCGTCCTGCTCGTCGCCCTCTTGCCGGGCAACGCACCCGACCGCACGACGGAGTTGGGCGCGGGCCCGGCGCTCGACACGCAGGACACCACGCCGGGTGCCGAGGGCAGCGGCACCGATGTGGCGAGCGCCGGCGGGAGCACCGGCGGTACGGGGGGCGGCGCGGCTGGGGGAGGCGGAGCGAGCGGCGGCCGTCTCGCCAGCGGGGGCGGTAGCGGCGCCAAGGTCGAGGCGGGCAAGGGCCCCAACTGCCGGCCTGACGGTCGTATGAAGGGCATCTCCCTCTACGCGCCGCCGTGTGTCTCGTTCAGCGGGGACAACGGCGGGGCCACGGCCAAGGGCGTCACCAAGGACAAGATCCTCGTGATCCGCTATCTCCTGCCGATCGACCCGGCCACCCAGGCCACCCTGCAGGGCGCCAAGCTGGCCGATCCCCAGGAGGTGGTGAAGCGCGCCTACGAGGGCCTCCGGCGCTACGCCAACAACCACGTCGAGACCTATGGCCGCGAGATCGTGTTGCAGGACTTCCAGGCCAGCGGCGACGACACCAACGACGAGGCCATGAAGGCCGACGCCCTGAAGATCGCCAACGACATCAAGGCGTTCGCCGTCATCGAGGGAAACCCGGCGGCGGTCATCCCGACGATCTTCGGCAAGGAGCTGGCTGCGCGTGGCGTGATCTGCATCTGCACGACGTCGCTGACGAATCGCTTCTATCAGGAGAACAACCCGTACATCTTCAGCTCGTTGCCCACCGCGACCGAGTTCGGTGCCCAGATGGCCGAGTACATCGCCAAGCGACTGAACGGGAAGCCAGCCAAGTTCGCCGGTGACGAGCTCAACCCGGCACAGGGCTACAAGACGACCAACCGCAAATTCGGCCTGATCTACATCGTGGGGAACGAGGGCCGGGTCGACCAGGAGCGGGTCCGCAACTACGAGGACTTCATCGCCGAGCTGGCCAAGCGAGGCATCCGCCTCACCGCGGAAGCGAGCTACATCTACGACCCGGGTCGCAACCAGCAGGACGTCACATCCCTGATCCTCAAGATGAAGCAGGCCGGCGTCACCACGGTGATCCCGATGGTTGACCCCCTGTACCCGATCATCATCACCGGGGAGGCGACCCGGCAGCAGTACTACCCCGAATGGCTCATCCTCGGCTTCGGCCTCAGCGACACCACCGCCGCGGGGCGACTGTACGACCAGCTCCAGTGGCGTCACGCCTTCGGCATCTCACCCCTGTGGGTGACGTGGGCCCACGTCAACCGCTCAGGCGGCTACCGCGCCTTCCACCACGGCATGCCCGGGATGCGGCCGGGTGACGAGGGCGTTCTGATCAACATCTACGCCACGTACTTCGCGTGGCTTTCCGCCGGCATCCACATGGCCGGCCCCAACCTGACAGCGGACACGTTCGCCAAGGGGATGTACAGCTATCCACGCACGGGGGGCGACGTCGGGCACCCCACCGTCCAGTTCAGTCGGTCGTCCCCGACGGCGGTCGAGGACTTCATCGAGATCTGGTGGGCCGCCGACGCCCAGGGCCCCGACGAACGGTCGGAGCAGGGCACCGGGATGATGATGAAGTCCGACGGTGGGAAGCGCTACGCGATCGGCCAGTGGCCCCAGGCCGACACCAAGGCGTTCGTCCCCGCCGGCGCCATCGGCGCCAACGACGACCCACCCGGCGCCGTCGCCGACCCCCAACACGAACAAGACGGCCACACCCACAACAAGCGCTGTCTCAGCTGCTCCGGCTGAAGATCAGGTTTCTGGTGCACTGGTTGCCATAGTCGACCGTCAGTGCACCAGAAACCGCGGGGTTGGCTCAGGAGAAGCGGCAGAGGCCGTTGTCGATGACGATCTCGCCGTTCTGGGTCTCGGTGCGGAAGACGGCCTCGTTGCCGTCGACCCACATGGAGATGGTGAGGGTGTCGCCGGGCATGACGGGCTTGGAGAAGCGCGCGTCCATCGACTTGAACCGGGCAGGATCGGAGTCGCAGAGCGAGTGGAGCAGGGCCCGGCCGGTGAAGCCGTAGGTGCAGAGACCGTGCAGGATGGGCCGGTCGAAGCCGGCGAGCTTGGCGAACTCCGGGTCTGAGTGCAGCGGATTGCGGTCGCCCGACAGCCGGTAGGTGAGGGCCTGGTCGGCGCGGGTCTCGTAGGTGACCTTGTGGTCGGGCGCGCGGTCGGGCGCCTGGTTCTTCCCACCCGAAGGGCCGCGGTCACCGCCGAAGCCGCCCTCGCCGCGGATGAAGGCCGACATGCGCGTCTTGAACAGCGGGTTGCCGGTGGCGACGTCGACCGACTCCGCCTCGGTGGCGACGACCGCGCCCGAGCCCTTGTCATAGATGCCGGTGATGCGCGACGTGGTGCGCACCTTGCCCTCGACGGGGATGGGCCCGTTCAGCTCGATCGACTCCTCGCCGTGCACGAGCATGGCCCAGTTGAAGTCGCCGATCTTGCTGAAAGCGCCACCGCCCATGCCCACGATCACCGCGAACGTCGGCAGCACCTGCTGGTCGATGTTCTGACTGTTCTCAGTGGTGAATTGCAGCTCCTGGGCGGGATCGACCGACCCCGCGCCCACGCCGACCGCGTAGAGGAGGGCGTCCTTCGATGTCCACGACGTCTCGACCGGCTCTGACTCCGCTCCGACTGCGTCCGGGTTGATGGGCATGTCGCGCTCCTCTGTTCCTAATCCGCCATGGTCGAGTTCGGTGCCGCCTTGGCTACCAGGTCCGGGACGACGCTGCCGAGCTCCGACGGCTCCCACCGGTCGTCCTTGGTCGCGGTGGGCCCGCGGCGCCAGCCCTCGTTCACCGAGATGCGTCCGCCCGCCACCGAGAAGACGCGTCCGGTGACGTCCTTCGACTCCGGGCTCCCGAGCCAGACAACCAGCGGTGAGATGTTCTCGGGGGCGAAGATGTCGAACTTGTCGGGCGGGACCTCGGCGCCGGCGTTGCCTCCCAGGTTCTCCGTCATGCGGGTGCGGGCGACCGGCGCGATCGCGTTGGCCGTCACGCCGTACCGGCCAAGCTCCTGCGCCGCGATGATCGTGAACGACGCGATGCCTGCCTTGGCCGCCCCGTAGTTGGTCTGGCCCACGTTGCCGAACAGCCCGGACGGCGAGCTGGTGTTGATGATGCGGGCGTCGTTGGTCTCGCCTGCTTTGGCCCGCTCCCGCCAGTAGGCGCCTGCCCATCGGGTCGGGGCGAACGTGCCCTTGAGGTGCAC
>JBEEFQ010000107.1:0-17750 GCA_041166245.1 Actinomycetota bacterium | reverse complement strand
GGAAATCATCAAGGACAATGGAGTGGCCCCGACCGAGGATCTCGACCCTTTCCTTGCGCGTTTGTGGGCTACCGCCGCTTGCATACACGATGGATCCGAGTGAGCCGTCGTTGTAGGACAGCGCAACCGTGAATGTTCCGGCGCCGCCGCGTACCGATTGGACGGCCACAGCAGGCATGCCGACGATGGCCGCAACAGTGTCGATGAAATGGCAGACCTCGCCGAGCAGGCGCCCCCCCTGCCGGCGGTCTTCATACCAATGGTCGGCGGGAACTGGGCCAGCGTTGACGCGATAGTTGATGACCAGTGGGCCCGAGCGTGCTTCCAGGGTCCGGCGGACGGTGCCCAGCGCAGGTGAGAACCGGCGATTGAAGCCGACGAACAGGGCTCTGCCGCTCCTTCTCCAATCTGCCTCGACCTCCGCCAACTCCTCGAAGCTGAGTGCTAGCGGCTTCTCGCAGAAGACGTGCTTGCCGGCGCGGAGGGCGCTCGCAGCGAGTTGCGCATGCAGGTTGTGGGGAGTGGCGATGACCACGACATCGATGTCGGGGTCGTTCATGATGGCCTCGGCACCCGATACGGCCTTCTGGAAACCGTCCCGCTCGGCCATTCGGCGAGCGGTGACACCGGAGCTGGACCCGACACTGACGAAGTTGTCCAGCCCGGCGGCCCTGAAGGCGGGGACCAGGACGCTTGACGCGAAGGCACCGGCGCCGATGAAGCCGATGCCAGGGCGGCCGCTCGGCGCTCGTCGAGGTCGGACCTTGATGGCCGCGTCGGATTTGATCGCTTCCGGGTATGTGAGCTGCATCGCGAGGTAAGGCTCGTTGCGCTTCTCGATCGTCTGGTACGCGGCACCGGCGTCAGCGATGTCGTGGCGGTGGGTAACGAGGTCGTCGACCTCGAGGCGGCGACTGGCGAGCAGGTCGAGTACTGCTTCGAGGTTGCGCCCCTCGGTCCAACGCACGTAGCCCTCCGGGTAGTCGACCCCCCACTCCTCATAGCTGCGTTCGTAACGCCCAGGTCCATAGGAGCGGGCGAACCGGAGGGTCAACTCCTTCTCATACAGGGGGCGGCGATCGAGATCCAGGCCGATATCGCCGACAACAACCACGGTGGCTCGGTCCCGGCAGAGGCCCGGCACCCGCAGCATGGGCTCGGAGGACTTCCCCGACGCGGTGACAATGACGGCGTCCGCACCCCGACCCCGGCTCCAGTCAAGGATGGCTGCGGTGGTGTCGTCGCCCACCTCGGCGAGGGCGTGCACGCCGGCGGCGCGAGCGCGTTCGAGGGGCAGCTCGGCGACGTCGATGCCGGCCACGTTGCATCCGGCGGCGTGGGCGAGGCGGGCGGTGAGTTGACCGACGAGGCCGAGGCCGATGACGACGACGCTGGCACCAGGTCCAACGTCGGCCAGCCGGAGGGCATGCAGCCCGATGGACGCCACGCCGGCGAAGGCCGCGTCACCCGCCTCGACGCCCTGGGGAACGGGGGTGCAGAGCAGCCCGGGCACGGCCTGGAACTCGGCGTGGTTGGCCTTGCCCGCGCCGGCCGTGGCCACGAGCTGGCCGGGGCGGATGCCGGCCACGTGCTCGCCCACCTCGAGCACGATGCCCGCGGCCGAGTAGCCGAGCGGGACGTCCTGGGCCAGACGGGTGCGGACGGTGCGGGCTGTCTGGGCCAAGCCCTCGGTCTTGGCCTTCTTGATGACCTGACGGACGAGATCGGGCCGGGCCCGAGCCTTGGCGAGGAGCGACGACTGGGCGAGCTGGGTCACGGCCCGCTCGGTGCCCGAGGAGATGATCGAAGCCGTCGTATGGACCAGCACCTCGGTTGCGGAGATGGTCGGCCTGGGGACCTCGATGACCTGCACGGGCCCGCCCGAGGCCGGCTGCACGACCTGGCGCATCTGCTCGATGCTAGGTGGTGATCGTGGCGGTCAAGCGGAGCGGAAGCTGGCTCGTCGACGTGGACTCGACCACGCGGGCGGGAGCGGTGCGGCCGAAGTCGCAGGCGACGACTGCCTGGGTCTCGGTGGCCGGCGGCTCGGTTGCGACGGCGACGCCTTCGTGGGCATGGAGGCGGGCCACGACGGTGTGGCGCCCGGTGCCGGTGACCTCGTCGTCGATCTCGACCCGATCGGGGCTCACTCGCCACGTGCGTCGGTGGCGTGGCCGACCCGGCAGTCGCTCGTAGCCGTCATGTGACGCCGTCACCTCGATGCGATCGTCGACCTCGAGCGTTGACTCCAGCGTCGGCATGGCCCGGTGAGCGGCGCGGAAGGTGCCCCACACCTCGGTCTGGTCGACACCGTCGATCTCGACGGTGTTGTGGGCCGCGGTCGAGCGTTCGAACTGGCGGCGCGGGCCGGGCGCGTAGGAGGACGTGCCGGTGTCGACGATGACGCGGGCGTGCTCGACGCTGAGCTCGAAGCTCAGGCAGTCGGCGTGGGCGTGCGCGGGCAGGTCGTCGGGGCAGGGCGGTCCGACGTCGGCGACGAGGTGGATTCGGTCGTCGGGGCGGATCACGACGTAGCCCGAGGGCTGGAGCACAGTGAGGCGACCGGGCGGCCGCCGATGGGGGCGGAGGAGGGCGATGCGCTCCGTCCCCACGAGCACACAGTCATTGAACAGGGGCACGTCACCGTCGGGGTGGAGCATGGCACCGAGCCACCCGCGCATGCGGTCGATCGCGGTGGTCAGGCCCTCGACCGGCGGATGCTCGGCCGAGGCGAGCAGCGCTTCGATGTCGATGAGGTCGCCGAGGACCTGGCAGTGGTAGGAGGGGGAGCGCTCGTAGTGTCCGCCGTCGGCGAGCACCTGCACCCGGAGCTGCCGCTGCAGCAGCCGCGTCGCGACGCGCACCGAGCGATGGTCTTGCATGAAGACGCCGAGTCCGATGAGGGCCTTGAGGTTCTTGAGCAGGTGGTTGCCGCCCACGTCCCGCTCGAGCAGCAGACGCAGATATCGGGTGTAGGCGGCGAGGTCATCGAGGAATGGCTTCTCGATGTCGGTCCCCGCGACCAGGTGGCGGTGGATGCCGCAGAAGGTCCAGGCGCGGAGGGATGCCACGTAGGGCGACCATGCGTCGCCGTGACCCAGCCGCTGGTTCTCGCGCCACGATCGCCAGAGGGTGGCGAACTGGTCTGGGTCCTCGATGGCCCAGGCCCACTCGAAGTAGTGGAGGTGGAACTGCCAGAGCTGGCTCGCACCGTCCTGAGCCCATTCGTGGGGGGACCCGAGGTCTCGCTCCTCGCCCAGCAGGAGGAAACGGTTCCCCTCCGGTGCGGGAGCTGGAGGCGCGGCCCCGTCAATCGGTCCGAAGCTCTGGGGCCAGCACGGGTCGGGGGGGAGCCGCCGTCGGGACCCGGCCCCGAACAGGGTCGGCACGCCGTTGGCCACGCACCAGCGGCTCGCTCGCAGCACGGGCCGGTAGAGGACCTGCGACGGTCGGAGGTGTCGCAGCGTGCGGAGGTAGAGCCCGACCGCGTCCTTCAAAGCAGCGCAACTTCTTGGGCGACGCCCTCAGCGAAGGAACGGGGCGCGTAGCCGAAGTCCGCTCGGGCGGGGCCGATGTCGAAGGCCTTGTCCTCGGCCAGCCGTTCGAGCTGCTCGGCCTTGATGCGCGGCCTCGACGCCATGCGCTCGTAGACGCGCACGGCCCCGATGAGCGGACGGAGCGGAACGGGCACGAGCCGAGGCGCCCGGCCTACGGCGGCCGCGGCGGCCTCGATCAGTGCCCGGAAGGTGAGCGGCTCGGGTCCGGCGACGTCGTATGCCTGGCCGCGCGCCCGGTCCGTCTCGGCCGCGGCGACCACGGCCATGGCCACGTCGTCGACGTGCACCGGCTGCTGCAGACGCCGGCCGCCACCGGGCAGTGGCACGACCGGGCTGCGACGCAGCAGCTGCAGGAGGCGGGCGATGTTCCTATCCGCCGGCGTGCCGTAGATCATGGTGGGCCGGATGATCGTCCAAGCCAGCTCGCTCCCGGTGATGGCCTTCTCGGCCGCCTGGCGCACTGCCTTGGAGCCGGCGTTGAGATTGGTGAAGATCGCAGTCGTCGACACGAAGACGGCGCGGCCGATGCCCGCATCCTCGGCCGCGGCCACGATCGTGGTCGCGTGACCGAAGCCGAGCGAGGCCACGTTGACGAGGACCTCGGCGTCGCTGGCACGGAAGGCGGCGTCGAGGCTGGCGGGATCGTCGAGGTCGCCCGAGATGGGCGCTGCTCCGAGGGCATTGACGCGATCCGCTGCGGTCGCGCTCCGGGCTAGCGCGGTGACCTGATGACCTCGACTGCACAGCAGGGGGATCACGTGGCTGCCGAGGAAGCCGCTGCCTCCGGTGACGTGGACCTTCACGCCGTCAGGATGCGTCGGTAGCGAGCGGCCAGAGCACGGCGGTCGAAATGGTCGCGCACGTAGACGCGGGCCTCGGCGCCCATGCGCACCCGACGCGCCGGGTCATTGGCCAGCTCGCGGATCGCGTCAGCGAGTGCGCTCGGGTCCTCGGGTTCCACGACGACCGCCCCCGCTTCGCGGAGGATCTGGGCCGGCTCACCGCGCACCGCTCCGACAATGGCCTTCTCCGAGGCCATGTACTCGAACATCTTCGACGGGATGAACGTCGAGAAGAGGGGCACATCGCGCAACGGCACCAGGCAGATGTCCGCCGCAGCGAGCAGGCCGGGGACTTCCTCGCGCGGAACGCCCGGGAGCAGGGTCACGTTGTGGAGCCCCAGCTCCGCGACCCGCTCCTCCAGGGCATGTTTGGCCGCTCCTTCGCCGACGAAGGCGAAATGGACGGGGTCGTCTCCGAGCTTGGCCGCGGCGTCTGCGACCGCGGTGAGTCCGTGGGACAGGCCGTGGGCGCCGGTGTAGAGAACGAGGGTCTGCTCAGCCGACGCGCCCAGTCGGGCACGCGTGCCCGCGTCTGCCGGGGCGGGAGCGAACCGCTCGAGGTCCACGCCGTTGCGGACGGTGTGCACCTTGGTCGCCCTGATGCCGCGCTCGATGAGGTTGTCGCGGAAGCCCTCGCTCACCACGACGACCTCGTCGGCGTGGCGGTACGCCCAGAGCTCGAGCCGCTCGAGCAGCCAGATGATCCGCCGATTGGTGAGGACACCCAGCTCGACGAAGATGGCGGGCCACAGGTCGCGTACGTCGAGGACGAGCCGGGCCCGCTTGATCCGGGCCAGGAACCACGCGGAGAAGATGGAGAAGAAGGTGGGGGAGGAGACGACGACCACGTCGGCCCGTCCACTGGCACGGGCGCCGAGCAGCACGCTCGTGACCATGAATGAGAGGTGCCCGATCGTCTTCTTGGCCACGCCCTCGTTGGCCGTGGCGTACAGCCAGGTGCGGATGATGCGGTAGCCCTCGGCCGACTCGCGGAAGCGCACACCTCGCCGGTACGCGGGCGGCACCACACCGGTGGGGTGGTTGGGAAGGCCGGTGAGTACGGTGACGTCGTCGCCGGCCTCGGCCCAGAACCGGGCCAGCTCGCTGAGACGGGCCTGGGGCGCGCCGATCTCGGGCGGGAAGTAATGGGTGACGACGAGGACACGCATCAGGCAGCGAGCGGTGCGGTCCTCCGCTCCCTGCGCAGGGTGATGCGCCGGGGAGTCGTCACGTAGAACACGAGCGTGAGGGCCAGTGCGATGTCGGCCACCCCACGGACGGGCAGCGATCCCACCATGCTGAGGGTTCCGAGCAGGCCGCACAGCAGCATCATGGCGGTGACGAACGCAGTGGTGACCTCGTGCGACCAACCCATCTCGGTGAGCCGCTGATACACGTGGCTGCGGTGAGGTGCCCACCACTTCTCGTGCATGCGCAGACGCCGGATGAGTGTTGTCGCGGTGTCGGCCAGGTAGATGGCGAGCGAGCCGAGCATGGCTTCGAACGGGACGCCGGCCCGAAGCCCGATGACGACGAGAACGGCCAGCCAGGCGCCGATGAAGTAGCTCCCCACGTCGCCGAGGAAGCCGAGGGCACGGGGGTAGTTCATCGGTGCGAAGCCGAGAGCGACGGCCACCGCGATGGCGCCCGCGGCCGAGAGGACATCGAACTCCCGGGTCTGGCCGATGATGACGAAGGCGGCACCGGCGACGAGAGTCTGAGCGACGGAGATCCCGTTGATCCCGTCCATGAAGTTGAAGCTGTTCACGAAGCCCACCAGCCAGATGACGGTGCCGATGGCGAAGATCACCATCCACGCGGCGGGACCGGTCATGTCCTGGAGCAGGAATGGAAGGGCGCAGACCGCGATCGCCACCTGGATGATCAAGCGGGGGATGGCCGCGACGCCACGCAGGTCCTCGATCAGGCCGAGGACGCCGTAGGCAGCGGTCGGAATCGCGAGTCCTAGCGCTGGGAAGCCTTCGAGGCGATTCGACGTGGCCAGCGCGACGAGCGCCCCCACCGCAAGAGCGAAGCCGAGGCCGCGCGGGACGGGTTGGCTGTGCGAAGAACGGGGATTTGGCGTGTCGATCACGCCGTACCGGCGCAGCGCGATGAGGGTCAACGGCGCGAGCGCCGTCGTGACCCCAAACGCCAGTAGCGCGCTGCCTTCCATGATCCAGAACCCCCTTCCATCGAATGCTACCGATCAATCGGACGCTGTTGAACGACCGATAGCGTCGGATCTCGTGCGGATCCTGTGCGTGGCCGGCGCCCGTCCGAACTTCATGAAGATCAAGCCGGTCCTCGACGCGCTCGAGTCCCGTGGCGTCGATGCCATTCTCTGTCACACCGGGCAGCACTACGACCCGCTGATGAGCGACGTGTTCTTCTCAGAGTTGGGCATCCGGCGCCCGGACCACCATCTGGAGGTGGGCTCGGGCAGTCACGCTGAGCAGACCGCTGGCGTCATGACCGCTTTCGAGTCATTGGTCACAGCGGTGAGCCCTGATGTTGTTGTCGTCGTCGGCGACGTGAACTCCACCATGGCCGCCGCGGTGGTCGCGGCGAAGGCGGGGGTGCTGGTGGCCCACGTCGAGGCTGGCCTGCGCAGCCGGGACTGGTCCATGCCCGAGGAGATCAATCGGGTCGTGACTGATCGCGTCAGCGACTACCTGTTCGCGCCGTCCGCAGACGCGGTGGACAATCTCGTCCGCGAGGGGTACCGCTCGGACCAGATCCATCTGGTGGGCAACGTGATGGTCGACACCCTGCTGGCCAACCTCGAGCGCGCTCGGGCCCGCCCAATCCTTGCCGACCTCGGGTTGACCGCAAGGAAGTACGGCCTGGTGACCCTGCATCGACCCGCCAACGTCGACGCCCCCGAGGTCCTCGCCGGGATCACCGCTGCGCTGGCCGAGGTTGCGGCCGAGTGTCCATTGCTGTTCCCAGTGCATCCCCGGGCCCGAGACGCGGTGGAGGCCGGGGGCGTCCCCGACGGCGTTCGGGTCATCGATCCCCTCGGCTACCTCGACTTCATCGCGCTAGAGGCCGAGGCGGCGCTGGTGTTGACGGACTCCGGCGGTGTCCAGGAGGAGACGACGGTGCTGGGAGTGCCGTGTCTGACGCTTCGGGACAACACCGAGCGGCCCATCACCGTCGACGAGGGCACCAACACGGTGGTGGGCACTGATCCGAAGCGCATCGTCGTTACTGCCCGCGACGCACTGGGCGCGGCGCCCCACGGACGCCGCCCCGCACTGTGGGACGGCAAGGCGGCGGCCCGGATTGCTGACGTGCTGCTGGCCGACGGTCGACGTCGCCGGCCCACTGAGCTCGGCGATGCCTAGCCGGTAGCGACCCACACGATCAGGGCGACGAAGGCGAGGACGCCTGCGCCGATCAAGAACAGTCCGGCGTTTCGCATTGTGACCAGCGGCCGCTTGCGGCGAGCGGCGCGCACGCGGACCCGCGCCAGCATGGCGCCCTTGCAGGTTTCACAAAGGGGTTCCGTGACCTGGCGCTGATTTCGGCTGAAGGTGATGTGCCGCACGCCGTCGGATGTGCCGCAGTGCAGGCATGTCAATCCGGCGGCGGGCTCACCGTGCACGTGCGTCAACGTGCGGCCGTTTCCCTCAGCGGTCGGCCTCGGACTCGATGCCGCCCGCCCGGCAGAACTTGGCCATGTCGTCGATGAGCTCCGCGTTGCCACCCGAGGATCGCAGCGCGGTGATGGCGGCAGGGTCGAGGGGCGCGACGGGCACGTGCGAGACCAGGGGGTGGGTGGGGCGCACGTCGACCTCACCGGTGCCGAGGAGCTGCTCGTGGAGCTTCTCGCCCGGGCGCAGGCCGGTGTAGACGATGTTGATGTGGCGTTCCGCCTGGGCGGTGAGGCGGCGGGCCACGTCGAGGATGCGCACCGGGTTGCCCATGTCGAGCACGAGGGCCTCGCCGTCACCGCCGATGGCGCCGGCCTGGATGACGAGCTCGACCGCCTCGGGGATGGTCATGAAGTAGCGGGTGACGTCGGGGTGGGTGACGGTGACGGGCCCGCCGCTCGCGATCTGGGCATGGAAGGTCTCGAGCACCGAGCCCCGGCTGGCGAGCACGTTGCCGAAGCGCACCGACAGGTAGGCGCCGTCGTGGCGCTCGGCGAACCAGGCGGTGAGGCGCTCGCCGATGCGCTTGGAGTAGCCGAGCACGGAAATGGGGTCGGCCGCCTTGTCGGTGGAGATGTTGACGAAGCGCTCGACCTCGGCCCGGGTCGCCGCCTCGAGCACGGCGAGGGTGCCCCAGATGTTGGACTTGACCGCCTCGCCCGGGTGCTGCTCGAGGAGGGTGAGGTGCTTGAGGGCGGCGGCATGGAACACCACGTGGGGCTTGCGGGCCTCGAACACCTCGAAGAGGGTGGGCTGGTCGCGGATGTCGAGCAGGACGAGGTTGGGGGAGTCGAGCAGGGCCCGACCCTCGATGGAGAGCTGCACCGCGTGCAGTGCCGACTCGTCGCGGTCGAGCATGATCAGCTCGTCGGGGGCGAAGCGGTAGATCTGCCGGCACAGCTCCGAGCCGATGGAGCCACCCGCGCCGGTGACCAGCACCCGCTTGCCCGTGAGGTAGTGGGCGATGGACTCCACGTCGGTGACGATCTCGTGGCGGCCGAGGAGGTCGGCCACGGTGACGTCACGGATGTCGCTGACGCCGACCACGCCGTTGAACAGCTCGGTGACCGTGGGCAGCACCTTGACGTCGAGGCCGGCGGACAGGGCGATGTCGTTGAGCTCGGCCACCAGGTCGGCGTCGGCCGAGGGGATGGCGATGAGCAGGACCTCGGCGCCGAACTCCTCGGCGGTGGCCTCGAGGGCCGAGCGCCCGCCCGCCACTCGCACCCCGCTGATGCGCAGGCTGCGCTTGCGGGGGTCGTCGTCGAGCAGGGCGACGGGCAGGTAGGGGCTGGTGGGGTTGCGCAGGAGCTGGGCGACGATCTGGGCCGCCCCGTCGCCGGCGCCGAAGACGATCATGCGCTGGGCGGTGGCGTCGGTGGGCCGACGGCGGGTCTCGAGCACCAGCCGCCACAGGTAGCGCGACGACGCCATGAGCACGAGGGCGGCCACGCCGCCGCTGAAGGTGGAGCGAACGGGGATGAGGGTGTGGAGCAGGGCGTTGATGGTGAAGGTCAGCAGGGTGGCGAGGGCGACGGCCCGGGCCAGGGCGAAGGCCTCGTCGAAGCTGCCGAAGCGCCACCGGCCCAGATACAGCCCGAACGCGAGCCCGCCCACGATCTGGGCCAGGACCGCCAGCGGGATGAGCGTGGCCAGGCCCGACCAGTCGACCAGCTTCAGCTGGTTGGAGTCATACCGCATCAAGGTGGCGAAGACGAGCGCCACCACCCACGAGAAGCCGTCGATGACCACCTGCACGAACTGGCGGCGCTCGGCCAGCCAGCGCACCGCCCGGCTCTGCCACATGGGCGCGGAAGGAGACACCGGCTCGGTCATGGTGGGAGGCAATGCTAACGAAGCCCCGGTCCAGCGCAATGAATCGTCAGCTCTCCGGGCCGTTGACCTGGAGTCTCAGCCGCCGAAGGGTGCACACCCCGCGGTCGTCTGGTGCTCCTCCTGCGGAGGGTCCCGGCCGGTGTGTCACCACGGTTGCCCGTGGCAGTGCTTCCACTTTCGACCTCGCCCGCAAGGACACTCGTCGTTCCGGGCGACGATCAAACCGGGAGACGATACGACGGTCGGGTAGTCAACCGCTGTCTCGTTGGGGGAAAGCGATGGCAGTGGCATGGGGATTCCATCGACGACCCGCCGCGGTGTTGGCGTGAGTTCCCAGATGTCGCCTGCCGCCCAGCGATGGAGCAACACCCGAGCGAGTTCGTTCGTCGCCACCGGACGAGGGTTGTCGATCAGCACCTCGGCTGCGATCTCCTCCGCAGGATGGATGTTGCCGGTTCGATCGGGTCCTCCAGCCGTTATCAGCAACCAATCGTTGTCGGGCTTATCTTTCCTCTTGACCAGGCTGAGGAGTCGATCCCACTCGGTGTCCGGCGTGTGCGTGGTCGTGAATGCAAGGTCAAGCTCGAAGCCGGTCTGTCCCATGAACCGGCTGGGGTCGATCCCACCTGGAAGCGGTACGGCGTGGATGGCAGCACCGTCATCGTTCGTTGCCACGCCGATGTCGGGCGCGTGATTCGGCATCGACGCACCGGGCTCGTGCACGAGCGCGTTCGGGTTTGGTCGGTGCTCGGCGATGAGGTTCGCCAAGCGAGAGATCCTCTTCCTCGCTGTCATCGGGAACGGCAGTGCGACTGAGCTGCTGTCGTCGACGAAGCGCAAGAAAATCGCCATTCCTTGTAGATGCCGGAACTCAGCCCGAGGTCGAGCAAGAATTTCGGCGCGCACAGGATGGAGCAAAGCCAGCGCTTCGCGCCGTTCTCGCAACGCGTACTGCGTGCACTCCAGTCCCACCGGGGTGGGCGACGCCGTGGGCACGACGAAGAAGTCGGGACGCGCGTCTGGCCCTGACGGGTTGTAAACCGCGTTCGTGATCCAGTCGCCCTCGCCCCTCGCTCGGCAGTCGACCCGAAACCGCTCAAGGTGAAGGCGCTCCATGGCCTTCTTGTCGCGGTCGATACTCCATGGGACGGGCCGCTCCCATGAGACGAACCTGGTGTCCGTGCCCTCCGGATCAGAGCCGCGGCCGCCCATCAGAAATGGGGCGCCATGTCGGACCCACGTTGTCATAGCCGACATCTGGAGCGTCACGGAGATCGCTGTCGGAACGAAATGGAGGTACGACACCATTGGCCGAGGGTAAGTCCACAGCCGGGTAGCCTGAGGACGATTTCCTCAGACCGTCCGTCCGGTGACGCAAGGCGGTTACGAACCTTCTGAGGTGAGGTCAACACCCGTCGGGTCCACCAAGTGAGCGCGATCTCGCTCACCTCCGGGGCCGACCGTTCGGCATGCCTCTCCCGATGTGTCAATGACTAGGGCATCAGCGATCGCCATTTGTGGTGACGCTGAGCCGCATATGACGTCAGCGTCGTGCCTACCCAGAGGGCCGAGAATCCTGCAGGCAGAACGACTGGACGAGACGGACCCGGGGATCCGACCTCCCGTGCTTGCTAGAAACGGGGTCCATGCGTGCGCTCGTGACCGGCGGGGCCGGCTTCATCGGCTCCAACCTTGTGGACCGTCTGGTCCTCGACGGCCACGACGTGGCGGTGTTCGACGACATCTCGACCGGCTTCGCCGAGAACCTCCGCGGCGACGTGCCCCTGTTCAAGGGCGACATCACCGACGAGAGCCTCATGGCCAAGGCCACCAAGGGCGTGGAGGTGGTGTTCCACCAGGCCGCCCACCGGGCCGTCCTGCGCTCGGTGGAGCACCCGCTGACCACCGACAGCGCCAACACCCACGGCACCTTGAACGTGCTCAAAGCGTCGCTCGACAACGGGGTGCGCCGGGTGGTCTACGCCTCGTCGTCGTCGGTGTACGGCGGGGCCGAGCAGATGCCCACGCCCGAGTCGGCGCCCACCATCCCCCGCTCGCCGTATGCGGTCAGCAAGCTGGCGGGGGAGCAGTACGCCCGGGTGTTCACCGAGCTGTACGGGCTGGAGACGGTGTCGCTGCGCTACTTCAACGTCTACGGCACCCGCCAGCGCCCCGACTCGGCCTACGCGGCGGTGATCCCCCTGTTCATCGACGCCCTGCGCACCAGGGGGCGGCCCGAGGTGCACGGCGACGGCGAGCAGAGCCGGGACTTCTCCTACATCGACGACGTGGTGACGGCCAACATCCTGGCCGGCGCCGCGCCGGCCGAGGCGTGCAGCGGCAAGGCGTACAACATCGCCGGGGGCGGGGCCCACTCCCTGCTCGACCTGCTCGAGATCCTGGGCAAGATCCTCGAGGTCACACCGGATCCGGTGCACGTCGGTATCCGGGCGGGCGATGTCCGTCACACCCGCGCCGACATCTCCGCCGCCGAGCGGGACCTCGGGCACGTGCCCGCCGTCGACTTCGAGGACGGCCTGCGTCGCACCGTGGAGTGGTTCTCGGGCCGCTGAGGCAGGCCCGACGTGGCGGTGGGTGCATCCGGGCGTAACGCCGGCCCGCTTCGTCCGTCGTAGGAGCACAACCTGCGCTCGACCGAGGAACCCCGCCCACCCACCGGGCGGGGTTCCGCCGCGTCCGGTGGGCGCGGGCGGTCGGCGGGGCGGACGTGGGCAGAATGGGCGGATGGGATCCCGGCGGCGGCAGATGGCGTGGGCCGCCGCACTGGTGGCGGTCGGGGCTGCGCTGGGCCGTGGGACCCGGCGACGGCCTGCCCCGCCTGCCCGTTCCCTGCCCCCTGCCCCGCCTGCTGCCCCCGCCGCGCCATCGCCGGCGCGAACCCCTCCCGCGCCCGTCCCCGTGGTCGACCCGCGGCGGCCGGCGCCCCTCCACCCGCCTGCACCGCCCCGCACGCGGTCGAGGGCCAGGCGGGCGGGATGGATCGCGGCCGCGGTGCTCGTGGCCTTGGTGGCGGTGACCGTCGCGGTGGATGGAGCCCGCGACCCGGGTACGTCGGAACCGGCGGAGGGGGCAAGCCTCGACCCGGCGTCGTTCGGCGCGGTGGGCGACGGGCGCACCGACGACACCGCGGCGCTGCAGCGGGCCGTCGACGCGGCCAGCACGCGGCGCCGGCCGCTCGCCGGACGGGCCGACCGGACCTACCTGGTCGGGTCGGTGGCCATGCGCTCGCACGTGACGCTGACCGGCATCCGCCTCAAGCTCAAGGACGGCACCAACGACTACGCCCTGAAGGTGCCGTACACCTACAAGGGGGGCAAGCGCGTCACCGACGTGCGCATCCGCGACTGCCGCATCGACGCCAACAAGGCCAACAACTCCGAGGGGGGCGCCATCCTGCTCAACGCCTACGACGTGGAGATCTCCGGATGCCGCATCGCCAACCCCGTCGAGGCATGCATCCTGCTCGGTGACGGGGTGCCGGGGAACGGCAAGTTCCTCGTCGAGGGCAACCGCTGCGACAACCCAGGGCTGAACAGCCCCCGCAACTACTGGGGCGCCATCGGGATCACCGGAGGCAAGGGCGTGATCATCCGCAACAACGTGGCGGTGTCGACCGACGGCGCCCAGAACTACGGCGTGGACATCGAGCCCAACCGGGACTGGCGGGTGGAGGACGTGATCATCGAGAACAACACCGTCATTAACGGCACGGTGGCGGTGACCGCGGACCTTCCCGGCGCGGTGGTGCGCAACGTGGTGGTGCGGGACAACCGCATCAAGGGCTACCCCGCATCCGGCGCGGGCGCGGCGCTGCGGGTGCGGGGCGTCACCGGCTCGGTGCGGCTGACCGGCAACCGGGTCGCGGGCCCGCCCCACACCAACGCGGCCGTGTGGCTGGCCCAACTGGTGGGACCGATGGTGGAGGACAACGACGTGACCTCGCCCGCCCTGCACCTCGCCAGCCCTCGCAACGTGGGCATTCTCCTCGAGGACGTGCAGGGTGGCACGGTGCGGGACAACCGTGTGCGGGTGGGTGGACCACGTCCGCCGAGCGCCAGCGGCATCGTCGAGCGGGGGACCACGGCCGGGATCGACTACGGCGAGAACCGGGTCTCGCTCGACGCCTCGCTGGCCGCGCCCTACCTGGAAGGCCCCACCACCACCCGGCGGTAGGCTCGACGGCCGTGTCCGTCTCCAATGCCCCCACCCTGATCAGCCGCCACGCCGAACTGCTGGCCTGCCCGGCTTGCGGCCACGCCCTCGACCTGTCTGCCGTCGAGGCGCCCCGCTGCGCGGGCTGCGACCGGGTCTTCCCCAGCGAGGACGGGGTGCCCCTTCTCTTCTGGCCCCATGACACCGTGGGCGAGGTGGGCGACGTCACCGACATCGTCAAGGCGTTCTACGAGGAGAATCCCTTCCCCAACTACGACGACTACGACTCGGTGTGGACGCTGCGGGAGCGGGCTCGGCGCTCGGGCATGGGCCGGGCCATCGACGACGACCTGGCCCCGGGTGCGCGCGTGCTCGAGGTGGGCTGCGGCACCGGACAGTTCTCCAACTTCCTCGGCTCGGCCGACGACCGGGTGGTCTTCGGCGCCGACATGTGCCTCAACTCGCTGCGCCTGGCCCACGGCTTCGCCGAGCGCCAGGACATCACCAACGTGGCCTTCGTGCAGATGAACCTGTTCCGGCCCGTGTTCGCCCCGGCGAGCTTCGACCTGGTGATCTGCAACGGGGTGCTGCACCACACCGCCGACCCCTACGGCGGGTTCAAGTCCATCGCCCGGCTGGTGAAGCCCGGGGGTCTCATCCTCATCGGCCTCTACAACCGCTACGGCCGGCTGCTCACCAACGTGCGTCGGGGCGTGTACGCGGCGACGGGCGACCGCTTCAAGGAGCTCGACCCCACCATCCGGCGCGGCGTGCACGGGGAGCGCAAGCGCCACACCTGGTTCATGGACCAGTACAAGCACCCGCACGAGTCCCAGCACAGCTACGACGAGGTGCTGCGCTGGTTCGACGAGACCGGGTTCGGCTTCGTGAACAGCTTCCCCCGCATCGAGTTCGGCAAGAAGCGCAACGACGTGCGGGCCATCCTGCGCCCGCATGACCCCGGCACCCCGCTGCGCCGCCTCGGCGTGCAGCTGCGCATGGCCGTGGAGGATCGCGAGGGCGGCTTCTACGTGATGGTCGGTCGCAAGCGCTGAGGTCGGTGCCGCTGGCCCCCGGCAACGAAATGCGCTCGGCCGGGGTCCCGCTAGGTTGTCGGTCGATGGTCCCCGGGACTCGAGTGTCCGGGCGCGTGCTGAGCGCCCTCCGTTGCCCCGTGTGCCGAGGGGGGTTGTCATCGGCCGGGGACGCCCTGCAATGCATCGGGACATGCGGACGAGCCTTTCCGATCATCGACGGCGTTCCTGTGCTCATCGACCCGACAAGAAACATCTTCGATGGAATCGGAGGCCACGGATCTGGCTCGGCAAGCCGCCTCGCGCGCTTCGTGCCGTCCATCAGCCGGAACATTCGCTCCCGCGAGAACTACAGAGACCTGGCCGCGCGCCTGAGTCCGCTCGCCAACCCGTTGGTCCTCGTCGTCGGCGGGCAGGTGCTCGGTGACGGAATCGATGAGCTGTTCAAGCAACCCGGTCTGGAGATCGTCGAGAGCGACGTCGCGATGGGAGAGCGATCAACGCTGCTCTGTGACGCCCACCAATTGCCGTTCGACGACGAAACCGTCGACTGCGTCGTCGCGCAGGCAGTGCTCGAGCACGTCCTGGACCCGAATGTGTGTGTGGCGGAGATCCATCGTGTCCTGAAGCGGGACGGAGTGGTCTACGCCGAGACCCCCTTCCTGCAGCACGTTCACCTTGGGCGCTACGACTTCACCCGCTTCACCCATCTCGGCCACCGCCGCCTCTTCCGGTGGTTCGAGGAAATCGCGAGCGGTGCGACATGCGGCCCTGCCATGGCCTTGGCGTGGTCCTGGAGTGGCTTCTTGACGAGCTTCGCCCGAGGTCGTTTGCTGCGCGGCGTCCTGGTCGCCCTTGCTCGCCTCACCAGCTTCTGGTTGCTGTGGTTCGATCGATTCTTGGTGTCCACCCCCGGAGGGCTGGACAACGCATCGGCGGTCTTCTTCATGGGACGAAAGGCTGCCGAACCACTGCCAGACGAAGCGCTCCTCGCGCAGTACGCCGGGGCGGGATGATCGCCCGATGTCGTTCCGGGGCCGCGCCGGGGTCAGGCTCCGCAAGCGGGCGACGTTGAGTGGTTCACCAACCGCTGATGGTGTGGCCGGGTCCCCGAACCGCTCCCAGTCGTCGCTGACACCGACGAGCGTTGTTCACGTCATCACCCGCCTCATCGTCGGCGGAGCGCAGGAGAACACGATCCTCACGTGCGCTCGAACTGACCACCGGAGGTTCGCGTCGCGACTGGTCGTCGGTCCGGAGACGGGAAGCGAGGGCAGTCTCTTTCGCTACGCCGAAGAGCTGCGCGTTCCCGTGACCGTGCTTCCTTCGCTGGTCAGGCGGGTGGCGCCGAAGCATGACGCGATGGCTCTCCTGTCGCTCTACCGCCTCTTCCGCCGTGAAAGACCAGGGATCGTCCACACACACAGCAGCAAGGCCGGCCTGCTGGGCCGCCTCGCGGCCTGGCTGGCGCGAGTGCCCGTGGTGATTCACACCGTCCACGGATGGAGCTTCCATGACCACATGCCCACCGCGGTGCGACGCACCTACGTTCTTGCCGAAAGGGCGGCGGCGAGGATCACAGATCGCCTGATCGTGGTCGCCGACAAGGACCGGGACGTTGGTTTGGCCGAGACCATCGGAAGAGCTGACCAGTACGTAACGATCCGGAGTGGGGTCGATCTCGCGCCGTTCTTCGAAGCTGCTGGCCGACCGACGGCGCGCATCGATGCCCGGGAGCGCTTGGGTGTCCCTTCCGACGGCTTCGTGATCGGCAGTGTGCTTCGACTTTCCGATCAGAAGAATCCGCTGGCGTTCGTTCGTGCCGCGCGCTTGGTGCTCGATGCGCGGCCCGACGCGTGGTTCGTGATGGTGGGCGACGGATCATTGCGCCCGGAGGTGGAGTCGCTCGCAGCCGACGTGGGTCTCGCGGAGCGATTGCGCCTGCCCGGGGTCCGGCGCGACGTTGCCGAGCTTCTCCCCGCGTTCGACGTCTTCCTCCTGCCCTCGCTCTGGGAGGGGCTGCCGAGGGTCATCCCGCAGGCGTTGGCGGCGGGCATCCCCGTCGTGGCGAGCCGAGTCGCAGGTATCGAGGAGATCGTGCACACCGGGCTGACCGGCGAGCTCGTCGAGAACGGCACGCCGGCAGAGTTTGCGGACGCCGTCCTGAAGCTCGGTGCCGACCCCTCGTTGGTCGCGGAGTATCGAGCACGGGCTCATGACGCGGTGGGCGAGTTCGAACTGCACCGAATGCTCGACGGTCTGAACGCTGTCTACAGCGAGCTCGACCCGAATTCGTAGGCGGCTAGATGAACACCTCGACACCGGTGGCTAGATCGCCAGCGTCCTTCTGGGCGGTGTCGGTTCCGGCGCCGCCGTCGAGGGTGGTGTCGACCACGCTGTCGAGCGCGAGCAGCAGGTCGTTGCCGAGCAGGCCGAAGAGCTGATCGGCGCCGAGGCCGCCGGTGATGGTGTTGTTGAGGTTGTTGCCGGTCAGCTTGTCGGCCCCTGACCCGCCGGTGAGATTCTCGATGTCGGTGTTGGGCTTGTCACCCTCACCCGCCTCGCCGCTGCCGGCGGTGTTGTTGAGCACCACGGTGAGCGGGTTGGCCCGGGCCGCGTAGCTGAGCACGTCGATGCCGCTGCCCCCGA
>JBEEFQ010000106.1:0-5375 GCA_041166245.1 Actinomycetota bacterium | reverse complement strand
AGCTTGAGCTGGCCGGCCAGGTAGAGGTCGACGAGCACGGGGATGTCGTTGCGGGGTCGCGACGCGCCGTAGCGGCAGCCCATGATCGACTTGTTCTGGTAGAGGCCGGACACGTCGAAGGCCGCCTCGGTGCCGAGGGGCGGGACGCCGAGGATCACGCACGTGCCGCCCCAGGCCAACGCGTCGATGGCGTTGCGGATGACCGCGGGGTGGCCCACGCACTCGAACGTGTAGTCCATGTTCTTGAGCCGGCGGGCGCCCTCGGCCGTCGGGTCGAGGAACTCGGTGGCGCCGAACTCGCGGGCGACCGCCTCCTTCCCCGGGTTGGTGTCGACGGCGATGATGCGGGTCGCAGCGGCGATACGCGCCGCCTGGATGACGTTGAGCCCGATGCCGCCGATGCCGTAGACGGCGACCGTGCTCCCCCGTTCGACCCGGGCTCGGTTGAAGACGGCGCCGGTGCCGGTGAGGACACCGCAGCCGATGAGGGCGGCGGACGTGAGCGGCACCCGTTCGTCGACCTTGATGGCCTGGGTCTCGCGCACGACGGTGGCCTCGGCGAACACTGACGTGTTGGCGAACTGGAACAGCTTCTCGCCGTCGAGGGTGAAGGGCTGGGGCAGCTTGCCGAACGTCTCGGGGCACTCGGTGGGCTTGCCTTGCTCGCACTTGCGGCACCGACCGCAGTTACCGAGCGTCGTGAGCACGACCCGGTCACCGGGGACGACAGTGGTCACGCCTGGGCCCACGTCGGTGACAGTGCCCGCACCCTCGTGACCGAGCACCACCGGAGTCGGGAACGGGATGGTGCGGTCGATCACGCTCACGTCGCTGTGGCACAGCCCGGCCGCCTCGATGCGCACCCGCACCTCGCCGAAGCCGGGATCGACCAGCTCGAGCCGGTCGGTGAGCTCGACCTTTTCACGAAACACGACCCCGCGAAGACGATCTGACACACCGTCACCATAGGCGGGTGTGGCTTCGGTCACGAGAGGACTAGTCATGCGTCAATGTCGGAAATGACCCGTTCGGGCCATAGCCGCGACAAGGCCGGAAGGCGCATTGTTGGTTCAAACAGGACAACGAGCACGGCGGGCTGGGAAGTGGCGCAGATGCGAAACAGAGTCGTTTCGGAGTCGGCAGCAGAATTGATCGCCCGCACGGTACGGGACTGGGCCCATCACAACGGCCTCCCGCCCCAGGCGCCGGTCGAGACGGCAGCCCAGTTGGCAGCGGCGGAGTTCGGAGCCGGTGCCGGTGTCCTCGAGGCGTGCGGAGCGGCCCGCCGCCTGCTGCGCAGCTGGGCCAACCATCCCTCCTCGCAGCGCTACATGGCGGCTGTCGACCAGGGCGGTCCGTTCGCGGCGATCTCCAGCGTCGACCACATCGTGCACGCCGACCACGCGGGCGCGGCCTGATCAGATCGGGGCGGGGGCTCCCCGGGGGCGGGGCCCTTTCGTAGCTGGGGCTAGGGGCGGATGCGGGTGGCGGGATCGACATGATCCTGACCCGCCTGCTTGGCGCCCAGCGAGATGTCGAAGGACGGGCTCACCCAGCCGCAGGTGCACTGGCAGCGGAAACCGCCGAGCCCGGAGCTCTCGATCACCCATGCCGGCGGATGGACGTAATGGGTCGAGGTTCCCATAGGCCCCTTTTCGGCACGGAGGCCGTCGAGCCTTAGCGATAACGTCCGCGGCGGTGACGGACTGGGCAACCATCTCCTCGCTGGCGACGGCGGGCGGCACGCTCGTGCTGGCGGTGGCGACCTACGCCTCGACCCGCTCCGCCAACCGGGCCGCCCGTGTAGCGGAACGGGCCCTGCTGGCAGGCCTGCGCCCGGTGCTCGTGCAGTCGCGCCTCGAGGGCGGCCAGCGCACCATCACTCGGTTCGGGATCATGCCCCGCGGTGAGGACGGCGGGGTCTGTTCCGCCGTCCGCCACTGGAACCTCGGCCGCGACGACCCCCGCTAGCCGCATGGACGACGAGGACGTGCGCCTGGCCGTTTACCGCGGCTTCGCCACGACGGGTCGGGCGCCGTCGCCCACCGACGAGACCCGTGCCGGCCTGCGGCGCCTGGCTGCGGCCCGCCATGTCGTCCTCGACGACGACGGCAACGTGGTCATGGCCCACCCGTTCTCGTCCGTGGCCCTCGGGTTCGCGGTCATGGGCGCACGAACCCTGTGGTGGGGCGGATGCGCGTGGGACTCTTTCGCCGTCCCCCATCTCGTCCCCGACGAGCCAGAGGTGCTCGTGTCGACGCGCTGCCCAGGGTGCGGGACCGCGCACGCGTGGGTCGTGGCACGTGACGAACCACCGGCCGGCCCGCAGGTCGCGCACTTTCTCGTGCCGCGGCTCGCATGTGGGACGACGTGGTGCACACGTGCGGCAACCAGCGCCTGTTCTGCGGGGAGGCTTGCGTCGACGCATGGCTGGCAGCGACCGGCAACGCCCGTGGCTACGTGATGGATCTGGCCACGCTCTGGCGCCTGGCCCGGCACTGGTATGACGGTCGCCTCGAGCACGGCTACGTCCGTCGCGAACCCGACGCGGCCGCCGCCTACTTCCGCGCCGTCGGGCTCTCGGGACCGTTCTGGGGGCTGAGCACGTAGGCGGGTGTGTCGGCCGGAAACCCCTTCAGCGGTCCGAGGTCAGCCGGCGTGCACGCGTAGCGCTCGCCCGCGCGTGACCGCACTGAGTCCGACACCACCACGGTGGACGGGGCCGCGGCCCGCACCAGCCGGGCCGCCAGGTTGACGGGCCCGCCGTGTAGTCGCCATGGACGCCGACGACCGCACCGTGGGCCAAGCCGACGCGCACCGGATGGGCCGACCGCCGCGAGAGCTCCAGAGCGGCGGCGCAGCCTGCGGCCGGGTCCTCGAAGACGAACATGGCCTCGTCGCCGATGAGCTTGACCACCCGTCCGCCCGCGCCGGCGACCACATCCCACGCCAGCATCTCGAACCCACTCACCAGCGCGGCCAGGTCGGCCACCGAGCCGGCGAGGAGGACCTCGGTCGAGTCGACCAGGTCGGCGAAGCCGACCGTGCGCTCGCGGGTGATCGTCGTCCCCGCGTCGTCGGCCTCCCAGAGCTGGTGGGACACGACGACGAGGTGGCGCTGGAACACGGCGCCCATGGCCTCGTAGAAGAACGGCAGGGCCTGCTGGGTGAAGGACGTGTAGCCCCGGACGATGTCGGGATACGAAACGCCGGCCGACAGCGCAGGTACCTCGGTGCCGACCCGAAAGGCGTCGGACACCGCTTCGGCGAGGCGGGCGACCGACTGGCCCATCACCCTGGCCAGCGCGAGCACCGCGGGCTCGCCGAGCATCATGGCCAGCCCGTGGAAGAGGCGCAGGGCCGCGGCCATCCGGGGCGTGACGCCGACGAGGATCAGTGCCTCGACGGGCAGCCCCAGGGCGGTCCACATGCGGTGCACCATGTCGGGATCGATGTCCGACCGAGCGGCGAACTCGTCGAGGCTCAGAGTCTCACCGGGCCCGCGGGTGGAGAGGTCGAGCGCGAGCGGGCCGAGGGTGAAGCGGGCAGCCGCGGCCCGCGCCTCCTCTTCGGTGGCACCGAGGTCGAGCACCATCTGCAGGAGCTCTTGCTGGTCCCGATCGGCGTACTCCCGGGGGTCCACGGCCCCATCCTCTCAGCGCAGGGCGGCGGTCGTCGCCTCGTCGGCGGGAAAGAACGACTCGATCGAGAGCTCGGCGATGGTGATGTCGAGGGCGGTGCCGAAGGTGGCGAGGGTGCTGAAGAAGCGCAGCTCCCGTCCACCGGCGTGCAGCACGAGGGGGACGAACAGCCCGGCGGCCGGATCAACCGCAGCCGCGCCCGCGCCCTCGCTGACGCCCGGGTAGCCGCGCAGCTCGTCGATGAGCGCGGCCAGGTCGGGATCCCCCGACGCGGCGAACTGGCGATGCAGCCGCTCCATGAGGTGTGCGCTCCACTCCTCGAAGTTGCCGATGCGGGGGGCGAGGCCGTCGGGGTGCAGCGTCACCCGCATCGCATTCGGGGTGTCGAGCAGCTGAGGCGCCACGCCGTCGGTGAGGATGGCCATGGCGGGCCGGTTGGCAGAGACGAGATCCCACCTGCGGTCCACGACCACCGCCGGGAAGGGCTCGTGGCCGCCCAGGATCTTCTCGAGGGCGCCCCGCACGGGCGCCATGACCTCGCCCTCCAGTGGCGTCTGCCGGTAGTTGGGCGCGTAGCCAGCGGCAAGGAGCATGGCGTTGCGCTCGCGCAGGGGCACCTCCAGGTGCTCGGCCAGGTGGAGCACGAGCTCGCGGCTGGGCTTGGACCGACCCGTCTCCACGAAGCTCAGGTGACGGGCGGAGACGGCCGCCTCGTTGGACAGGTCCATCTGGCTCAGGCGCCGGCGCTGCCGCCAGTCGCGCAGCATGTGGCCCACACGCGGGGCCTGGGTCGCAGCAACACTCATGCTGCCGACCATAAACGTGCGGCGCGCCGCCGTCCGTTACCTGGCAGGTAATCGCCGCCGGCACACGCGGTCGTCAGGGTGAACACATGACCGACATCACCGAAACCGTTGACACCTACCTGGCCATGTGGAACACCGACGACCCCGAGAAGCGGGCCGCGCTCATCGAGAAGGCGTGGGCGGCCGACGCCCGCTACGTCGACCCGGTGCAGGAGGCCGACGGCTACGC
Organism: Actinomycetota bacterium; assembly: GCA_041166245.1. GTDB lineage: Bacteria > Actinomycetota > Acidimicrobiia > Acidimicrobiales > JAFATL01 > JBEEFP01. Next base: position 699 of record JBEEFQ010000106.1, on the reverse strand, counting down.
CGCCCTCAGCGCCATGGTCGACGCCATCCACGCCCACTACCCGGGCCAGCAGTTCCGGCGCACCACCGCCGTCGACACCCACCACGACGAGGTCCGCTTCGGGTGGGAGCTCGGCGTCCCCGGCGGCGACGTGACCGTCGCCGGCATCGACGTGGGCATCCTCGCCCCCGACGGCCGCCTCCAGCGCATCACCGGCTTCTTCGGCGACCTCGCCGCCGCCGCCTGACCCCGTTCTCGAGGCAATGACTCTCGCTTTCCGAGAGTCATTGCCTCGAGTTCAGCGTCTGAGGGGCTCGATGACTGTGATGTAGTCCGTGAGCCTGGTCCCGAGCTCGAGGACGAGCTCGGGATCGCTCAGGTCGGGGTCGGGCCACGTCTCGGAGATGCGGCGCCAGCTGTCCCGACCGAGGAACTCGCCCACCACCACTTCCTTGCCGAGAGTCTTCCGCCAGGTGCGCTCCCGCTTCAGCAGGCCGGCGATGGTGGCGTCGTTCTCTGCCACCTTCGGGTGCTCGGCGTGGAAGCCGAGCTCGATGGCGAGGATGTTGGCCTCGGGCACATAGCGCTTGCCGATCACCTGCGCCTCGTAGTGCTCCTTGGTCGGCTTCTCGGTGTCGAACCACACCTTGACGCCGTACTTGTGCGAGCGCTGTCGCACCGTGCCGAGCTCGCGCGGGACGAGTCCCCGGACGACCTCGG
>JBEEFQ010000105.1:0-3272 GCA_041166245.1 Actinomycetota bacterium | reverse complement strand
CGGCGCGCTGGCCAAGCCGTTCACGACGCACCACAACGCCCTCGACATGGAGCTGTACCTGCGCATCGCCATCGAGCTGCACCTCAAGCGGCTCATCGTGGGCGGCTTCGAGAAGGTGTTCGAGATCGGGCGGGTGTTCCGCAACGAAGGCATCGGGCCGCGGTGGAACCCGGAGTTCACCATGCTCGAGCTCTACGAGGCCTACGCGGACTACCACGATGTCATGGCCCTCACCGAGCAGCTCGTCGCCCACCTCGCCACTGAGCTCACCGGTTCGACCACGCTCACCTACGGCGATCGCGAGCTCGACCTCGCGCCCCCGTGGCGGCGGGCGACGCTCGCCGATCTCGTCGAAGAGCACACCGGCCTCCGCATCGACGTGCGCATGCCTGTCGAGGAGCTGCGCCGCATCGCGGCCGACGTCGGCGTCGAGAAGATCGACGACGCGTGGGGCCCCGGCAAGCTCGTGCTCGAGATCTACGAGAAGACCACCGAGGCCGAGTTGTGGGGCCCGGTGTTCGTCATGGACTACCCGCAGGAGGTCTCACCGCTCGCCCGCCTGCACCGCGAGGTGCCCGACACCGTCGAGCGCTTCGAGGCCATCGTCGCCGGACGCGAGTTGTGCAACGCGTTCAGCGAGCTCATCGACCCCGACGACCAGCGGGCCCGCTTCGAGGAGCAGGCCCACATGAAGGCCGCGGGCGACGAGGAGGCGATGGTCGTCGACGAGGACTACCTGCGCGCCCTCGAATACGGCCTGCCGCCCACCGGCGGTCTCGGTGTCGGTATCGACCGCCTCGTCATGCTCTTCGCCGACGCCCACAACATCCGCGACGTCATCCTCTTCCCCACCCTCAGGCCGGAGCAGGACTGATCGTGATCGTCGCCGAGCCCTTGACGGGCCCGGTGTACGGCGTTGCCGGCTCGACGCACGATCCCGGGTCGCCTGGGGCCTCGTACTCGACCGTGTAGGTGCCCGCGTTCTTATAGGCGTGCGTCGGCCAATCGCTCGCAAACGTGTCCGGCTGGCGCGGCGGCGGTGTCCAGGGTCCGAAGAACCCCGGTGCGCAGCCGCCTGGGGGCGGTAGGCGTGAACCTGCGATCGACGACTCGACTCCATCGCCGAAGCGGACCTCCGCGCTATCTGACCGCACCGAGCCGTCGGGATCTGAGCGACGGATGTGAAACGTGACTTGTTCGTCGACGTGCGGCTCTGCCGGCGTCCAGGTGATCTGGACGGTGGCCGGTTCGTTCGAGCCGGGGTCGGGATCCCAACGGAACGGCCCGCAGCGCGCGTCTGTGCTGTTGCGGCACACCAGCGAGGTCGTCGTGCGCGGCACTGCGGTCGGCTGCGGAGCGACCACCACCGGCGTGGTCGTCTCCGCGACGATCTCCGGCACTGACGTGGTCGTCGTCTCGTCGATGGTCGTCGTGGGCTGGTCGATGGCCGCCACCTTCCGCTGTTCGCCATCGTCGCCGCCCGCGATCACCGGAATGGCCAGGGCCGAGACCAGCACAAGGGCCACGCTGCCGACGAGGCCGTTGCGGCGGTAGCGGCGGCGCAGGCCATCGCGCCGTACCGTCGCCAGCAGCTCCTGGCGGCTGCGGGGCGGGCGATCGTCGTCAAACTCGATGGACGGCAAGCGTGACCTCCTCGACGTCACCGAGGCGGCCGCGCAGGTTGGCCAGCCCTCGGTGGGTATGTGACTTGACTGTGCCGACTGCCATCCCAAGCGCGCTGGCGACCTCGGCCTCGCTCAGGTCGGACAGGTAACGCAGAGCGATGACGGCCCGCTGGCGGTCGGGGAGCGAGTGCAACGCGACCGCCAGCGCCACCCGCAGCGTGCTCAGATCCTCGGTGCTGGTGGCCTCGGTCAGCGACGCGGAGGCGGGCCGGCGCCGGATGGCGTCGATGGCCAGGTTCGAGGCGACCCGCAGCACCCAGCCGTCGCGGTAGGACAGGCCGCGCAGGCGGGGCCAGCGGACGTAGGCGCGGGTGAGCGCCTCGGCAGCCACGTCCTCGGCCGCGCCCCGGTTCCCGACGATACGCAGGGCCAGCGCCTCGGCACGCGGGAAGAGGGAGTCGAAGAACTCGTCGAACTCCCCGTCCCGCTCGCTGCGTGCGCCCACACCCACCAAACGTACGGGGAGCCGCGAAGGTTTACCTGGGGCTCACCACGCGGGGTCGATGTCGCCAGCGGCCGTGCCCGGGACCGGAGTGATCGGGCCGGCGGGGTTGACCGTCTGAGACGCGATGCCGCCCGCGACCTTGAAGGCCACCGCGCTGGCGTCGGCCCTCCACGAGGGTTGGGTCCCGCCGTCGGTTCCCAGGGGCGTGGAGCTCGAGCCGTCCGGGTTCACCAGGCGGATGTCGTGCTCGGTGGCGACGGCGAGCCGGTTGGACGAGCCCCAGTTGGGCTGGCTCGCGTCCAGGTGCACCCTGGAGACGCCGGTGCCGTCCTGGCTACGGCCTTTGAGCACCCATCGCTTCCACGTGAAGGCCAGGTCGCAGCTGTTGGGCGACCACGTCGGGCTGCCCAGGGAAGCGTCCTGGTGCATCACCAATTTGGCGTTCGAGGCGCCCCCCGCGGGAATGGTGAAGATGTTGCCGCCCCGCACGAAGGCGATGCGGCCGCCGTCCGGCGACCACGCCGGCTCCGAGTCACCCGCCGCCGTGCCAGGGAGGAAGGTCACGCCGCCAGGCGTCGGAGCCGTCGTGTACAGGCCACCCGGCCGGGCGAACACGAGGCGGCTGCCGTCAGGGGCCCAGGCCGGATTCGATCCGTCGTTGGTGGACGTGAGCTGCGTGGGCCCGGTCGGCCCGGCCAGCCAGATGTTGCCCTCCCGCATGAAGACGAGCGGCCGGTCGGGAAGCACAGGGGCAGATCCCGAGCACGCGCTCGCCGGTTGGGACGCGGGGATCACGGTCGTGGACGTCGACGTGGAAGGCGTCGGCTGTCTGGTGGTCGTGGGCCGTGCCGTTGTGGGCGGCGGCGCGCTCGAGCGGCGGGGCGCGGCCGTGGTGCGGGTGGTTCGCCCCGACGACCGGCGGGTCGTGATCGTGCTGCCGGCGACGACGGGGGCCGACGTCGGCGGCGCAATGGTCGTGACCGCGTTGGGGTTGGGTTCGAAGTCGTACTGGTACTCGGTCGTCGTCGTCGCCCGGCGTGTGGTCGTCGGCTGGTCCGTCGTCGCCAGCTGCGCGGGGTCGTCGTTGGTCAGGGCCACGGGGACGGCGGCGGCCAGCAGGAGGACGCTCATCCCCGCGGTGA
>JBEEFQ010000104.1:0-8920 GCA_041166245.1 Actinomycetota bacterium | reverse complement strand
AAGGTCACGATCCAGTGGCGCGCGTATGAGCTCGCGTGAACGCCGTGCGGCCGGGCTGCGTAGGCTCGACCCGATGAGGACGGCGACGCTCGAGCTCACAGGCAGACGGATCCTCCTCCGTCCGCTGGCCGCCGCCGACTTCGAGCAGTGGCGGGAGGTGCGACGTCGATGTCGTGAGTGGCTCACCAGGTGGGAGCCGCGCCCCCTCCCCGGTCATCCCGACGCGAGCGAGGACCGTCGCGCCTTTGCGGCTCAATGCGGGGCGCGCGAGCGCGAGCGACAGCTGGGAACCGGTTATGGCTTCGGCATCTTCGTCGACGAGCGCTTCGCGGGTGCGATCAACCTGTCGAGCATCCAGCGAGGGCCGTTTCAGAACGCCTACGTGGGCTACTGGATCGACGAGGCGCTCGCCGGTCAGGGCTACATGCCGGAGTCGGTCGTGGTCGTCCTGCGCTTCGCCTTCGAGGAGCTGAGCCTGCACCGCGTGCAGATCGCGATCATCCCGCGCAACACCGCCAGTCGGCGTGTCGTCGGCAAGCTCGACCTCCGGGAGGAGGGCGTCGCCCTGCGCTATCTCGAGATCAACGGCGCATGGGAGGACCACGTTCGCTACGCCATCACCGCCGAGGAGTGGGCCGACCGCCGCGACCAGCTGCTCAAGGACTGGGTGCTGTAAGAGCCACCGAACCCGGCCGTAAAACCGGCCGGAATGCGGCTCGATTTACGGCCGGGTTCGGGAGATCTTGGCTTTGAACTGGGCCAGACGCTCGGCGAAGAAGGGTTGTTGTGTGGACCAGAGCTGGGCGTCGAGCTCGAGGTCGACCGCCGCCTCGTGGGTCGCGACCGCCGGCATGGCGGCGAGGGTCTGCTTGGCCCGTTGCGAGAGCTCACGCGGCATGGAAGCGGCTCGGGCCGCGAGGGTGACGGCCTCGTCGAGGAGGGCGTCGTCGTCGACGCACCGCCACGCCAGCCCGCACCGTTCGGCCGCCTCGCCGTCGAGCACCTGCCCGAAGAGCACCATGGCCGACGCGGCCTGAGGGCCGACGGCCCGCTGCAGCATCCAGGTGTGCCCACCGCCGGGGTGCAGGCCGAGGTCGAGGAACCGGGTGTCGAACTTCGCCCGACGTCCTGCGATGCGCACGTCGCATACGAGGGCCAGGTTCATGCCCGCGCCGACGGCGGCGCCGTTGACCGCGGCCAGGGTGGGCAGTGACGAGCGGCCGACGCGAAGGAACCCTTCGTAGATCGAACGGAGCCCCGCCTCCTGGGCCCCGCCCAGGTTTCCGAGGTCGGCGCCCGCGCAGAACGCGGGCGGGGCGCCGGTGACGACGACCGCGCCGATGGCCGGGTCGGCCTCGAGCTCTTCGAAGGCGGTGATGATCTCTTCGACCAACGCCAGGTTGAGCGCGTTGCGGCGTTCGGGCTCGTCGAGGGTGAGGACGGCGACCCCGTCGCCGGGGCGCTCGACCCGGAGGGCCATCAGTCCCGGACGACGGCCGGCGAGTGCCGGAAGAAGGCCTCGACGTCGCGCTCGTACCGGTAGGCGGGCCGGCTGTCGCCGACCGCCCCGCGCAGGCGGCTGGCCTCGGCGAAGTTCTGCACCGCGCCGGCCGTGGTGTAGCGGTACTCGAACCCGGCCCGCTTGAGCCTGCGGTTGTCGGCGCCTCGTCCATAGCGCAGCAGGTCGAGCGTCTCGGGCGGAAGGTCGAGACCGATGAGCTCGAGCGGGGCGGCGGCGACGTTGGTGAACACCGGAGGCATCGGCACCAGCCGCTTCCCGCACACCGCCGCGCACTCGCTCCAAGGGATGCGCCCGTCGCCCGCCACGTTGTAGACGCCCGGCACCTGGTTGCGCATGACGAACTCGATGGAGCGGATGACGTCATCCTCCTCCACGAACTGCAGCATGGGGTCGTAGCCGAGGATGCTGGGGGCCACCGGTAGCTGCAGCGCCTTGCTGATGGGGGTGATGATGTCGGTGCCCAAGACGTTGGAGAACCGCAACAGGGAGACGACCACGTGGGGGTTGTCCTCGGCGAAGTCGCTCAGGTAGCCCTCGACCTCGATGAGCGAGCGCTCCACGCGCGTCTTGGGCGGCGCGGCCCGTGGCGTCTCTTCGCGGAACCACTGCGGGCTCTTCATCGACGAGCCGTACACGAGGGTCGACGACTTCACGACGATGTGGCGCACCGAGCTCTCGGCTGCCCCCGCCGCCGCCAGCAGGTTCATGGTGCCGATGACATTGATCTCGTGCATCTTGGTGCCGCTCATGCGGCTCGAGTCGACGACGAGGAACGTGTGCAGGATGGTGTCGACCTGAGTGGCAGCCACGATGCGGGCCAGGATCGAGTAGCTCTGGTCGGCCCGCACGAACTCGGTGCGCTCGAGCTGCACTTTGGGCTCGACGGTGTCGAGCCCGACGATGACCTCGACCTCGGGATCCTTCTCGAGGGCCTGGGCGGCCCGGCCGCCCCAGAAGGTGCCGAGCCCGGTGATGAGAACGCGCTTGCCCATCAGTCAGCCTCGCCAGATGGACTTGCGCTGCCGGAGCATCTCATAGAGCGCCTCTTGCAGCGAGACCCGAATGTCCTCCGCCTCCTCCATGACCCTGCTCTTGGAGTAGCGGTCCTGATCGGGCGGCACGTCGAAGTGCACGGGGTCGAGCACCTTGAGCTTGAACTTGGCGGGGAAGTACCCGATGATCCCGAGTGGCCCGAGCAGCAGCATGTTGGCGGTGATGGGCACGTAGGGAACGCCGAGGGCGCGGGCCAGGCCCGGGATCTTGAAGACGATGGGCATCGACTCCTCGGCGCCCACGACCGCGATCGGGATCACCGGCACTCCGGCCCGCATGGCGATCTCGACGAAGCCGCCCCGGCCGAACCGGCGCAGCTGATAGCGCTTGTCGTAGGTCTTGCCCGGGCCCTTGCCACCCTCCGGGAACACGAGCACCAGCTGCTGCTGCTCGCGCAGCAGGCGGTAGGCGTTCTCGGGGTGGGCGGGTACGCCGCCGGCCCGGGCCCACGCGGTGCCGATGAGGGGCATGCCCTTGAAGATGTGGTCGGCCAGGCCGTAGAGGGGCCGCCCGACCTCCTCCTCGACCCCGTGCATGATGGCGGGCGCGTCCGAGGGGATGGCGGCCGCGTGGTTGGCGACGAGCAGGGCCCCGCCCTCGCGGGGGATCTTCTCGAGCCCCTCCCACTCCACGCGGAAGTACTTCTCGTACAGCGGCCGGTAGAGGCGGCGGGCCATCTGCCGGGTCTTCTCCGACCGGCCCCACTCGTCGACATCGGTCAGACGCGGGTCGGGCAGGGGCTTCGGGTCGGCTGTCCGGGGCAGGTGCACGAGGGTGCCGGGGCGGGTCGCCTCGGTGGTCGGATCGCCGGTTGCCACGACGGCGATGCTAGGCGACTTCTTCCAGGCCCGATCCCGGCCGGGCTCAGCCGAACTCGTCTCCCTCGCCGAGCAGGGCCGGGCCCTCGCACGTCGTGCGCACGCTGCACCAGCGGCACGCCGGGCTGGGCGTGAACGTCGCCTCCCGCTCGGACAATCTGAGCTCGGCCATCTTGCGGACCCCGTCGGCGACCCGGCGCACGGTGATGGCGAGCACGTCGGCATCGATGTCCTCGGCGTGCCAGGTAGCGGTGTCGAGGTAGTAGCTCGCGACTCGGAAGGGAGGCACGCCGATGCGCAGGGTCTCGACGAGCGCGTAGAACCGCAGGTCGTCCAGGTGGGTGGGGTAGGGACGGCCCGTCTTGAAGTCGACGATGAGCATCCCGGCCCGGTCGCCCTCGGAGCGGCCGAGGGCCAGGTCGACGCGGGCCCGCAGCATGACCTGGCCGATCTGGTGCTTCACGGGGCACTCGGTGCGAGGCCGCCACGTGGCCTTCAGGGGCGGGAAGCACTCCTCGAACGCCGTCACCTGGTTCGTGGCCTCGGCCCGCAGCTCGGCGACCTCCTCGGGAGGCGCCTCGAGCAGCCAACGCCCCAGGTCGTCCTGCTCCTGGAGCTGACGGTCGAGGGCCATGTCGACCAGGTCCCGCGGGGCGCGGTCGCCGGTGGCGAACACGCCGAGCTCGATGGCCTTGTGCGCGATCCAGCCCCGCGCGGTGGCTGCGCTCCATTCGAAGTCGGGGTTGGCCCAGTTGCGCTCGCACTGGTGGATCTGCGATAGGCCGCCCTTGCTGACGTGGAGCTCGATGCCTGCGAGCTCGAGGCGCTCGTCGACCTCGGCCAGTGCCGTCCTCAGCTCGGCGCGCAGCTCCGGCGCCAGCTCGCGGGGGAAGGAGGGGCGGGCCTGGCCCTGCCCCATGAGCTCAAGGAGTGCCCGCTCCTGGGCCGGGTTCAGGCGCTGCTCCACCGTCCTCAGCGTACGGAGGTGGTGTGACAGCGCGGGGGAACCTGGGCAGCACGGCCATGGCCGCGCCGAAGGCGATGATCGCCGGACCCATGGAGCGCACCACGAAGGTGGCCAGCACCCGCCGGGTCGCGGCATCGAGATCGGTGTCGAAGTGCAGGCGGGTGATCACGCCGAGCACGGTGCCGAAGACGACGACCAGGCACACCGCGAGCACGAGGCCGAACGCGATGGTCGAATGCCGCTGCTGGCGGGCGGTGATGGGCGCGCCGGCCAGGGTCGGAGCGGCGACGAGGGCGACGGCCAGAAGAGCCATGATTCCCGCCGGCGTGTAGTCGAGGTTGCGCAGGAAGGCGATGCCCATCTTGTAGGCGACGCCCGTGTCTTCGCTGACCGCGAGCCCCTGGGCGATGACGCCCACGATGGCCAGGGCGGCGACCGCGGCGAGGGCGAGCCCCCGCCCCGATGCTGATACCCGCCCAGCCCGGTTGGTCCGGTTCGGTGCTCATGGCTGAAACCCTGTCACAGGTCATCGGCACAATGGGGGTGTGCCCATCTCGGCCGCCGCCTTCAGCGCTGTTGCCCGCCTGCTCGCCGACGAGGCGCGCCGGCGCGGGCTGGCGCCGCCCGGGTTCCGCAGCCCGCCCCGGCTGGCCGACGCTCCTCGCACCATCCGCCGCCAGGGCGATTCAGCCGTCGTCGCCATCCGCCGGGCGGGCCGCGCCGCCGACGACGTCATCGCCGACATGGTCGAGGGGGTGCTCGTGGCCAACCATGTGTCCGGCCCCCAGGCGGAGCAGTGGCGGGCCGAGCTGGCCGCATCGGCCACACTGGATGAGCCACACCGGCCCCCGTATCCCAATTTGGCCAAGAGGAGAGCGACTTAAAATCGCTTCGAGTGTGGGTTCGAATCCCACCGGGGGCACTGGCGATCGCGATGGTCCTGCTCGCGGCCTGTTCCTCCGGCAACGACGCCACCACGACCACCGTTCCCCGCGTCGTGACCGAGCGCCGCGCCGCAACCGAGTGGTCGGACCGCGCCCAGGTCGCGTACAAGGCGTTGCAGGTCACCGGCCTCCAGCTCCCTGAGCGGGTGCGGGCCTGGCAGGCGGGTGAGCGGTCGGACGACGAGTTGCGGGCCGACCTCGCCTTGGCCGAGCAGGAAGTGCTGACCGTCCGCGACGCGGTCGTCGACCTCCCGCCCTTCGAGCTCGACCCCGCCGTGCCCGCGCTCTACCAGCACTCGTCGCGCATCTACGTCGAGTACGTGCGCGCCCTACAGGCGGCAGTGGCCCAGCCGGCCGGTCCGCTCCGCGACCAACTGGTGCTGCTGGCCCGCCGCGTCCGCGTGCTTGGCGACCGGGTCTTCGACCGCGGCCAGGCCAGGCTCACGCCCTTCCTGCACGAGGCGCCCAACCCCGACGTCGTGATCCAGCTGCCGCCCGAGGTGCCCGATTGGACGGCCGAGGGCATGGCCGCGGGTCCGCCCCTCGACGATCCTCCCGGCCCGCCCGCGTCGACCCCGGCGCTGCGTGAGGAGGTCCGGCCCACCCAGGCCCGGGCCGACTGGGTTGCCGCCGTGCGAGCAGCGGGTGTGCCCACCCAGGCCGAGGTCACCGCCCTGACTGCCGCCGGCGACCAGCCTGGGTTGCGGGCCGTCGCCAATCGCTGCGCCGCCATCGCCCGCGACCTGGGCGCGGTCGCGGACCCCCGCGATCGCCACGGCCGGGAGGACGGCGCGCAGGTGCGGCTGGCCGTGCTCGTCACGGGCGAGGGGGCCCGCGCCGCCCAGGCCCAGCTGCCCGAGGTGGGCCGCAGCCTGGCCGCCATCGGGGCCCAGGTGCTCGCGGTCGCGGGGCTGGCAGAACGGTCGTAGGGTCCAGACATGACCACCTTTCTCCAGGACCGCTCGGGCATCGGCGTGCACCAGCGTCGCAAGGTGTTCGAGATGCGCAACCAGTACGAGCTCTCTGACGACGCCGGCCAGAAGCTGGGCGCCGTCGAGCAGGTCGAACAGTCGCCCCTCACGTTCATCGTCCGCCTGTTGGGCGACATGGACGTCTTCCTGCCCGTGACCCTCTCCGTCAGCGACGCTGCCGGTGGCGAGGTGCTGCGGCTGCACAAGCCGTGGTTCAAGTACGCGGTCACCGTCACCGACGGAAGCGGCACCGTGCTCGGCGTCGTGCGCAAGCGGGTGCGCCTGGGCAAGGCCGTCTTCACCGTGTTCGCGGCAGACGGCACCACGGTGCTCGGTGAGGTCAAGGCCGAGAACTGGCGGGCCCGCAACTTCCGTATCGACGACGCCACCGGCACCGAGGTCGCCCGGGTCACCAAGCAGTGGCGCGGCCTGCTGACCGAGGCGTTCACCGACGCCGACAGCTACGCGGTCACCTTCGAGTCGATGACGGCCGAGCCCATGCGCAGCCTCGCCCTCGCCTCGGCCCTGTCCGTCGACCTCACGATGAAGCAGAAGGACTACTGAGCCAACCCCATCCGCTTTCGCGCGCTCACTGGGGCCCTGACCCCAATGAGCGCGCGAAAGCGGATGGGGGTTCGAGCGGTTCTAGCGGCGGGCTGGGGCCTTGGCGCGGTCGAGGACGGTCTTGCGGGCCTGGTGGCGCTCCTCGTACTCGACGAGCATCGTGAGCTGTTCATCCGACAGGGCGCCACTGCGCACCAGGCGCACGACCTGCTCGGCCGTCATGTCGTCGTAGCCCACCACCGGCGCGCTCGCGCCGTTGGGCGCGGCTGCGGGCGTCGCAGCTGTCAGGTCGACGAGCGTCGGCGCCGTCTGCTGCTGTTGCGCGGCGACGATGCGCTGGGCTGCAGCCGTCACCAGCACGAGCACGAGGCCGGCGCCGACGGTGAGGAACAGCGACACCATCAGCAGCGCCACGCTCGACTTGGCGATGCCGGCGAGCAGGAAGCCGAGGGCCACGAGCAGCAGGCCAAGACTGGTGAAGATCACGTCAGTTCCTCCCTAGAACACTCAGACACAGGTTTTGGTCGATTCGAAGACCCACTTGTCGCCCTTGACGACGACGGGGTAGCTGCAGCTCCATGGCTCCCTCGGCAGGTCCTTGCCCCATTTGATGGTGTTGCCGAAGCCGGTCTCGAACGGCCCGAAGTTCTGGGCCGCTTTCACGAGGTTCTCGCGGGTGAGATTCCACGTGATGCCGCCGCTCTTCATCACGTTAAAGAGCACCCAGCCATTGTGGTAGTAGTTGATCGCGATGAACCCCGTGATGTCGACGTTGGGCGCGTAGCGGGCCATGTTCTCGCGGTAGGTCCGCATCTGCTCGGTCTGTGACACACGTGGGTCGGCGAAGATGGTGCCGATCGACAGCATCCCCTCGCACAGGGGCTTGCAGTTGTCCACCTCGACCTGCAGGTTGGAGCCGCCTGTCCACCCCTTGAGCCACGGCGAGTTGGGGCCGCCCGGCTGCACCGAGAACTTCTTGGCCTCGCGCAGGCACGCGAGCAGGGCGCCGCTCGCCGTCGGCAGCACCAGGTACTCGGGCTTCTTCTGGATGACGGCGCTGAACTGGCCCGAGCAGTCCGACGCGGTCGACGCCAGCTCCCGGTAGTCGACGAAGTCGACTCCGTACTCCTTGCCGCCCTTCTCCCACGCCTGCCGTAACGGGGCGCTGTCGACGGAGGGGAGCACGTCTTGAACCACGGCGAAGCTCTTGACCTTGAAGCGCTCCTTGGCCAGCTTCACTCGCAGCGGGTTGCGCAGCTGCTCGCTCGGCGAGGTGGCGAAGATGTACGGGTTCACGTACGACTTCGGCGACAGGCCGATGTCGCCGATGAGTGGGAACTTGGCCGTCTCGATGTACTTCGACGTGGCCTCGGGCGAGGTGATGCCGGCCAGATAGAGGACCTTGTCGACCTCGTTGAGCCGCTGCACGTACTGCAGGGTCTTGTTGGGGTCGAGGTCGTCGTTGTACCAGATGAGCTTGGCCTGACGGACCTGCTCGCGTGGGGCGATCGTGGAGTTGAAGTACGCCAGGAACGCCAGCCCGCCCTTCAGCCCTTGGTCGCCGTAGACGGCGAGCGGACCCGAGAGCACGGTGGTGCCGCCGACGAGGTACTTGTCGCAGAACACGCCGATGTTGGGGTTGTAGTCCGGGCAGTCCGTGCCCGTGCTCGGCACGATCTTCTTGCCGCCGGGACCGGCGGCGGCCGGGCCCGATGCCTTGGCGCCCGTCGGGCCCGCGGCTGCTCCGCCACCCGCGGCACCAGACGTTGCCCCAGCGCCGGTCGCGCCGGTGCCGGCGTCGCCGGTGATCTGTTCGCCGAGCACCTCGGTCTCACCGCCCGAGGTGCCACCCGACGTTCCTCCGCTGGCGCTGAGGGCTGTCCCGCCACCGTTGGTGCGGTTGTCGGCTCGCACCACGGCGAGCGCGCTCAGGGTGGCGACCAGCACTGCGGCCGTCCCGATGGACAGCACCTTGATGAGCACCGGCTCGACTCTCTCGCGCATCCGTCCTCCTCTACTTCGCCGCGGCCAGGAACACTGACCGCAGCAGGTCGTCGCGCTCCAACAGCTCCCGCGAGGAA
>JBEEFQ010000103.1:0-8438 GCA_041166245.1 Actinomycetota bacterium | reverse complement strand
GCCCCACGCCGGGGATCTTGCCGAAGCCCTTCATCATCTTCTGCATCTCGGCGAACTGCTTGAGGAGCAGGTTGACCTCGGACGTCGTGGAGCCGCTGCCGTTGGCGATGCGCAGGCGGCGGGACCCATTGATGATGCCAGGATCCTGGCGCTCGCCGGGAGTCATCGACCGGATGATGGCCTCGATGCGGGCGATCTCCTTGTCGTCGATCTCCGCGTTCTTCACCTCTTTGGGGATCCCCGGCAGCATCCCGATGATGTTCTGCAGGGGCCCCATCTTCTTCAGCTGCTGCATCTGCTCGAGGAAGTCCTCGAGGGTGAGCGAGCCGTCCTGCAGCTTCTCGGCCGCGGCCTGGGCCACGTCCTGGTCGTAGTTCTGCTCGGCCTTCTCGATGAGGGTGAGGACGTCGCCCATGCCGAGGATGCGGCTCGCCATGCGGTCGGGGTAGAAGGTGTCGAAGTCGTCGAGCTTCTCGCCCGTCGACGCGAAGGCGATGGGCCGGCCCACGACCTCCTTCACCGAGAGGGCGGCGCCGCCGCGGGCGTCACCGTCGAGCTTGGTGAGGATGACGCCGTCGAGCTCGAGCGTGGTGTGGAACGCCTCGGCCGTCGTCACCGCGTCCTGACCGGTCATGGCGTCGATGACGAGGAATGTGTAGTCGGGCTCGACCGCGTCGCTGATGTGACGGACCTCGTCCATCAGCTCCTCGTCGATGGTGAGGCGACCAGCGGTGTCGACGATGAGCACGTCGCGGCCGAGGCGCCTCGCCTCTTCGAGGCCGGCCTTGGCGACCGCGACCGGATCGGTGGGCTCGCTGAACACGGTGACGCCCGCCTGCTGGCCGAGCACGCGGAGCTGCTCGACGGCGGCCGGGCGCTGCAGGTCGGCGCCGACCAGCAGTGGGTTGCGGCCCTGCTGCTTGAACCACCGGCCGAGCTTGCCGACCGTGGTCGTCTTACCGGAACCCTGCAGGCCGGCGAGGAGCACGACCGTGGGCGGCCGGCTCGCGTAGCTGATCTTGAGGTTCTCGCCACCGAGGATGGCGGTGAGCTCGTCGTTGACGATCTTGATGACCTGCTGGGCGGGGCTGAGGCTCTCGGACAGGTCGGCGCCGACCGTGCGCTCCTTGATGCGCTGCACGAACGTCTTGACGACCTTGAAGTTGACGTCGGCCTCGAGCAGGGCCAGGCGGATCTCCCGCAGGACCTCGTCGACGTCGGCCTCGCCCAGGCGCCCCCGGCCGCGAAGGCGCGTGAAGATGCCCTCGAAGCGGTCGGAAAGCGATTCGAACATGAGCCGTCAAGGCTACCGGAGGGCCCGAGCGGCCCCGCAGAGCGGGGGGCGCAGGCCGCGCTCCCCCCGTAGAGCGGGGGGCGCAGTGCCGACTCTCAGCCTCGGACGTTGATCTGCAGCTTGACCTCGCCGTGGCTGGCCTTGGGGGCACACGAGTCGGCCGTGAACGTGGCCGTGTAGGTGCCGGCCTTGGCGTAGGCATGGGTGAACGTGCGGCCCAGGGTGGTCGACTCCGGCGTGGGATTGTCCTTCTGACACAGCGAGAGGCACGACACCGCCCCGTCCTGTTCGTCGCCGTAGGCGGCCCGCGGCTGCTGGCATCCGTCGGCGTCGATGGCCGCGTCGGGGTCGGACGCCTTCAGGGTGAAGGTCACCGTCTCCCCCGGTCTCGGGTTGGAAGGCGAACCGCACACCTCGAGAGCCAGGGGCTGGTTGGGGTCGCCGCCGGCGCTCGATCCCGACGCTGCGCCCACACAGCTCTCGCTGCTGCCGGTGCTGCCACCCCCGCCGCCCCCGTCGCTCGGCGGCGGCGGCTCGATCTGTCCGGGCTCGGGCACGGGCTCCGGCTTGGGCTCGCCGCCTCCGCCAGACTGCTCGAGCAGCTCGTCGACCACGGCCGGGACGGGGGTGATGCCGCCGTCGTCGGTCTCGAACAGGAAGATCGGCACCAGGTACGCCTCGGTCTGACCGAACGAGGGCTGCAGCCCGAGGGTGACCCCAGTGATGGTGCGCACGATGGACCGACCGTCGGGCACCGGCGCTCCCGCGTCGTACGCGATGGCGGGCTCGGGACCGCCTCGGAGCACCCCCGGGGTGCCCTGCGCCTTCAGGCGCTCGAGGCCCTTGGCTGTGGTGACCAGCGGGTACTCGCCGATGGCGTCGGCGGCGATGAGCTGGCCGCCGCCGCGCAGGATGGTGCCCTTGGGCCCCACGGTCAGGTTGTTGGCCCCGCCGAACACGCGACGGCCCTCGACCTCGGGCTCGGCGGCAACCTCCCATCCGTCGCCCGGTCCGGAGACCTCGACCCCGCCGGCGGTGTTGATGCCCGCCGCCTCGAAGACACGCAGGGCGATGGCCCGGGCGTCCTCCTTGGAGGGGAGATCCACCGGAGGGGCGGGCGGAGTCGGCGACTCGCATTTCACGTTGGGGGGGCAGTCCGCAATCGGCGAGGAGACGGAGGCGCTCGCACAGCTGACGGCCATGTCGGCCGGGCCGCCACGCGTCTGCGGGCAGTTGGCGTTGGTACCAAAGCTCCAGTACCCGGCACCGACGTCGAGGCGCCGATCACCGTCGACGACGACCCAGCCGTCAGCGTTGCTCGTCGGCTTCGCGGTGAGGCCCAATGCATTCGCCAGCTTCGCCACCGCACCTTCGTCGGCGCTGCGGGCGAAGCGGTAGGCCGAGGCCTTGTCGGCGAGGTCGGGCAGCTCGCCCCGCACCCGCCAGTCGACGGGCCCGGCCAGCATCATCGAGTCTGCCGCGGCCGCCATGGTGCGCTCGCCGTAGGCGCCGATGGGCAGCTTGGGCAGATCGGCGGCCAGCGAGGTGCCGTCGTCGGTGTCCGTCACCACGAGCAGGCCCACCCCGGCGGCGCCGACGAGGAGGCCGATGACCATGGCGAGAAGCACGGTGCGGTTGCGCATGCCCCTTCGACGGTACGCCCGCCGGATCGGTTCCCGCTGGTCGCGTTACGCGGCGAAGAGGGCTTCGACGAACTCGTCGGGGTCGAACTCGATGAGGTCCTCGGCCGTCTCGCCGAGGCCCACCAGCTTGATGGGCAGGCCCAGCTCGGCCTGGATGGCGAGGGCGATGCCGCCCTTGGCCGTGCCGTCGAGCTTGGTGAGGACGACACCGGTGACGCCCACCGCGTCGGTGAACTGCTTGGCCTGCACCAGGCCGTTCTGGCCCGTGGTGGCGTCGATGACGAGGAGCACCTCGGTGACGCGGCCCGGCTCGCGCTCGGCGACGCGTCGCACCTTCTTGAGCTCCTCCATGAGGTTGACCTTGGTGTGCAGGCGGCCGGCGGTGTCGGCCAGCACCAGGTCGGCGCCCTTGGACGCGGCCCGCTGCACGGCGTCGAACACGACCGAGCCAGGATCGGCGCCCTCGGCACCGCGCACGAGATCGGCGCCGACACGCGACGCCCACAGCTCGAGCTGCTCGCCTGCCGCAGCGCGGAACGTGTCGCCCGCGGCCATGACGATGGAGCGGCCCGCCTCCTTCTCCCGCTGGCCGACCTTGCCGATGGTCGTGGTCTTGCCCACGCCGTTGACGCCGACGAACAGCCACACGTTCGGCGCGCCAGGCTCGAAGGTGAGCTCACGGTCGCCCGTCGCGAGGAGTGACTTGAGGTCGGCCTTGAGCGCCTCGACCAGCTGCTCGGAGGTGGTGATGCCCTCGTTCTTGACCTTCTTGCGCAGGTCGTCCAGCACGGTTGTCGTGGTGTTGACGCCGACGTCGGCGCGAATGAGCGCCTCCTCCAGCTCGTCCCACGTGTCGTCGTCGATGCCGGTGCGGGACAGGACCGACCCCATGTAGCCCGACAGCAGCGACCGGGCCTTGCCCAGCCGATCGCGGAACCGCGGCCGCTCGGGCGGGAGGACGACCTCGGGAACCGGTTCGAGCTCTGGCTCGACGACCTCGGGAACCGCCTCCGCTTCCGGCGGTGCAGTGGTCGGCCGTGGCGCCTCGCGGGGGCGGGTGGGGGGCGGCTCGAGCTCGACCCTGCGACTACGGCGCCGGCTGACGGCGACACCTGCAACCGAACCCAGCAGCATCACCGCGACAAGGACGACGAGTAGGATCTCCATGGGACGGTCGAGCCTACGTCAGGCCTGAATCACCCCGAACCCAGCTGACTTTTCTTCAATTTGGGGCGCCATGCGCCCCAAATTGCAGAAAAGTCGATCGGGTTCGGGTTTAGTTGTCGGCGGCGATGCGTTGGCTGACGATGCGGCTGGAGCCGCCCGGGGGCATGGTCACGCCGTAGAGGAGGTCGGCGGCTTCCATGGTGCGCTTCTGGTGGCTCACGATCACGAGCTGCGCCTCGTTGCGGAACTCCTGGATGAGGACGAGGACGCGGTGCAGGTTGACGTCGTCGAGGGCGGCCTCGACCTCGTCCATCAGATAGAAGGGCGAGGGGCGGCTGCGGAAGACGGCGAACAGGAACGCGAGCGCCGTCAGCGAGCGCTCGCCGCCGGACAGGAGCGAGAGCTTGCGCACGTTCTTGCCCGACGGTCGGGCCTCGACCTCGATGCCGGTCTCGAGCATGTGGTCGGGGTCGGTGAGTCGCAGCCGGCCCGTGCCACCCGGGAAGAGGGTGGCGAAGAGCTTGACGAAGTTGTCGGCCACGTCGGTGTAGGCGGCCGAGAACACCTCGACGATCTCGGTGTCGATGGCCTTGATGACACGGCCGAGCTCGCGCCGGGTGTTGCGCACGTCTTCGAGCTGGGCCTCGAGAAACGTGTGGCGCTCCTGCAGCGCGGTGAACTCCTCCAGGGCGAGTGGGTTGACCGCGCCCATGAGTCGCAGCTCGCGCTCGAGCTCGCGCACGCGGTTCGGCGCTGTCGTACCGGGCGGCAGCTCGGGACAGATGGCGTCGACCGCGGCTTCGGGCTCGCGGTCGAAGTCGCGCCGCAGGGTCTCGACCGCCGTCTCCAGGCGAAGCCGGGACTCGGCCTCGTCGATCTCGTTGCGCTGGGCCCGTTCCCGCACCTCGGTGAGCTGACGCTCGGCCGTCGCCCGCTCCCGGCGCAAGCCGTCGAGGCGGCTGGCGGCGGCGCGGTGTTCGGCGGTCTGGCGGTCGCGCTCGGCGCGGAGACGGCCGAGGGCGGCGTCGGCCTCGGTGAGCCGCGCCGCGACCGCGCCGGCGAGCCGGTCGATGGCGATGAGCACCGCTTCGAGACGGCGGCGGCGCTCGCCTGCATCGGCCCGCTCTTCGGTGTGGAGCTCGAGGCGACGGTTGACCTCGGTCAGCCGCTGGGTCAGCAGGCTGCGGCGCTGCTCGAGACCTGCGGCCCGCACCTCGAGATCGGTGCGCAGGGTCGCCACTGCCGTGGTGCGCTCCTCGACCCGAGCGCGCGCCGCACGAACCGACGCAGCCCGCTCCGCGCCTGCTGATTCTTCTGCTTCGAGGGCGGGCAGCGCGGCAGTGAGCTCCGCCACCCGGGCCTCGTCGCGAGCCAGCCGGTCGCCCGCGTCCTCCATGGGACGGCGCAGGGCCTCGGCCTCGGTGGTGGCGTCGCGACGCTCGGCCTCGAGGCGGGCGAGGGCGTCGGTGCCGGCCGACAGGCGGCCGTCGTTGGCGTCGAGCTCGCGGGCCGCAGCAGCTTCGGCCGCCTTGGCCGTGGCCATGACCTCGTCGGCCTCGGCCGTCTGCATCTCGAGGCCGGCAACCGTCGCGGTCGCCTCGTCGACCCGCCGCCGCGCCTCCTCGAGCGAGGCGCCGGTGGCGCCGGCCACGCCGGTGCCCGTGCGCCAGCCTCCGGCCGCGAAGCGGTCGCCGGCGCGGGTGACCGCCACCAGACCGGGGTGGGCCAGGGCCAGGTCGAGGGCGTCCTCCCAGCGGTCCACCGCGACCGCGGTCGCCAGGAGTCGGTCGAGCAGGTGGTCGACGCTCGGCAGCCGGGCCCGCACGTGTGCCCGCACCGGTTCGCCGCCGACCGACGCCGATTCGAGGTCGAGGCTGGCGGGCACGCCGCCCGCGTCGAGGGCGAGCACCGCACCCGACGCCCCGTCCTCGCGCAGCCGGATCAGCGCCCGGCGGGCGGCGTCGACGCCGTCGACGACGACCGCAGCCACGGCCTCGCCCGCAGCCGCTTCGACCGCCGCTTCCCATCCTTCGTCCACTTCGACGAGGTCGAGCAGGGTGCCGACCACGCCGTCCAGGCCGGCCAGCGACTCCGCGCCGGCCCGGGCGCGCGACTGGTCGAGGGCGAGGGCGAGGGCCTCGGCCCTCGCATCCCATGAGCGCTGCTCCTGGCGTGCGGCCTGCAGCGCGGCGTGCAAACCGAAGGCTGCCGTCTCCGCCTCGGCGCGCGTCGAGCTGGCGCGGTCGACGGCGGCGGTGAGATCGGCCTCGGCCTGCATGGCGTCGGCGACCTCGGCGCGGAGGCGGCCACCGTCCTCGTCGAGACGGGCCGTCTTCTGGGCCAGCGCGTCGAGGCGGGACCCGAGCCGGGCCCGCTCGGAACGGTCGCGCTCGACCGCGGCCCGCAGCGCGGCCAGCTCGCCGCGGAGCTCGGCGGCCTGGCCACCGGCCAGCACCGCGCCGTCGCCCACCTGCTCCTCGACCGCGGCCCGTTCAGTGGCGAGAGCAGCCTCGGCCGCCGCCACCTCGTCGGCCTGCGGCGCCAGGTGGCCGGCTTCGGCCTCGACCGCTTCGAGATCGGCGGAGAGGCGGGCTGCCTCGCCTTCGAGCGACGCGACCACGCCCTGGTCGAGGGCGGCCGTGAGCTCGCGCTCGGCCGAGCGCCGCCGTTCGACGAGCACCGCAGCCAGGCCCTTGCCCCGCTCGCGCACGCCCTCGTAGCGCATGAGGGCGTCGCCCAGGTCGTCGTCCATGGGGCCGGTGATGGCCTCCGCGGTCAGCACGTCGGCGTCGAGGCGGGCCAGCGCGCCGCGCAGCTCCTCCTCCGACTGCTTGAGGTCGACGCGTGCACGTGCGGACTTCTCGAGGTGGGCGGTGTGGGTGGCGATCTCCTTGCCCGCGAGGTAAAGCCGGATACCGGCCAGCTCCTCGACGAGCGAACCGTGGCGGCGGGCCGCGTCGGCCTGGCGCTCCAGGGGTTTGAGCTGGCGCCGCACCTCGCGGACGAGGTCCTGCAGCCTGAGCAGGTTGCCCTCGGTCGAGTCGAGCCGGCGCTGCGCCTTCTCCCGGCGACGGCGGTACTTCAGAACGCCTGCCGCCTCTTCGATGATCAGACGCCGGTCCTCGGGGCGGGCGTTGAGCACGGCGTCGAGCTGGCCCTGGGACACGATCACGTGCTGCTGGCGGCCCACGCCGGTGTCGGACAGGAGCTCCTGCACATCGAGCAGCCGGCACGGCACGTCATTGATCGAATACTCGCTCTCGCCACTGCTGCGGAAGAGCGTGCGGGTGATCTTCACCTCGCTGAACGCGATGGGCAGGAGCCCGGACGAGTTGTCGATGGTGAGCGAGACCTCGGCCCGACCGAGCGCGGCGCGCTTGCCCGAGCCAGCGAAGATGACGTCTTCCATCTTCGAGGACCGCACCGTGCGCGGCCCCTGGGCACCCAGCACCCACGCCACGGCGTCCACGACGTTCGACTTGCCGCTGCCATTGGGGCCGACGACGACCGTGATCCCCGGTTCGAACTCGAGGTTGGTCACGTCGGCGAAGGACTTGAAGCCCTTGAGAGTGAGCGTCTTCAGGAACACCGGAGAGTCAGGGTAGAGGCTCCCTGGAGGCGCCCCGCGGACGCCTGCTGACCTGGGGTTTCATGCCTGAGCGCTCCACCAGAGTCCGGCAGCGCGGCGGCGAAGTTTCTCCGCCGGCCGCCGCCGCGCCGAAGGCGCCCCCACGGATGGCGGCCCCCGCGAGCGCAGCGAGCCCCAAGAGTTCGTCCGAACGGAGCGAGCGCAGCGATGCGAGTGAGGGCGAGAAGCGAAGCGATGCGAGTGAGGGCGAAGGTTCTAGACCTGGCACTGCTCGCAGAGGAAGGTGCTGCGACCGCCTTGCTTGACCCGGACGACGGCGCTGCGGCAGCGCCGGCAGGGCTCGCCCTCGCGGTCGTAGACCTTGTGCTGGTTCTGGAAGTCGCCGACCTCGCCGAACAGGTCGCGGTACTGCTCATCTGCCAGCGAGGAGCCGCGGTGCTTGATGGCCTCCTGCAGCGTCTCGATCATGGCCCGGTACAGCCGCCGCACCTCCTGGGAAGTGAGCGACTCGGAACTGCGGTCGTACCGCAGCCCGGCGTTGAACAGGATCTCGTCGGCGTAGATGTTGCCGATGCCGGCGATGAACTTCTGGTCCATCAGCAGCGGCTTGAGCTTCGCGTGACGCTGCGCGAGCAGGCTGCCGAAGTGCTCCCACGACATCGCGGTCTCGAGCGGGTCGATCCCCAGGTGTGCGAGCTCGGTGACCTGCTTCTCCACGGTGTCGGACTCGGTCACGAACATCTCG
>JBEEFQ010000102.1:0-5168 GCA_041166245.1 Actinomycetota bacterium | reverse complement strand
CCTGCAGGGTGCCGTCCTCGCCCCACGGCCCGTGCAGCAGCGGGAAGACCACGTCGACCTCACCGAGGGTGCGTGGCACCGCACCGGCCTCGTGCACCTCCAGCCCGCTGCCGGTGTCCTGCCGGGCCAGGGCCACGGTGTGGTTGGAACCGTCGACCTCCGGGAGCGCTTCGGCGGTGGTGAACGTGAGGCGGGAGGTGTCGCCCGACTCCAGCACCCAGCGGCCCTCGTGGGTGATGCCGACCGGCACCACGTCGTACCGGTCCGAGTCGATCGCGGCGAGCACGCTGCCGGCGGTGACGCAGGAGACGCCGTGCTCGCTGGAGCGCCCACCGAACACGACGGCGACGCGGGGCCTGCGGGTGGACTGCTCGGTCTCGCTCATGGTGCGGCCGACCCTACCGGTCCCCTCGTCCGCGCCCGGGCATCCCGGTCCCTACGCTGGAGGCATGTCTTCCGAGCCCGCAGCCGGCCGTCCGCCGTACCGTCCCGCGACGGTCGCGGTGACCTCAGGACGCCCTCCGCACACCCCCGACAGCCCGCTGAACGAGCCGTTGACGATGGCCGCCACGTACGTCGCCGGCGGTGACGTGGAGTACGGCCGCTACGGCAACCCGACCTGGTCGGCGTTCGAGCAGGCACTCGGTGACCTCGAGGGCGGCCGGTGCCTGGCCTTCGCCTCCGGGCTCGCCGCGGTCGCCACGATCCTCGACCTGGTCGGCAACGGCGCCGTCGTCGTGGCCCCCCAGCACGCCTACCAGGGCAGCCTGATGCAGCTGGGCGACCTGGAGTCCCGGGGCCGCATCGCCACCCGGCTGGTCGACATCACCGACACACCCGCGGTCGTGGCGGCCTGCGAGGACGCGGCCCTGGTGTGGCTGGAGTCTCCGACCAACCCGGCCCTGGAGATCGCCGACATCCCGCCCATCGTGGCGGCGGCCCACGAGGCGGGGGCCTACGTGGTGGTCGACAACACCTTCGCGACGCCGCTGCTGCAGCAGCCGTTGTCGCTCGGGGCCGACATCGTGGTCCACTCGGCGACCAAGTTCATCGCCGGGCACAGCGACGTCCTCCTCGGCGCCGTCGTCACCGCCGACGACGAGCTGGCCGACGTGCTGAAGAAGCGACGCGACCTCACCGGTGCGACACCCGGCACCTTCGAGACGTGGCTGGCGCTGCGCGGGCTGCGGACGCTGCACGTGCGGCTGGACCGTGCCCAGTCCAACGCCCAGGAGCTGGTCCGGCGGCTGGAGGGGCACCCGGCGGTGAGTGAGGTGCGCTACCCGGGCTTCGGGGCGATCGTCTCGATCGTGCTCGGCGAAGGGCCTCTCGCGGCCGACCTGCTCACCCACAAGACGACCCTGTGGGTGCACGCCACCAGCCTCGGCGGTGTGGAGTCCACCTTCGAGCGACGGCGCCGCTGGCGCGGTGAGGCGCCGACCATCCCCGAGGCGCTGGTCCGGATGTCGGTGGGCATCGAGGACGTCGACGACCTGTGGGACGACCTCGCCGCCGCGCTCGACGACCTCACCCTGCCCTGACCCGGCGCTCGTGGCGGGCGCGGCACCGCCGACCCGGCGCTCGTGGCGTCCGCAGCACCGCCGACCCGGCGCTTGTGGCGCGGCGTCCGCAGGACGCGCACCGACGACGGACGGTCAGTCGCGCTCGTGCTTCGCCTCGCGGGAGATCAGCGCGGTCAGCATGTCGGCCGCGGTCATCTTCCCCTCGACGACCGCGTGCACCGCCGCGACGATCGGCGCGTAGACGTCCGCCTTCTCGGCGAGGGCGAGCAGTGACGAGCAGGACTTGACGCCCTCGGCGACCTGCCGCGTCGAGGCGGTGATCTCCTCCGTGGTCATGCCGCGGCCGAGCTTCTCCCCGAAGCTCCGGTTGCGCGACAGCGGCGAGGAGCAGGTCGCGACCAGGTCGCCCAGGCCGGCCAGGCCCATGAGCGTCATCGGGTCCGCCCCGGAGGCGGTGGCCATCCGGGCCGTCTCGGCGAGACCCCGGGTGATCACGGACGCGGTCGTGTTGTCGCCGAAACCGAGGCCCACCGCCATGCCCACGGCCAGACCGATGACGTTCTTGTAGGCGCCGCCGAGCTCGCAGCCGATCACGTCGGTGCTCGAGTAGGGACGGAACGTCGCGGAGTGGCAGAGCGCCCGCAACCGGGTGGCGTTGTCCTCGTCGGGGCAGGCGACGACGCTCGCGGCCGGTTCACGGCTGGCGATCTCCTTGGCCAGGTTGGGCCCGCTCACCACACCGATCCGGTCCGGGCTGGCGCCGGTGACCTCCGCGATCACCTCGCTCATCCGCTTGAGGGTGCCGATCTCGACGCCCTTCATCAGCGACACCAGCAACGCGTCCTCGGGGATGATGTCGACCCACTGCTCGAGGTTGGAGCGGAACGTCTGCGAGGGCAGCACGAAGAAGACCGCCTCCGCGTCGAGCAGCGCCTCCTTCGGGTCGTGCGTGGCGCTGATCGCGTCGGGCAGCGTGACGCCGGGCAGGTAGTCGGTGTTCTCGCGTGCCTCGTTGATCGTCGCGCAGAGCTCCTCACGCCGGGCCCACATGGTGACGTCGTTGCCGGCGTCCGCGAGCACGACCGAGAACGCCGTGCCCCACGACCCGGCTCCGAAGACCGCGACCCTGCTCATGCTCGTCTCCTGTTCCGGCGCTTCGTGCCCTGGGGGTTGCCGATCTCGCGTACGCCGACCGCGCGCGGGTCGAACCGCTCGGCGGGGGCGGAGCCACCGCGGATGTCCTCGAGGAGACCCGTGATCTCGTCCATGATCCGGGTGGTCGCCTCACGCAGCACGTCGGGGGTGAGGGGACGTCCGCGGAGGTCCTCGAGGTCCACGGGCGGACCCGCGTGGACGCTGACGAGCTTGCGCGGCAGCAGCCGGGGCCGCTTGGCGTACGGCGCGAGCATGTGGTTCGCACCCCACTGGGCGACGGGGATCACCGGCACGCCCGCCGCCAGCGCGATCCGGGCGGCGCCGGTGCGGCCGGTCATCGGCCACAGGTCCGGCTGCCGGCTGATCGTGCCCTCGGGGTACACCACCACGCACTCGCCCGCCTGCACGGCAGCGACCGCGGCGGTGAACGACTGCGAGGCGTCGGTGGTCAACCGGTAGACGGGGATCTGTCCTGCGGCCCGCACGATCCGGCCCGCCACCGGGATGTCGAAGACCTCGGCCTTGGCCAGGAATCGCGGAAGCCGTCCGTGGCCGTAGACGAAGTGCGCGAAGGTGAAGGGGTCGAGGTGCGAGACGTGGTTGGCCGCCACGACGCAACCACCGGTGGCGGGGAGGTTGTCCCCCCCGACCCAGCTGCGGCGGGTGAACAGCAGCAGCAACGGCTCGACGATCGCGATGCAGAAGCCGAACGCCCATCCTCGGCGCTGCGTCAACCTGCGTGGCTTGGCCACCGCCGCTCCTCGTCGCTGTCGTGCCCACCGGCCGCCCCGGTGTTCCCGCGCACAGCATGCCGCATCCCCCGTGGCCGGTCGTGGATGCCCACGTCGGGACGGCTCGCCGAGGGACCGAGGGGACCTGGCAGGATCGTGCCGATGCCTGCTCCCGCCCCCGATCCCGCCCCGGCACGCTTCGCCGCGCTGGTGCCGGTCAAGCCTCCGGCGTTCGCGAAGTCCCGCCTGGCCGAGCTGGGCGACGACGCGCGGCGCGACCTGGCGACGGCGTTCGCGGCCGACACGGTCGCGGCGGCGGTGGCCTGCGATCCGGTGGAGCGGGTGCTGGTGGTGACCGACGACCACGAGCTGGCCCGCGGGCTGGCGGGCCTGGGTGTCGACGTGCTCCCCGACGGCACGTCCGAGGACCTGAACGGGACCCTGCGGCTGGCCGCGGCCGAGGCGCACCGGCGATGGCCCGGGCTGCGGCTGCTCGCCCTCTGCGCGGACCTGCCGTCGCTCCGTCCGGCCGAGCTCGCGGCCGCCCTGGTCGAGGCCGCGTCGCGACCGCTGGCGTTCGTGGCGGACCAGGACGGCGTGGGGACCACCGCCGTGATGGCCGCGGACGTCGCGACGTTCACCCCGGCCTTCGGGCCCGCGTCGCGACAGCGGCACCTCGACGCGGGAGCCCACGAGATCGACGGCATCGACGTACCCACGCTGCGGCGCGACGTCGACGACCCCGCAGCCCTGCAGCACGCGCTGGCGCTCGGGGTCGGGCCTCGCACGGCACTCGTCAGCACGCTGCTCGGCCTGCGGGCCCGGCCGGTCTAGGGTCGTCCCGTGCAGGCCACCGTCTCCGCCTTCGACCCCGACGCCCGCAGCGGCCGGGTGCTGCTCGACGACGGTGTGGAGCTGGCCTTCGCGGCAGAGGCACTCGACGGCAGCCGGCTGCGGCTGCTCCGGCCCGGTCAGCGGGTCCGGCTCACGACCGAGGGCGAGCCCGGGCAGCTACGGATCGTGGGCGTGCAGATCCTCACCCTGTCCTGACTCCCGACGCAACGAGGGCCCACCCGCATGACGGGTGGGCCCTCGGTGCAGGAAGACGTCAGGACTTCTTGGCGGTCTTCTTCGCGGTGCCCGTGCTGCTCTTCTTCGCGGTGCTCTTCTTGGCGGTGCCGTTGCTGGCGGCGCTGCTGGTCTTCTTGGCGGTGCCGTTGCTGCCGGCGCTGCTGGTCTTCTTCGCCGGCGCCTTCTTCGCGGTCGTCGTGGTCGTCTTCTTGGCCGGCGCCTTCTTCGTCGCGGTCGACGATGACGACGAAGAAGAAGCAGACGAGGACTTCTTGGCCGGCGCCTTCTTGGCGGTGGTCGACTTGGCGGTGCTGGTCGTCTTGGCGGCGGCCGACTTCGTCGTCGACGCCTTCTTGGCCGTCGTCGTCTTGGCGGTGCTGGTCTTCTTGGCGGCCGTGGACTTCGTCGCCGCCGACTTCGTGGCGGCCGACTTCCTGCCGACGCCGGCAGCGCTCGCAGCGCCGCCGGTGGCGGCCTTCGCACCACTGGCCGCGGCGGCGAGGGTCAGCTTGGGGAGCTTCTTCGCACCGGACACGACGGCCTTGAGGTCTGCACCCGCACTGAACTTGGGGATCGCAGTCTTCTTGGCCTTGATGCGCTCGCCGGTGCGCGGGTTGCGGACCCAGCGTGCGTCACGGACGCGCTTCTCGAAGGAGCCGAAGCCCGTGATGGCGACCTTCTCGCCCTT
>JBEEFQ010000101.1:0-22728 GCA_041166245.1 Actinomycetota bacterium | reverse complement strand
CGGGGTCGCCCTTGGGGGCGGGGACGCGCTCGACGACGCGGTCGAGCAGCTCGGGCACTCCCTCGCCCGTCTTGGCGCTGATGTGCAGGATGTCGTCGGCCGGGATGCCGAGCACGTTCTCGATCTCGGCCGCGTAGCGGTCTGGGTCGGCCGCGGGCAGGTCGATCTTGTTGAGAGCGGCGACGATCTCGAGGTCGTGCTCGAGGGCCAGCCAGCAGTTGGCGAGGGTCTGGGCCTCGATGCCCTGGCTGGCGTCGACGACGAGCAGCGCCCCCTCGCAGGCGGCCAGGCTGCGGCTCACCTCGTAGCCGAAGTCGACATGGCCGGGCGTGTCGATGAGGAAGAGGTCGTGGCCCTTCCATGGGATGTGCACGTTCTGGGCCTTGATGGTGATGCCCCGCTCCCGCTCGATGTCCATGGAGTCGAGGTACTGGGCGCGCATGTCCCGGGCGTCGACCGCCCCCGACATCTCGAGGAAGCGGTCGGCGAGCGTGCTCTTGCCGTGGTCCACGTGGGCCACGATGCAAAAGGCGCGACGGTTCGACTGGTCGGACATGGGAGGACCCATTGTCGCGGACGCCGTAACGCTCCCCCCACGAAAGGGACAAGAATGGCGACAGACCCATCAACAACGAGGGGACACACCATGTTCGTACAGGTGATTCAGGGCAAGACGAACGACGCCGAGGGCTTCGAGCGCCAGATGAACACGTGGGAGACGGAGCTGAAGCCGGGCGCCAAGGGGTGGCTGGGCACCACCGGCGGGATCGCGCCCGACGGCACGACGATCGCCATCGTCCGCTTCGAGTCAGAGGAGGCGGCCAAGGCGAACTCCGATCGCCCCGAGCAGAGCGCCTGGTTCGAGCAGCTGAGCAAGTACTACGACGGCGCGCCCACGTTCCGGAACTCCACCGATGTCGAGACCGTCGGCAACCCCTCGGACGACGCGGGCTTCGTGCAGGTGATGATCTACGAGGTGAAGGACCGGCCCGCCCTCGAGGCCCTGGAGAAGAAGGTCATGCCGGAGCTCATGGGCAGCCGGCCCGACATCTTCGGCTCCTTCCGGGTGTGGGACGGGTCGACCGCCATCGACGCCATCTACTTCAGGTCGGAGGCCGAGGCCCGCGACGGCGAGAAGAAGATGGACGCCGAGATGGCCGAGCAGATGCAGCAGTTCGCTGAGCTGGGCGGCGAACCCACCTTCATCGACCTCCCCAACCCGACGCTGCGCAGCGCCTGACTAGGCAAGCGCCCGGCGGGGAAGGGTCTGGGCATGGAAAGCGCAGGCCCGACCCCGCACGTGGCGCTCGACGCCGAGACTGTCGCATCGCTGTTCCCTGACACCGACCCGGTGGCGACCGTGTACCTCACCACCGAGGCCGAGGTCGAGAACGCGACCCAGCGCGCCGAGCAGCACTGGAAGTCGTTGCGCGGCGCCATGTCCGACGCGGGCGTGCCCGCGTCGGTGCTCGAGGCCATCGACCCATGGGTGCCCGACGCCCACCGCGACGGGCAGACGCTCGCCGTCATCGCCACCCAGGCGGGTGGCGCGCACGTGGTCGAGTCCTTCCCCGAGCCGCCGGTGACGGATGCGTTCCGCTGGGGGCCGCTGCCATGGGCCGGGCCCATCCTCGAGGAGCGTCAGTCCACCGTCCCCCACGTGGCGGTGGCCATCGATCGCACCGGCGCCGACATCGTGCTGTTCCGACGCGGACGCGAGGACGTCACCGAGGAGGTGCGAGGCGACGAGGGCGACCCGATCCGCAAGGTCAACCCAGGCGGATGGTCGCAGCGCCGCTACCAGCAGCGGGCCGAGAACACATGGCAGGAGAACGCCGAGAACGTGGCCGACGAGCTGGTCCGACTGGTCGACACGTCGGAGGTTCGCCTCGTCG
Source organism: Actinomycetota bacterium (assembly GCA_041166245.1). GTDB lineage: Bacteria > Actinomycetota > Acidimicrobiia > Acidimicrobiales > JAFATL01 > JBEEFP01. The sequence continues at coordinate 20,833 of JBEEFQ010000101.1, read as the reverse complement.
TCGTCACCGGCGACGTGCGCGCCGTCCAGATGCTGCGTAACGCACTGCCCAAGCACGTGGACGAGTTGGTGCACTTGGTGGACGGGGACGTCGACGAGGAGATCGTCCGGCTCGTCGACACCGTCGTGGCCCACGACACCGTCGTGCTGCTGGAGAAGTTCAAGGAGGAGCGGGGGCAGGCCGACCGCGCCGCCGACGGCGTGCGGGCGACCGTGAGCGCGCTCAACCAGAGCCAGGTCGGCGTCTTGCTCGTCCACGCCGACCCCCAGGACGAGCGCACCGCGTGGTTCGGGCCCGACCCGATCCCCGTCAGCCTCGACCCGTCCGAGCTCAAGGACCTCGGCGTCGACTCACCGAGCGAGGGGCCGCTGGTCGACGTCCTGCTGCGCGCCGCCGCGGGCACGGGCGCAGGCGTGCGCATCATCCCCCACACGCCGACGGTCACGGACACGGTCGGCGCCATACTCCGCTGGTCGTAACCGGCAGCCGTAACCTGGTCGGCAGCGATGGGCGCCGACGCCAACCTCCAGCTCCTGCTCGACTCGTTCGTCGGGATCGCGTCCGAGCGCGACGTCGACGCGGTCCTCGAGCAAGCCGTCGACCTGGCCCGGCTGTCGACCCAGGCCAAATACGGCGCGGCCGTCGCGCTCGACGACGCGGGCATCAGCGCGTTCGTGCATCGGGGCATGACCACCGCCCAGGTCGCCGCCCTCCCGCATTTCCCGGAGGGGCTCGGGATCCTGGGTGCCGTCTTGGAGGACAAGGCGCCGGTGCGCCTCGAGGTGTTGCAGGAGGAGCCCCGGTCGGTCGGGTTTCCGCTCGGACACGTCCCGATGCACGCCTTCCTCGGCGTGCCGATCGTGTTCGACGAACGGCTGCTCGGCGCGGTGTACCTCACCAAGCCACCGGGCCAGCCGGCGTTCACGGAGGACGACGAGGTCTTCATGGGTGCCCTGGCCCGTCAGACGGGCGCGGCGTTGGAGGCGGTCGCGCTCCTGCGTGAGCGGGAGACGGAGATCGCCGATCGGCGGCGGGCCGAGATGCTGGTTCGGCTGCTGCAGGTCGTGGCCGTCGCCGCCAACCAGGCAGGTTCGGTGGAGGAGGCGTTGCAGTCGTGCATCGACGAGGTGTGCACGGCAACAGGGTGGCCGGTAGGGCATGCGTACTTGCGCGCCCCCGACGGCGGGCTGGTGCCCACCCTGTTCTGGCACTTCGACGAGCCGAGCCGCTTCGCCAACTTCAGGCGTGTCACCGAGGGCACGCCGCTGGAGCTCGGCGTGGGGTTGCCCGGCCGGGTCGCCGCGTCCGGCCGCGCCGAGTGGATCACCGACGTCACCGGCGACCTCAACTTCCCGCGCGCCGAGGGCGGCGACATCGAGGTCCGCGCCGCCTTCGCGTTCCCCGTGATCGTGGACAGTGAGGTCGTCGCCGTCCTCGAGTTCTTCCGCCCCGAGCCCACCGAGCCGGACGACGCCGTGCTGGAGGTGATGGAGATCCTCGCCCAGCAGGTCGGGCGGGTCGCCGAGCGGGAGCTGGCCAGCAGGGCGCTGGAGGCAGTGAACAACGAGCTGCGCCTCGCCGACCAGCTCAAGAGCGATTTCGTGTCGATGGCCTCCCACGAGCTGCGCACACCGTTGACCTCGATCCTCGGGTTCTCCTCAACGCTTCGCGACTACTGGGACGCGACGTCCGACGAGGACAAGCTCGACTACCTCGACGTCATCGACCGCCAGGCCCGGCGCCTGTCCCGCCTGGTCAACGACCTGCTCGCCATGTCACGCATCGAGTCAGGCAAGCTCGACGTGCGCAGGACGCGGGTCGACGTGAGCGAGCTGGCGCGTGCCGCCGTCTCGGGACTGGGCGACGCCGCGGTGGCCGTGGAGGTCACCGGTCCTCCCCATCTGGATGTGGCCGCCGATCCCGACCACGTCGAGCAGATCGTCGTGAACTTCGTCGGCAACGCTCTCAAGTACGGCGACCCACCCATCACCGTGCAGCTGGTCGACGCCGGGGACACCGTGGAGGTGCGTGTCTGCGACGCCGGCGAAGGCATCCCCGCCGAGTTCGTGCCCCAACTGTTCGAGAAGTTCGCCCAAGCCAGCACCGGTTCGACGCGCGGCGCGTCCGGCACCGGTCTCGGTCTGTCGATCGTGCGGGGCCTGGCGCGGGCCAACGGCGGCGAGACGTGGTTCGAGCCCAACCAGCCCACGGGGGCCGTGTTCGGCGTACGGCTACCGGCGTGGCGCGGCGCGTGAGGACGCGCTGATGCGGTTCATCGTCGTGGACAACGAGCCCGACACCCTGCTCCTGGTGCGGGCCAACGTGCGGGCGTGGGGCCACGAGTGTCTCATCGCGAGCAGCGCGGCCGAGGCCATGGGGCTGCTGCAGAACCCTGAGACGCGGCCCGAGGTGTTGCTGCTCGACGTGGCCATGCCCGTCACCGACGGGCCCACGCTGTTACGACAGGCGCGGGCCGAGGGTGTCGAGCCGCCCATCGTCCTGCTGGTGTCGGCCGTGGCGCCCGAGGACCTGCAGGTGATCGCCGAGGAGCTGGGCGTGGCCTGGCTGTCCAAGCCGTTCACGGCCGAGCGCTTCCGGCAGAAGATGGCCGAGGTGACGGAAGGAGCCGTTCCGTGAAGGCGGTCATCATCGATGACGACAAGGACAGCGCTCGACTCATGCGCGTGCAGTTGGAACGGGCCGGGCACTCGGTGTCGGTCGCCCTCGGCGGCGAGGCCGGCATGGAGGCGGTGCGGGCGTCGAAGCCTGACCTGGTGGTGCTCGACCTGCGCATGGTGCCGGTCGACGGGTTCGAGGTCCTGCGTCAGCTGCAGGACGACGAGACAACGCGCCACATCCCGGTCCTGGTCGTGTCGGTTGTGGAGGCGGGACCCCAGGTCCAGTCGCTCGGCGCGCGAGGGTTCGTGCTCAAGCCGTTCGAGGCTGGTGGTGTGGCCGAGGCGGCCAGGGAGATCCTCGGGCTCTAGGCGGGGGGCGGCGTCGTCAGCCTGGCATCGGCCGCCGCGACGTCCTTGTGGAAACGCTTGTGCACCCACATCTTGGTGCCGCCGAGCTCGGTCTTGCCCCACAGCCCGCTGAGCGGTCCTATGCGCGTCTGGCGGGGCAAGCGGCCGACGAATTCCTTCGGCGACGTCCCTGTCCACGCGCCGGCTCTGAGGAGCACGATGCCGCGATCGGTGACGACCACGATGCGGCGCTTCACCGCGAACATCATGGCGATGGCCCCGATGAGTGCCATGAGCCACGGCGTAGGACCCGTCTGGGCGAGGAACACCTGTTCTACCTGTTCGCCGTCCTCCAGGTACGGACGGCTGCGTTCGGCGAGCTTGTCGCGAAGTGCCATGCTCCGACCCTATGCCGGAGGCGGGATGGCACGCGGATCCATGGGGTGAGGCGAGGTTGCGGTGGTGGGACGGCTCGGCATGGGCGCCGGCCACGACCGACGATCCGGACACGCCGCCGCCCACCGGTGCCGCGGCGACCGTCGTCGCCGGGCGGAGCGCGCCACCGTCATTGGGATTCTCCGCAGTCGGATGGGCATTCGGCGCCGTCGTGCTCTCGATCATCGCCGCCATCGCGCTGTCGACCGCGGCCTACTACCTGTTCCCGGACACCGACATCGCGTGGGTGCTCGGCGCCCAGGTCGGCCAGTGGGGCGTGCTCATCGGCGCGTGCCGCCGCTACTCGCGCCAGCGAGGCACCGGCGACGTGGCAACCGACTTCGGCTTCCGGTTCGAGCGGCGGGACGTCTGGCGGGGCGTCGGATACTTCTGGATCGGCTTCGTCGCAGTTGTCGTGGTCGAGTCGTTCCTCACCGACCCGCGCTTTCAGGGCACCAACACCGAGCTGCCCCGCCACTTCCGAGGCGACATCATCGGCTTCGCAGTGATCGCCGTGCTGACCGTGGTCGGTGCGCCGCTCGTGGAGGAGCTCTTCTTTCGCGGGCTCCTACTCCGGGGCCTGCTCGCCAAGTTCAGCGAACGACGAGCGGTGATCATGCAAGCCGTCGTCTTTGGAATCGCGCACGTCAATCCCGTGCAGGGACTGGCGAACGTGTCGGTCGTCGCGTTCGCAACCACCATCGGGTGCACGGTCGGCTTCGCCGCGGTGCGCTATCGGCGGTTGGGGCCCGGCATCGTTGCCCACGGCATCCAGAACCTGTTGGCGACGACCGTCGTCCTGCTCACCCGCTAGTACCCGAGGGTTGGGTCTACCGGGCCGATCAGGTCGTCGCCCTTGGCGAACCTGGTCACGTTCTCGGTGATCCGTCTCGACAGCAGCGGCCGGATCATCTCCGCGGTGTCGGCGCTGTGGGGCGTGATGATGCAGCGGGACTCGGTCCAGAGGGGGTGGCCGTCGGGCAGGGGCTCGGGGTCGGTGACGTCGAGGCCGGCGCCGTGGATCCTGTTGTCCCGGAGCGCGTGCACGAGGTCGTCGGTGACGACGTGCCTTCCTCTGGCGACGTTGACAAGCACCGCGTGGTCGGGCATGCGCTCGAGCTGGGGTGCGGCGATCACGCCTGTTGTGGTCGGCGTGAGTGCGAGGGCGAGCACCACGACGTCCGCTCTGGCCAAGGCGGTGTCGAGGTGGTCGAGGGTGGTGGGGCCGCTTCGTCTGATGATCGTGTTCGTGGTGCGGAACGGCTCGAGCAGCTGCTGGAGGGAGGTGGCGATGCCGCCCCCGCCCAGGATGGTGACGTTGGCGTCGTAGAGGCTGCGGCCCGACTGCGCTCCCCATCTGGTGGCGGTGACGCGCTCGGGGATGTCGCGCATGAGGGCGAGGGCGAGCATGAGGGCGTGCTCGGCGACGGGCTCGGCGTACACGCCCTTGCCCGAGGTCCACGTGAGGCCATTCCCAAAGATTCCCGCTCCGGCAAAGTGCTCCACCCCCGCCCAGGGCAGCTGCACCCAGCGGAGGTTCGGCCCCTGTCCGAGCGTGCGCTCGAGGGCGGCCACGTCGTGGGGGTCGTTCCACACGAGGGCCTCGGCCCGGTCGACGGGCACGATGGTGGCCCCGCCTGCCTCGACGGCCTCACGGACCCAGCCCGGAGCGGACTCGGGCCCCACAGCGATGGGTGGATTGGGCACAGCCTGGTACTCTCTTCGGTTCCATGGCGAACATCAAGAGCCAGATCAAGCGCAACCGGCAGAACGAGAAGCGCCGCGTCCGCAACAAGGCGGTGCGCTCGGAAATCAAGACGCGCACCAAGGTCGCTGTCGCCGCCGCCGAGTCCGGCGCCGAGACCACCCTCGCCGACCTCCGCACCGCAGTGAAGCGCATCGACAAGGCCGCCGCCAAGGGCGTCATCCACAAGAACCAGGCCGCCAACCGCAAGTCCAAGCTGATGCGCCGCATCAGCAGCCTGACCTCCCAGAGCTGACCCCCCCCCTTCCCCCCTTCTCGCTTTAGCGCACGACGTTTCGCTGTGCGAAACATCGTGCGCTATAGGCCGAGAGCGAACCGGGCAATCGCGACGATCTCGTTCGGGGTGGTTCGGGCGGTGACGGGCCAGAGCTCCCATCCGGCTCGTTTGAGTCGACGGGTGCGCTCGCTGTCGTAGTGCACCGCGCCGGGCTGGCCGTGCACCTTGGCGCCGTAGTACTCGATGGCATTCTTGACGTGCGGCCAGGCGTAGTCGAGCCGGTACTGATGGCCCTCGACGAAGACGCGGAACTGCTGCCGTGGCAGCGGCTCGATGCCGGCTCGGCGAAGCACCCGGCTGACGTCGAGCTCCTCGTCGCTGCCGCCGGGATCGAAGCCTTCGAGGTGCGAGGCGAGAAACAGCCGCATTGGCTTGCTCTTGCGCCGGCCGGACACCGGTGCCTGCTCGTAACACCGGACGAGCTTCGGTAACACCAGCCTTCCGCGCCGGATGAGATCCTCCCCCGCCAACTCGAACTGCGTGTAGGGCAGCTTCCCGCACACATCGAGGTAGGTGCGTTCGACTGTCGTGATGGGCAGAAACTGGAGCCGTGTGCGGTCGTGGGCGGGTAACCACAGGGTGCGGTGGCCTTGGACGCCCGGCTGTCGGAGCTGTACCGGAGTCGTCGTGAGCAGGTGGATCAAGTCGTCAGAGCCGAAGGAGGGGAAGCCCCATGCCCGAGTCGCGCTCAGGTTGGCGAGCACGGCGTCGCAACCCGTGGAGAGCACGGCCGCCATCCACGCCTGTTGGCGGGTAACGGGTGCACCCCGCACCCGGTACACGCCCCGTCTGATCGGGATCAACAGTCCCGACGCGACGGCGCGACAGATGCGTGGTCGGGTCCAGCCTGCGGCGAGAAGCTGCCATGTCGTGAGGAGGCCTTGTTGGCGGCCTCCGAGCCGATCGAGGTCGGCGTCCATGGACCCCAAGCATGCTCAGGGGGTGTGACAGCCCTCAGGCGGGTGGGGCGGGGGTGAGCTCGAGTTCGTCGAGGGCGCCGAGGGGGCGCTCGACGGTGGAGGCGTCACCGACGATGACGGTCTGGAGGCCGCGGGGGCCGAGGAAGCGGAGCGAGGCGTCCATGACGTCGTCGACGGTGACGGCTTCGACGGCGCTGGGGTAGGTGGCGAGGTAGTCGATGGTGAGCCCGTCGGCCGTGATCGCGGACAGGTACGACGCCAGGCCGGACTGGGTCTGGGTCGCCAGCGCCAGCGTGCCGACCAGATAGCGCTTGGCCGAGTCGAGCTCGGCGGTCGACAGCGTGCCCGCCGCCATGCGGGCCAGCTCGTAGCGGATCTCCAGCAGCGCGGGCACCGTCACCTCGGTCGCGACCTCGGCTGCAACCGTCAGCTCCGACGCCAGCCGCCGATGCCCGATCGACGAGCGGGGCGAGTAGGAGAACCCTTTGTTCTCGCGCAGGTTGGCGACGAGTCGCGACGAGAAGTACCCGCCGAAGACAATGTTGGCCACTTGCACCCGGGCATGGTCGGGATGGGCTCGACCCACCGCCATGCCGCCCAGGCGGATGTTGGACTGCACCGACCCGGGCCGGTCGACCAGCAGCGTCGGCCCGGGCGCCGGGGGCGCGGGCGCCTTCAGCCCACTCGCGGGACCGTCGCCCTTCCACCGGCCGAGAGCGCCCGCCGCCATCTCCAACAGCTCGTGGGGACGCATGTCGCCCACCAGCACGATGGTCGACCCAGCCGGCACGACGCGCGCCGCATGCACCTTGCGCAGCGCGAGCGGTGAGATCCCGGCGTACGACGACGCGGGCGGCGTGCCCCGACCGTAGGGGTGCTTGCCGTACAGGCGGTCGACCAGCGCGTCGGACGCCATCACCGTCGGCTGGCTGCGGACGATGGTCGCCTCCTGCGCCGCTCGCCCCTTGGCGACGGTCACCTCCTCGTCGGCGTAGTCCGCGGTGCGCAGCACCTCGTCGATGAGCTCGAGGAACGGGACCGCGGTCTCGACGAGACACGAGCCGCTCACCAGCAGCTCCTCCGAGGTGGCGTGGGCCCGCAGCGAAGCTCCCAGGCGCTGCAGCTCCTGCGCCAACGCGAGCGCGCTGTGCTCGGCCGTCCCCGCGGTGACCGTGTCAGCCAGCAAGCGCTCGCGCGCCCCGTCACCCGTCGGGCGCGCCGAGCCGAACGGCACCCGCAGCCGCACCTCCACGCGCGGCACACCCGGTCGGCTGGCCGCCACCATGCCCAGGCCGGTGTTGAGCTTGCGCTCGGCCACCGCCGGCAGGTCGGGCGTGCGCACCGGCGCAACGAACGGCCTCGTATCGGCGCTCATGGCGTCCCGCCCGGCTGCAGCTCCAGCACGGCCCGCTTGTCCGGGAGCAGCCATCGCTCGGCCGCCCGCCGCACCGCCGACGGGCTGACCGCGGCCGCCTTGTCGGGCAGGGTGTTGAGCAGCTCGGGTGACGAGCGCTGCTGCTCGAGCACGGCGAGGAACATGGCCCGCTCGGTGAACTCGTCCACGTCAGCAAGGTACGACGACCGCATGGCCTGCGTGACCCGCTCCACCTCGTCGGGCAGCAGGTCGTCCACCAGCGCCTCGACCTCGGCATCGACGGCCCGCAGCACCTCGTCGACGTCGTCGGTCTGCAGGTAGGCCACGATCTGCAGCATGGTGGGGTCGCGCACCTCGAACGGGTTGCCGAACGTCCCCACGTACCCGCTCATGTGCGAGACGGTGCGGTCGACCTTGACCAGCCGCTGGTAGAGCCGCGACGCCTCTCCCCCGCCCGCCAGCAGCGAGGCGAGGACCACGACCGCCAGGTACTCGTCGAGGTCCTGGATCGGATCGGGCACGCGGTAGCCGATGGCCAACGCCGGCCGGGGCGCCAACGCGTCCACCATCTCGACGCGCCGCTCGCTCGACGGACGCGGCTCCGAGAGGTCGGGCAGCCGGGGGACGACGCCCGCCGGGATCGACGCGAAGTGCTTCTCCACCAGCGCCGCGGTCGGGTCGACGTCGAAGTCGCCCACGACCGCGAGCACGGCGTTGCCCGGCGCGTAGTACTGCTGGAAGAAGTCGGCGGCGGCGTCGACCGTTGCGGCCTCGAGGTCCTCGAAGCTGCCGTAACCGTTGTGGGCGTTGTTGAACGTCCGAAACATCACCTGCGGCAGCGGGATCCACGGGAACCCGCCGTACGGCCGGTTGAGGACGTTGACCCGGATCTCCTCCTTGACCACCGCGATCTGATTCTCGAGCGTCTCCTCCGACAGGCGCACGGACCGCATGCGGTCGGACTCGAGGAACAGACCGAGCTCCAGGGCGTTGGACGGCAGAGTCTCGAAGTAGCGCGTGTAGTCGCTGTTGGTGCTGCCGTTGAACGTGCCTCCGTTCCCCTGCACCAGCCGGGCGTGCTCCATCTTCTCGAGCGTGGCCGATCCCTCGAACATGAGGTGCTCGAACAGGTGGGCGAAGCCGCTGCGCCCCTCGGGCTCCGACCGGAAGCCCACGTCGTAGTAGACGGCCACGGCCACCGCGGTCGCGTGCCGATCGGGCGCCAGCACCACCCGCAATCCGTTTTCGAGCCGCATGCGCTCGAGCGAGAACATCGGGCGGAGGTTATCGGCCGACGCGCCGCAGCCCGTCATAGGCCGCGTACTTGTAGGCCTCGCTCAGGGTCGGCACGTTGAACGTCGAGTGGATGAACCAGTCCAGCGTCCCACCCAGGCTGATGACGGCCTGGCCCTGGTGGACGAGCTCGGTCGCCGACTCGCCGAGCACGTGCACGCCCACCACGCGATGGTCCTCACGCGTGAAGACGAGCTTGACCATGCCGTCGGTGTTGCCGTGGATGGCGGCCCGCGCGTTGGTGTCGAACAGGGACCGACCCGACTCGCAGTCGAGGCCGGCGGCGGCCGCCGACTCGGAGGTGTGCCCGACCATCGCCGCCTCGGGGATGGAGTAGACGCCGAACGGTGCCAGGGGGTCGACCGTCTGCTTGAAGGGGATGTCGAAGGCGAAGCACATCGCCACCCGCCCCTGTTCCATCGACACCGACGCCAGTGCCGGCGGTCCGATCACATCGCCGGCGGCGTAGATCCCCGGCACGCTCGTCTGGTAGCGCTCGTCGACGACGACTCGACCGCGGTCGTCGGTGGCCACGCCCGCGTCCTCGAGCGCGAGGTTCTCGGTGTTGCCCGCCCGCCCCGCCGCGAACACGACCTTCTCGGGACGCAGCACGGTGCCGTCGCGCAGCTCGACCCGCAGTCCCTCGCTGTCCCGCGCCACCGCAGGATGGCCGGCGTCCTGCAGCACGTTCATGCCGAACGATCGGAACGTCGCCGCCAACGCGTCGGAGATCTCGCCGTCCATGAACGGAAGCAGCCGCTTGCCGCTGTCCACCAGCGTGGTCTCGGTCCCGAGAGCGTTGAAGATCGACGCGTACTCACAGCCGATGGCACCGCCGCCGATGACGACCAGGCTGCTCATGGGCGACTCCAGCTGGCGCGCCGACTCCGAGTCGAGCACGTCGGGGTCGTCGAAGGCGATGCCCGCGGGATGGAACGGACGCGAGCCGGTGGCGATCAGCACCACGTCGGCCTGGAGCGTGGGGCCACCGTCCACCACGACGGTGCGATCAGGGCCGAGGCGGGCCGTGCCGTGCACGACGTCGATGCCGTGGCGCTCGAGGTTGCCGACCACCGCCGCGGTCATGGTCTCGACCACGCGGTCGGTGCGCTCGCGCAGGCGCCGCACCGCCTCCTCGGCGCTGAGGTCGATACCCACGCCGTAGAGGTCGCGACGGCGGAACCCGGTGAGGTACAGCGCCGCCTCCCGCAGGGTCTTGGCTGCGACCGCGCTGACCGCCATGGCGCCGCCCGGCGCCGCCTCCCGCTCGACGACCGCGACCTTCTTGCCCCAGTAGGCGGCTTGGGCCGCGCCCTTCTCCCCCGCGGGCCCGGCGCCGATCACCACCAGGTCGTAGTGGTCGACCATGGTCGCCCACCGTAACCCCGGTCAGTCGGGAAGCAGCCCCAGCACCATCTCGACCCACGTGGCGATGACGTCTTCGCGATCGGCGTCGACCGGCGCCTGCCCGAGCAGCAGCTCGGCCGACGCGAACGCGACGAGGGAGCCGAGGGCCAGCGCCGCGCCGACCTCGGTGCCCCCCTCGCGGGTGAGGAGACCGGCGAACTCGTTGAACGTGCCCCGCACGACCTGCTCGACCGCGCCGGCCAGCAGGTGCGGGCGCTGTCGCGACTCGGAGATGAGCACCCGCAGCAGCTCCTGCTCCTCCTCGAGCTCGAGGAAGACGTAGCGCGCGACGAGCGTGAGCTCGGCCCGTATGTCGCCGAGGGGCGGGATGGCGCCGCGGATCTGGCGCACCGCCTCGAGCCGGGCCAGGTGGCGGTCGATGCCGGCGACGAGCACCGCTTCCTTGGTGCGGAAGTGGTGGAAGAGCCCGCCCGCGCCCGGCGTCAGCCCCGCCGACCGCTCGATCTCCGCCACCGACGTGGCGTCGTAGCCGCGCTCGCCGAACAGGCGCATGGCCTCGTCGAGCAGGCGCTCGCGGGTCGGACTTGACGTAGCCGGCACGGCCTCAGTAAACACTGAGGAAGACTCAGTAGCAAGTGAGGTGGATCGCCGATGAGCATCCCCGAAGGCCGCATCCGGCGCACGGCGCCGCTCGCCGCCCTCACGGCCCGGGCCGCGGGCGGAGGCGTGGTCGACGTCCTCCGCCGCCGCCTCAAGGGTGAGCGGGGGGCCAGCCTCGAGTTCCACGTGCGCAACGCCGAGCGCTACGCCGACACCCTCTCCCGCTCGAAGGGACTGCTGATGAAGGTGGGCCAGATCCTGTCCTTCGTCGACACCACCGCTGCCATCGAGGGCAAATACGGTGACGTCTACCGCGCCGCCTTCGCGTCGTTGCAGGCCGACGCCGAGCCGATGGAGCCGGTGCTCGTCGCGGCCGTGGTCGAGAGCGAGCTCGGCCACCCGCCCGAGGAGGTCTTCGCCGAGTTCTCGCCCACGCCCTTGGCCGCAGCGTCGATCGGGCAGGTCCACGCCGCCCGCCTGGCTGACGGCACCGAAGTGGCGGTGAAGGTGCAGTACCCGGGCGTGGCCCAGGCCATCCAGGACGACCTGGCCAACACCGAGCTGCTCTTCACCTTCATCAAGATCGCCAAGGGCGTCGTGCCCCAGCTCCGGAACGTCGATGTCCGCGCCATCGCCGACGAGGTCTCGGAGCGCATCGCCGAGGAGCTTGACTACGGCACCGAGCTGGCCAACCAGATGGAGTTCGCCGAGCACTACCGCGGCCATCCATTCGCCCGCGTGCCCGAGGTGTTCCCCGAGCTCTCCACCGACCGGGTGCTCACCATGGAGATGGTCCATGGACGACGGTGGACCGAGGTCGACGACGTGGACCAGGAGCTGCGCAACCGCTGGGGTGAGGTGGTGGACCGCTTCTTCTTCGGGAGCATCGCCCGCTTCGGCATGTTCAACGCCGACCCCCACCCCGGCAACTACCTGTTTCACGACGACGGCACCGTCACGTTCCTCGACTTCGGATGCGTGAAGCGCCTGAGTCCCGCGGCCCAACGCGGCTTCTGGGAGATGCCCGCGGCGGCGATCGACAACGATGCGGAGCGCCTGCTGCGCGTCTTGTCGGAGCAAGGATTCTTCCGCGCCGACGACCCGCCGCCGGCCGACAAGATGTTGGCGTGGTGCCGGAACAACTTCGGCTCGCTGTATGCGCCGCAGCCGTTCACCTTCACGCCGGAGTTCGCAGCCCAGATCCTCGGGCACCTCGTCAGCATGGACAAGGACGTCATGCGCCACGTGACCGTGCCGCAGGATTTCGTCTTCACCAACCGCATCTTCGTCGGGCTGTACTCGATCCTCGGCGCGTTGCGGGCGACGGCGGACTGGATGGCCATCTTCCAGGAGGACGTCACGGGACAGCCGACCACCGAGCTGGGGCAGCTCGAAGCCGAGTTCTTCGCGGAGAGGAGCCACGCATGACGATCTTCGACGTGCGCCCCGAGGCGGGGCTGCAGCGCGCGCCCGAAGGCGACGGCTGGGTGGCGGCGTCGCACGCGGCCGTGCAGCGCCTCCTGCGGGAGCCGGGCTGGAGCAACGACCATCGCAAGGCAACCGGCCACGCCGCGTACCAGTCGGAGCGGGGCATCCCCGAGATCGCCGACGAGCTGCTGTCCAAGGTGCTCGTCTTCATGGACGCGCCCGATCACACGCGGCTGCGTGGCCTGGTCAGCAAGGCCTTCACCCCCCGTTCGGTGGAGCGGTTGCGGCCCCGCATCAGCCAGCTGACGGAGGAGCTGCTGGCGCCGCTGCGCGACGCGGGCCGCTTCGACGTCATCAACGACTTCGCCTTTCCGCTGCCCGTCACGGTGATCTGCGAGCTGCTGGGTGTACCTGCCGAGGACCGCGAGCTGTTCCGGCAGCAGACGCGCGACCTGGCCGTCATCCTCGACTGGGAGGTGACCGCCGAGCAGTTCGGTGGCGCGGCGGGCGCAGCCATGAACTTCGCCGCCTACCTCGTGCCCCTGTTCGAGCAGCGCCGGCGCGCGCCGCGCGATGACTTGATCAGCGCGCTGGTCGCAGCCGAGGAGGCGGGCGACCGCCTGGGCGCGGACGAGCTGCTGACGACCGTCGTCCTCCTGCTCACCGCCGGGCACGAGACGACCATGAACCTCATCGGCAACGGACTGTTGGCGTTGCTGCGCAATCCCGAGCAGCTCGCCATTCTGCGGTCCCGCCCCGACCTCATGCCGTGGGCGGTGGAGGAGCTGCTCCGCTATGACTCGCCCGTGCAGCTCACCGTGCGCACGGCGGTGGCCGACACCGTCCTCTGCGACGAGCAGGTGAACAAAGGCGACCAGGTCATCGCCCTCCTGGGCGCGGCCAACCACGACGCCGCGGTGTTCGCGTCACCCGACACCCTCGACGTCACTCGCGACGCCCACCGTCACGTGTCGTTCGGCGCCGGCGCCCACTACTGCCTGGGCGCGGCGCTGGCTCGGGCCGAGGCGCAGGTCGCGCTGTCGGCCCTCATCGCCCTGCCCGACCTGGAGCTGGCGATCGACGAGCCCGTGTGGCGGCCGCTCGTCACCTTCCACGCCCTGCAGGAGCTGCCCGTCGAGTGCCACCCAGCTTGCTGAGCCGGGCGACCAGCACCTCGAGGATCAGCTCCTCGGGCCACGCCCGCGCCCCGCGCAGGTCGACGTCGGCGTCGGCCAAGAGCGTGATGGCGCGCGCCACGCCGGTGGACCCGAGACGGCGGGACTGGGCCAGCGCCTTCTTGGCCGGATAGGGGCCGGTGCCGGTGATAGCGGCCGCGTCGGCGTCGCTGCTGACGTCGGCGCCGTCGAGCTTGAGCATCGCCGTGTAATGGCGGTGCAGGGTGGCGAGGACCACGAGCGGGTGGCGCTCCCCCGCCTCCGTCATCCGGTGCAGCTGCACGAGGGCGTTCTCGGTGTCGCCCCTGTCGATGGCGTCGGTGAGGTCCCACGGCGCCACCGAGCCGGCGGCGCCGAGGAAGGGACCGAGCAGCTCGCTGGTGACGTTCGCCCCTTCGCCGTAGGCCGCGGCCAGGGCGTCGAGAAGCGTGCCGAGGCGGCCCACGTCCTCGCCCAGGTGCTCGCCCAGCAGCGACCGGGCGTCGCGGTCGAGGTCGACGGGCGCCTTTTTGAGCGCATCGGCCAGCCATTGGGTCCGCGCCTTGCCGGTGCCGGCGCCGACGTCCTGCACGTGGCCCGCCTTCTTGACCGCGTTGAGCAGCGACGTGGGGACCTGCCCGCCGCCACCGGTGAGCACGAGCACCGTCGTCGGCATCGGGTCCTCGAGGTAGCGGATGAGGGGCGCCACCTCCTCGGTGCGGAAGCGGCCCACCTCGCGCAGCACCACGACCCGGCGCTCGGCCAGGAAGGGCGGGGTCTGGGCCGCCTCGACCGCGGCGTCGACCCCGGCGTCCTCGCCACCGATGTCCTCCACGCTGTTGGGGTCGCCGCCGCTCAGCTCACCGACGAGGGTGTGCAGCGCGTCGGCCAGCAGAGTGGGGTCGTCGGCCTTCAGGAGGTGGACGACGGGTGAGGTGGCCATCACATCTCCCTACTCCGCCCGGACACGCTGCGACGGTAGCCCGACCGTGGTCGTGGACGGTCACGGTGAACGGGCCTACCCGTGCGACGGTGCCCGGCGCACTCAGGACGGTGCGGGGCGGGAAGCGGTCGAGCACCGGGTCGAGGGCGCGTGCAGCCGGACTGCCCCGCTCCATCACGACCGCGTCGATGCGCCGGACACCGGCGGACCTGAGGCCGGCCAGCACGTCGTCGGCCCGGGCGCTCCCGTCGGCGACCACCACCGTCGCGCCATGCGCACGCCACAAACGGGGCCCGCCGCCGAGCACCACACCGTCGACAGGGCGGGTGGCGACCCACAGGGGCAGGAGGGCGAGCAGCGAGAGGGCGACGCCTGCCGCCACCCGCAGCCTCGGTTCCACGCACGCCATGATCAGCGCGCCGGCGAGGGCCACGCCCCACAGGCTGAGGTTGCTCAACGGCAGGTCGGCGGCCCAGTGGGCCACGCCCGCGATCCACGCCACCAGCAGGTGGGTCGGCGCGTGGATCGCCGCCGCCACCCGCGCCGGCACGACGCCGGCGACGAGCCCGGCCGTCATCCCCCACGTCATGACGGGCCCGGCGGCCGCCGCGGCCAGGAGGTTGGCAGGAACGGCGGCCACCGGCACCCCGCCGAACACCGGGGCGAGCACGGGCGCCACGCCGACCTGGGCGGCCAGGGTGACCGCCAGCGCGGCGGCGAGCGGCCGCGGTCCGGGGATGCGCCGCGCGAGAGGAACGGCGAGGATGGCGATGCCGGCGCACGCTCCGACGGAGAGCAGGAAGCCGATCGACCGGACGAGCAGCGGGTCGACGAGCAGCAGCCCGGCCACGGCCAGGGCGACGAGGCGCAGGGTGGACGCGGGCCGGCCGATGGTCCACGCGAACAGCCCGACCGCGGCCATGGTCTCGGCCCGCAGCACCGACGGCTCCCACCGCGTCATCACCCCGAAGAGGGCGAGCACCGCGAGACCGGCGACGAAGCGGGCCCGCAGCTTGAGGAGACGCAGCACGGGCCAGGCCGCGGCCAAGACGAAGGCGACGTTCTGGCCGCTCACCGCGGTGAGGTGCGAGAGGCCGGCGGTGCGGAAGTCGTCGGCCATCTCCGGCGACTGGTCGCGGTCGTCGCCCAGCACCAAGCCCGTGAACAGCGCCCGCTCGTCACGCGGCAGCGACGCTGCTCCCTTCGTGAGTGTGCGGCGCAACCCGTTGGCCACGCTGCTGGGGAGGTTGCCCGACCGGTGGGCGCCGACGTGCGTGATCGAGAGGCGACCCGCGACGTGGCGCACGGCCAGGCGGGCGCGAGCCTCGGGTGGGACGGGCCCGACGCGGCCCCGCAGGAGGACCAGCTCGCCCGCCGCGAGTGGGCGCAGCGATGCCGCGGCTTCGCCCCGGGCCCATGCCTCGAGCCGGCGGTGCCGGTAGCGCACGTCGACCCGCAGCGCGGCCTCGACGGGCGTGGGGTCCGACACACGCGTCACGACGTCGTCGAGGGGGCCGACGGGCGGGTCGTCGAGGCCGGCCCACGACCGGGCGCCGAGGCACGACGCCAGCAGGGCAGCACCGACACACAGCAGGAGCGGTCGCTTGGCCGCCAGCGCAACGAGGGCCACGCCGGCACCTGCCCACAGCGGCACGGGTCGGGACGCGAGGGCGCCCACCGCGGTCGCCAACGCGAGCGCCACCGCCCACCAGTCGCGCACGGGATCAGACCTTCACCTTGTCGCGCAGGTCGGCGAGCTTGGCGTCGCCGATGCCCCGCACCTCGAGCAGGTCGTCGACCGACCGGAAGCGCCCGTTCTTGGTGCGGTGGTCGATGATCGCCTTCGCCGTCGCGGGACCGATGCCGGGGAGGGCGTCGAGCTGCTCGGCCGTGGCCCGGTTCAGGTCGACCGGACCCCCCGTTTCCTGATGGGCGCCAGCGGCAGCCGGCAGAGCCTCGCCGCGGTGCGGGACGTAGATGCGCTCGCCGTCGCCCACCGCCGCCGCCAGGTTGAGCTGATCGAGGTCGGCGTCGCCCACGGGGCCGCCGGCGGCGTCGAGCAGGTCGGTGACCCGCGCGCCGGGCGGCAGCTTGTACACCCCGGGGCGGGCGACAGCACCCGCAGCGTGGGCGGTGGCGGCGGGCGAGGAGGTGGCGGTGCCCGCCGGGGCGGTGGCGGGCGTGGCCCGTGGGAGGTCGAGCTCGACCGGCCGTCCGGAGGATCGCCACCCCACGAAGACGACGGCACCCACCACCAGCGCGGCGGCCGCGGCGACGATCCAGCGGATGAGACGAGCCTGCTCGACACCGAGTCGGTCGGCGGCCGTCGCCAGGCGGTCGCGCCACGTCGGGGGCGCGACAGGCGGCGGCAGAGGTGGGGCGAGGTCGGACACGCGCGCTCCCGGGACCAGAGGATCGACCGGGGGAAGCGGCGCCCCCAACGTACCGTCCCCGGGCTCCCGGGGGAAGGGCCGCGTAATGTCCGCCCATGGCCGATCCCCGCATGCCGCCCCTGCCCGCCGACGAGCGCGACGAGCGCACCTCCGAGTTGCTGCAGGGTCTGATGGGCGGCGGTGACATGAACATCTTCACGACCCTGGCCCGCCACCCCAAGCTGCTGAAGCGGTGGGCCGCGTTCGGCGGCACGCTGCTGGCGGGCGGCGACCTCCCGGGGCGCGAGCGTGAGATCCTCGTCCTGCGCACGGGCGCCAACTGCGGCTCCGACTACGAGTGGGGCCAGCACGTGCGCATCGGCAAGGACGCCGGACTCACGGACGACGAGATCCATCGCATCTACGACGGACCCGACGCGGGGTGGGGCGATGACGACCGCGCCCTCATCGTCGCAGCCGACGAGCTCCACAACGACAGCCGCATCAGCGACGGCACCTGGGCCGCGCTGCGGGGGCGCTACACCGACAAGCAGCTCATCGAGCTGCTCATGGTTGTGGGCCAGTACCACCTCGTCTCCTTCACCCTGAACAGTCTCGGCGTCCAGCGGGAGCCGGGCGTGGAAGGCTTCCCGGCATGACCTCGCGCGCCGTCCTCATAACCGGCTGCTCGACGGGCATCGGCCGCGCCGCGGCCGAACGCCTGGCGGCCAAGGGCTGGCCCGTCTACGCGACGGCCCGCCGGTTGGACTCGATCAAGGACCTGGCCGATGTCGGGTGCAAGCTGCTGACGCTCGACGTGTGTGACGAAGCATCGATGGCGAAGGCAGTCGCGGAGGTGGAGGCCGAGGAAGGCGCGGTGTTCGCGCTCGTCAACAACGCGGGCTATGGCCAGGAAGGCGCGGTCGAGGAGGTGCCGATGGAGGACATCCGGCGCGTCTTCGAGACCAACGTGTTCGGGCTATCGCGGTTGACCCAGCTGGCATTGCCGGGCATGCGCCGCCAGGGAGCTGGGCGCATCGTCAACGTGAGCTCCATGGGGGGCAAGATCTCCATCCCCGGCGGCGGCTACTACCACGCGACCAAGCACGCGGTGGAGGCCATCTCCGACACCCTGCGCTTTGAGGTCCGCCGCTTCGGGGTGCACGTGAGCGTGATCGAGCCGGGGACGATCAAGACCAAGTTCGGCGACACCGCGACCAACAGCGTGGAGCACCTGCAGGACCCCGACTCGCCGTACGCGTCGTTCAACAAGGTGCTCGTGAAGAAGATCGACGACGCCTACCAGGGGAAGCTGGCCAAGTTCGCGGCCCCACCCGAGGCGGTGGCCAAGGTGATCGACAAGGCCATCTCGTCGCGCCGGCCGCGCACGCGCTATCGGGTGACGGTGGCAGCGCGGGTCATGCTGGCCACGCGCAAGGTCATGCCAGATCGGGGCTGGGACCTGTTCCTACGGACGCAGTTTCCGACGAAATAGTGACGACCTGTTCGTCGAGCCAGACGTTGAGCGCAGCGGGCTCGAGCGGGCGACTCCAGTAGAACCCCTGGGCGGTGTCGCAGCCGAGCATGCCGAGCTCGACGGCCTGCCCGGGCTGCTCGACGCCTTCGGCCACTGACCGCAGGCCGAGGGCGTGGGCCAAGCCGATGACGCCGGAGACGATGGCGCTGTCCTCGCTCGACGTGCCGAGGCCGGCCACGAACGAGCGGTCGATCTTGAGCACGTCGACGGGGAAGCGGCGCAGGTAGAGCAGCGACGAGTAGCCGGTGCCGAAGTCGTCGACCGCGATGGTGACGCCGAGGCGCTTGAGCGACTCGAGCAGATCGCGGCTGGTGTCGGCGTCCTCCATCAGCACGCTCTCGGTGATCTCGAGGCAGAGCAGCTCCCGCGCCAGACCACTGCGCACGAGCACACCGGCGACGACGTTCGGGAGTCCTGGTGACGCCAGCTGGCGGGCCGACAGGTTCACGGACACGGCGAGGGGTGGCCGGTCGCGGTGGGCCTTGTTCCAGTTGGCGATGGTCGTGCATGCCTCGGAGAGCACGTACGAGCCGATGGGCACGATGAGCCCGGTCTCCTCCGCGAGGGGGATGAAGTCGAGGGGCGGCACCAGGCCGCGCTCGGGGTGCTGCCAGCGCACGAGGGCCTCGACGCCGACGACGCGCTCGCCGTCGAGGTCGACGATGGGCTGGTAGTGCACGCGCAACTCGCCGTTGTCGATGGCATGACGCAGCGCTGCTTCCGTCTCGAGGCGGCTCATGGCTCGGGCTCGCATCTCGTCGTCGAAGACCTCGATGCGGTCGCGGCCGCGCTCCTTGGCTCGGTACATGGCCGAGTCGGCGTCGCGGAGGAGGGCTTCGGGACGGTTGGCAGCCGAGTTGGCCATGGCGATGCCGACGCTGGCGGTCACGGTCACGGCGCGGTCGTCCTCGAGGATGAAGGGGGCGACGAACGTGGCCGAGAGTCGCTGGGCGACCACGATGGCCTCGTTGACGTCGACCACGTCCTCGCAGAGCACGGCGAACTCGTCGCCGCCGAAGCGGGCCAGGGTGTCGCCGGCACGCAGCGACTCCTGCATGCGCTCGGCGATGCTGCGCAGGAGGGTGTCGCCCGCGGCGTGGCCGAGGCTGTCGTTGACCCACTTGAAGCGGTCGACGTCGAGGAACAGCACCGCGGTCATGTTGTGGTGACGGGCGCTGCGGGCCACCGCGAGCTCGAGGCGGTCGAGGAACAGGTTGCGGTTGGGCAGCCCAGTGACCGCGTCGTGGAAGGCCTGGTGGGCGAGCGCGTTCTCGGCCCGGCGCCGGTCGGTGACGTCCTGGGTGACGCCGGCGACACCGACGACATTTCCGTCGGGGTCCTGAATGGCAGAGAGGCTGTTGAACACGTTGACGATGGCGCCGTCCTTGCGGACGTAGCTCTTCTCCATGTCGAGCGACTGGGTTGCGCCGCTCAGGAGCAACGCCAGCGCGTCGTGGCTGCGGACGACGTCGTCCTCGAGGGTGAACTCACTCGGCGTCATGACCAGGAGCTCGGCCTCGGTGTAGCCGGTTATCTCGCAGAAGGCCTGGTTCACTGCTTGGAACCGGCCTTCTGGGTCCACGGTCGACATGCCGACGGCGGAGTCGTCGAAGACGCGTCGGAAGCGCTCCTCGCTCTGGTGCAAGTGGCTGCCGGTCTGTTCGTTGATGCGCCAGGCGATGAGGTTGGCGACGCTGGCCGCGAGCACGAAGCCGCCGTGGATGGCAGCCCACGTCCATGGACGGTTGACGGCCGCGTCGTGGTTGTAGACGGTCTCGGGCACGACGGCGCCGAGCACCCCGTGGTGCAGGACGACGAACACGAGGGCGGCGAGGAACGGTCCCCACTCCTGGTAGAGGCTGAGCAGCCCGATCACGACGAAGAAGTGGAAGTGCACCTCGACCACACCGCCCGACAGGTGCACGAACACGGCCGAGGCGCCGACCAGGCCGAGGGCGGCGACGATGGCGCGCGTGTGGCGGCCGAGGATCGGCAGGGAGGCGACGACGCCGGCGGTCGCCACGACCGAGGCCTCCGTCAGCGAGTGGATGAGGCCGAAGCCGCGGATGAGCCCGTAGAAGACGAAGAAGACGGCGTGGACGTAGATGAGGCCGACGATCCAGCGATGTCGACTCGCCCACTCCTCGTCGGCCAGGGCCCGACCCTCGGGCAGGGCGCGACGGATTGTCGCCAGGACCCCACCCTGGTGTGCCACGGAAGCCACGTATGGGTCATCGGCACGCGTTGGGGGGCGCTGAAGAGTCAACTGTCCGTGACTGCCATTCGGCTTCCACCTCGAGCGGGATGCGCCGATATGCCGCCCAATGGCCGTATCCCCTGACCCGCCAGCGCAGGTACGCGCCGACGTAGCGGCGCAGGAACCCGACGAACCCCAGCTCC
>JBEEFQ010000100.1:0-15235 GCA_041166245.1 Actinomycetota bacterium | reverse complement strand
CGTAGGCCAGCATCCCATCGGGCGTGGGGCCGTCGCCCATGTGCACGACGGTGCGCAGCCCGGCGTGGCCCTCGCGGATGGCACCGACGGCGGGGGCGAAGGCGTCGTCGACGAACAGCACCGCCGTGTCCGACTCGACGAGGGAGTAGACGATCTCGGCCGGGCTCCACCGGATGTTGACGGGGTTGAGGACGGCGTCGGCCCAAGGCACCGCGAGCAGGAGCTCGGCATAGCGGTCGGAGTTGAGCGACAGGATGGCGACGCGGTCACCGGCGGCCACGCCGAGGCCGTGCATGGCGCCGGCCAGGCGCGCGACCCGGTCGGCCTGCTCGGCGAAGGTGCGGGTGCGCTCGCCGAAGATGGTGGCGATGCGCTCCGGTCCCTGCTGCAGCGACCGGTGAAGCGACTGGGTCAGATACACGGCGATCCTCTCGAGCTCAGTTGATGGTGAACGTGTGGGGCCGGTACGTGAAGCACGTGCATCCCCTGTCCCACGCGAAGTACCGGGCGGAGGAGGGTGCGTCGTGGCGGTCCCGCCCGAACGTCAGGCGTCCGTCGAGGGTCATGGCACCGGGATGGTTGGCGCCGAGCGCTTCGACGGCGGCGGTGATCGCCGCGCCGTCGGTGCGCCCGCCCGTCGCCTTCAGCGCCGCTTCGTACACGAAGAGCGCCTCGCAGATGTTGAGGGCGAAGGCGAAGTCGGCCGGCGCGGTGAGCTTGAGGCCCTTCGACGCAGCGAGCTTCAGGCACCGCTGACCGGCGGGCGGGACCGCCGGCCACCGATCGGGCGGCACATCCATCACGGGCAGCCAGCCGTAGCCGTGCACGTTGGCTGCCTGCTCGTTGGGGATCTGGCCGGCCAGGATCGAGCCCGAAGCGAGCGAGGAGACGACGTACTTGGGACGCCATCCCTGGGGCTCGGCCGCGTTGGCGAGGATGAGGATGGGTCCACTCTCGGACACGCTCATCACCGCCACCGTGTCCACCCCCGCCGTCCGGAACTGGAGCACGAGGTTGCCGGCCCGGCCCGCCTCGGCGCCCACGTCGCCCGAGCCGCGCGCGCACCCCACCTCGAATGTCGACACCACGGTCAGGCCCTTCGACTCCATGTAGGGCTTGGTCTTGTTGTTCCAGGCCCGCTTCGTGCCCGGGCAGCCGTCGATGACGATGCCGAGCTTGCTCGCCTTGGTGATGACGCCGGTGGCGAGGGCACCGTCGATCTTGGCGATCGACCGCCGCTCGATGCGCGGCGTCGCCAGCGCGAAGAGCGTCGGGTACTGGTTGAGGACCTCGGTATCGGGGACGTTGAACGTGGTGCTGAGGTGGGGAATGCCCCGCTTGGCCAGGCACCCCTCGAACGCGTCGACGTGGTCGAACACGTAGCCCAGGACGGCGACGACCTTGTGGTCCTGGGTGAACTTGGCGCACGCGGCCTCGAAGTCGGCGTCCCAGGAGGAGCTGGCCGTGTCGGTGTCGTCGTAGACGGGCACGATGCGCCGGCCGGCCAGGCCGCCCTGCTCGTTCATGGCGGCGACGATGGCGTCGTTGATCGACGCCTCGGTGATGGTGTTCCCCACCGAGGCGCCGAAGGCAGCGGCATTGGACACGCCCGTGCGCACGATGCCGATCTCGATGGGCCCCTTCACAGCTGAGCCCCCACCCACAGACCCCGGGATCGTGGCCTGGGCCCGCGCCGTCCCGCCCGCCGATGTGCCGCCTGACGCGGCCCGACCGGCGGCGCCGGTGAGGTCGGTTCCCGTGGCAGCGTCGCCCGCGGCGTCGCCGACCGCAGCCTCGGTGCCGCCCAGGCCTTCGGAACCGGACTGGGCCGCCCGTCGAGCCTCGGGGCTCACGGTGCTGCCGCACGCGGCAAGCGACACGGCCGTGGCGATCGCCAGCAGGACCACGCGTGACCTCATGGGACGAGGGCCTCGAAGCCCACGTCGGCGAGCACGTCGCCCAAGTCGACGCGGCGGTGCCGGCGCCCGCCCTGCACGTAGTCGTTGACGAGACCGACCACGCCCTGGACGACGAAGCGGGCTTCGGCCTGGGCCAGATCGGGCCGCACCGCCACCAGCAACCGCACCCACTCGGAGATGTACTCGTGCTGCACCCGGCGCAGGGCGTGGCGCTCCTCGTCGGGCAGGTAGATGGTCTCTGACAAGAAGACCCCCATGAGGTCGGGGTGCTGGAACATGAAGTCGACGTAAGAGCGCAGGACGAGCTCGAGGGTCTCGATCGGTCCGCGGCCGGCGGCGAGCGCGCGTGTGAGGCCGAGCTCGAGCCACTCGGCGCCGCGCGTCAGCGCGGCCATCAGCAGATCGGGCTTGCCCGCGAAGTGCTCGTAGATGCTGGGCCCGGCGATGCCCGCCGCGGCACCGACGTCCTCCATGCGCACACCGGCGTAGCCCCGCTGAGCCAGCAGCTCGATGGCGACGGCCAGCACTGCCTCGCGCCTGGAGGCGCGGGTTGCGAGGGAGTCTCCACCGCCCGGTGACGACGCCGTCGCCGCCGGTTCGGGCCGGGGCAGCGCCGTCGTGCGCAGCACCGCGGTCGCCATACCCGACAGCAGCAGCTCGGCGCTCCGTGGCGCCGCGACCGTGTGGTACGAGGGACTGGCCAGCACCGCCAAGGCCGACCGCACGAGCAGGTCGGCGTCGGCGGTCGCCAGCTCCGGGCGCACGGCGCGCAGGACGAGACCGACGCCGAGCACGACCGCGTCGGCGCGACGCTGCACCTCCCGCCGCTGCTCGTCGTCGAGGTGGCGGGATTCGCGCCGGATGAGCACCCCGAGGTTGCGTTGTTCGAGGCTGACCGACGCCAGGGCCCGCACCATCTCGTCCAGGCGGTCGGCTGGGTCCGTGGTTGCGTCGCCCTCCACCACGGCGGCTTCGAGCTGAGCGATGCCGCCCAGCACCACGTGGGCCAGGACGTCCTGCTTGTTGGCGAAGTGGCGATAGATCGCCCGCCCGGTGATCCCCACCGACGAGGCGATGTCCTCCACTCCCACCCGGTGGTAGCCGAGCTCCCGGAACAGTCCGGCCGCCGCGTCGGCGATCTGCGCCTTGCGGTCCCGGGGCCGCTTGAGGGCGGTCTGCTCGCTCAGGGCCATCGGGCAATGAACCTAATCTTCATGTACTTTTCTGTCAAGCAGTCGTACATATCGGGCTCCAGAGCCCAGATAGCTTCTCGATGGACCCTAACGACGATGGACGAGCGCCGACATCCGACATCGCTCGCATCGCTCAGGCAACTTGAAATAGTTCGCTGCACTATTTAGACTGCGGCCATGCGCACCGCAGGCCGGCCGTCGTCTCCTGTGGTCACGCGCGAGCAGCTGGTGGCGGCGGCCGTGCAGCTGATCGACGACGAGGGCTACACCGCCTTCAGCGTGCGGCGCCTGGCCGCGCACGTCGGCGTGGGACCAGCGACGGTCACCCACCATCTCGGCCGGCGGGCCGACGTGCTGATCGCCGCGGTCGACGCCATGCTCCGGCAGACACCACTGCTCGACCCAGATCTGGCCGACGACTGGCGGGACGCGGTGCGGATGATCGCGACCGGGTATCGCGAGACGCTGCGCCGCCATCGGCGGGCGACGACGCTCATCGTCGACGTGGGCGCCCGCTCACCCGCTGGTCTCGAGCTGTCCATCCGTGGCCTGACCGCGCTCGAGCGCGGCGGCATCCCGGTCGAGCGCCTGCTCGACGTGCACGCGGCAGTGATCGCCTACGTCACCGGCTTCGCCATCCAGGAGAGCGTGGAGGGCCTGGCCGGCGTCGTGCACCCCGGACTCGAGCAACAGCTCGAACGGCTGCCGGAGAGCGCGGTGAAGTCGCGCTTCACCGAGCTGCTGCCCGCGCTGGTGGAGGCGGCCGCCGCGCCCAAGGCACACGACACCGGCGCCGACGCCCGGTTCGCCGAGGGCCTCGACGCCCTGCTCGCCGGCCTGGCCGCGACCGCCGAGCAGGTGCAGACCCGATGACACGCCACCCCGAGCCCGGGACCGACTTTTGTGCACTACCCCGGACTATGTCCGGGACAGTGCACAAAAGTCGTCGGGTTGCGCTGGTGCTGGCGGTCGCGCTGGCGCTGGCGACGGCGGCGTGCGGGTCGACGGTGCAGATGCAGGGCGCCCAGGGAGGCGTCGAAGCGGGACTCGACGCCACGGCGGGGACGCCGGGCGACAGCGAGCTCGGCGCCGCAGGTGCGACGGGTGACACGACGCCGGGCGAGGCCGCGAGCGCCGCGGCCGCTGCTCGTCGGAGCAGCGCGGCACGGACCGCCGCCTCCGCCGCGGGCGCCTCGGGTGGCCAGGGGCCTGGCGTCACCGCCAAGCAGGTGAAGGTCGGCATCACCTACGTCGAGGGCGTCGACCAGGCCTTCGCCGCCCTCGGGGCGTCGGCCATATCCCTCGGCGACACCAAGGCGATCTTCCAGCAGATGATCGACCACATCAACAAGACGGGCGGGCTGGCCGGCCGCCAGGTCGTCCCCGTGTACTACGCCTACCAGGCGGCCGGCGACGCCGAGGCCCAGCACCAGGCGGCGTGCGCGGCGATGACCCAGGACAACAAGGTGCTCTTCGTCACCGGCCTCACGCTCGGTTTCGGCCCGACCGGCAACACGCTCGTCCCCTGCCTGGCCAAGGCGGGCACCATGTGGCTCGGCCCACCGGACGGAGACGACGTCTTCTGGTCGACCCACCGGCGCTTCCTGTTCTCCCCCGACGCGCTCAGCAGCACCCGGGAGCTCGCCAACCTGGCCGACTCGGCCCACGCCCAGGGCTTCTTCGGAGCAGGCGCCCGCATCGGGCTCATCCAGGTCGACCGGCCCGAGATCGCCCGCTCCGTGCAGCACGGCCTCGAGCCCGCGCTGGCCCGCCACGGCTTCAAGGTTGACGAGCGCATCGTGGTGCCGTCCAACGACAGCTTCCCGGCCGCAGTATCGAGCGCGGTGCTGCGGTTCAGGTCGGCGGGCGTGACCAACGTGATGTTCGCGGCGCCCGGTGGTGGTGGGCCGTACTACTTCATGGCGACGGCCAACTCGCAGGGCTACAAGCCGCGGTACGCGCTGTCGACATGGGACGCGCCCACCGTCGTGCAGACCCTCGCTCCCGCCGAGCAGCTGAAGGGCACCGTCGGTCAGGGCTTCGTCCCGGTGCTCGACGTCGACGCGGCGCGCGACCCGGGCGGCACGCCAGCGACCAAGCAGTGCGCCGACATGTACAAGGCCGCCAGCTTCGACACCAACAACCGACTCGCCGTCGGCCAGATGTACTGGGCCTGCGACACGTTCTTCTTCGCCCGGACCGGCCTGTCCAAGGCAGCCACGTACGACCCGGCCGGCTTCGAGCAGGTCGTCGACGCCATGGGCGCCACGTTCGTCCCCGCGGCCACCTTCTCCAGCCGGTTCAAGCCCGGCCAGCACGACGGCGCCGGCACGTACCGCTTCCTCGCCTACG
Source organism: Actinomycetota bacterium (assembly GCA_041166245.1). Lineage (GTDB taxonomy): Bacteria > Actinomycetota > Acidimicrobiia > Acidimicrobiales > JAFATL01 > JBEEFP01. The sequence goes on along the minus strand of JBEEFQ010000100.1, from coordinate 9,771 downwards.
GCGACGACTGCAGCTGCTTCCGCTACGTCGGCGGGGCGCGCGACTTCCGATGACCGACCTCCACCAGCGCACCGCCCTCGAGATCGGCGCCCTCATCGCCAAGGGTGAGGTGACACCGGTCGAGTGCGCCGAGCACTTCCTTGCGCGCGCCGAGGCCCTCGATCCCCAGGTCGGCGCGTTCACGACCCTCGACCCGGAACGGGCGCTGGCGGAAGCGGCCGCGCTCCCTGAGCCCGGGCCGGGCCAGGGCCCACTGTTCGGCGTGCCCATGGCGTTCAAGGACATGGAGAGCGTGGCCGGCCAGCGGGTCACGCTCGGCTCGGCCGCCTTTGCCGACCTGATTGGACCGGTCGACTCTCCCATCGTGGAGACGCTGCGCCGGGCCGGCGTGGTGAGCCTCGGCAAGACGACCACGCCCGAGCTGGGGCTCGTCTGTTACACCGAGCCCGAGGTGGCCCCACCGGCTCGCACGCCGTGGGACGTGACCCGCTCAGCCAGTGGGTCCTCGGGCGGTGCGGCCGCCGCCGTCGCAGCCGGCATCGTGCCGTGGGCCCAGGGGGCGGACGGCGCCGGGTCTGTCCGCACGCCGGCGAGCGCGTGCGGCCTGGTCGGCATCAAGCCGAGCCGGGGCCGCATCAGCACAGGGTCGGGAGGGGGCGATGCCATCGGCTTCTCCGTCTACGGGCCGCTGGCCCGCACGGTGGCCGACGCTGCCGCCGCCCTCGACGCCATGTGCGGACCGCAGCCGGGAGACACCGACTGGGCCCCGCCAGCGGAGACCTCGTTTCTCGCCGCGTGCCGGGCGCCGCGCGCGCGTTTGCGCGTGGCGCGCTACACGACGCCGCCCAACGGCGCGCCCGTCGACCAGGCGTGCATCGACGCGGTGGATCGGGCGACCGCGCTCCTCATCGACGCCGGTCACGAGGTCGATGAGATCGCCTGCCCGTTCCCCGAGGCGCTCACCGAGCACTTCGTCGTGGTCTGGACCACGGCCGCAGCCGCGGTGGGGATCCCGCCCGAGCTCGAGGACGAGCTGCGTCCGATCACCCGCTGGTTCCGCGCCCAAGGACGCGAGGTCGACGGCGCCCGCGCCATGGAGGCACTCGCCGCGGTGCGCATCCTGGCGCGGGCCGCGGTCGAGGCGACGGCGTCCTTCGACGTGGTGCTCACACCGACCCTGGCCCAAGTCCCCCGACTGGTCGGCGAGCTGCGCAACGATGACGACCCCGCGGCCGAGGTGGCCGCCATGCTCGCGTACACACCGTTCACCGGCCCGTACAACGCCAGCGGCCAACCGGCCATCAGCGTGCCCGTGCACTGGGACAGTGACGGCCTGCCCGTCGGTGTGCAGCTGGTCGGACGGCCCTACGACGAAGCGACGCTGCTCGGCGTGGCCCAGCAGCTCGAGGCGCTCGTCGGCTGGCCGCGCCGCCACCCACCCGTGTGGTGATCGTCGAAGGCCGAGAGGTCCGCGTCCTCGACGAAGGCACGGGGCCGACCGTGGTCCTCGAAGCGGGCGCCGGCGCGACACTCGACAGCTGGGCACGCGTGATCCCCCTGCTGACGCCGGAGGCACGCGTCGTCGCCTACGACCGTTCCGGGCTGGGCTTCTCTGACCCGATGCCCGCGCCGGACGACCGCCGACCCCGCGCCGTCGCCGCCCAGCTCGACGCCATCCTGGCGGCCGTGGGTGCCCCGCCGCCCTATGTCCTCGTCGGCCACTCGATCGGCGGCCTCTACGTCCGTGCCTTCGCCGAGCGCCGGCCGGACGCGGTGGCCGGGCTCGTGCTCGTCGACCCCAGCCATGAGGACATGCAAAAGGCGGTTCCCACGCCGCGCGCCGAGAAGGTGTTGGGAACGGTGGTCAAGGGGATGCTCCGGGCCGCGGCCTGGCTCGGCCCCCTCGGCGCGCCGAGACTGCTCACACCACTGCTGATGCCGAAGGCGACGGTCACCAAGCTCGCGCTCGAGCCGGACCACGTCGCCGCCATCCGCACCCGGTACGGGCGGGCAGACGCCATCCGCGCCATCTATCAGGAGCTGGCGCAGCTCACCGCTGCCCTCGACCAGACCCGGGAGTTGCAGGTCCCGCCGTCGATCCCCGTGACGGAGCTCTCGGGCGACCGCTTCGACCGCAAGGCGTCCAACCCAGACACGCGGCGGCTGATCAACGAGCTGCATGCTGCGCTGGCCGCGACCAGCGATGCCGGCCGCCACGTGGTCGTGGACTGCGGCCACCTCGTCCCTATCGACCGGCCCGAGGCCGTCGCCGACGCAGTGCTGACCATGGTGCGGGAGCAACGCCCCCTCTGAGACAGTCGCCGTCGATGGCGGCGCGACGACGCTCGCGTCGTCCCACTCCGGTCCGTGGAAGCGATCCACGCGAAGCGCCCCCGCGGCGAGCTGGTGGGCACACGTCGAGGCTACGGAAGCCGAACGAGGGGCACCTGCGTCCTCGTGCGAATGCTGACCCGTCCGGACGCGCAACCTTTCGGACGACGATGCGGCCGGATAGCTAAGGCGACGTCGAGGGCATCTGCACCAGTCGCAACGCCAGGTCGCCGAAGGACCGGCACAGGACGTCGATGCGGAGCTCGGCGGCGCGCGCCGGGTACCAGGCGGCGACGCTGATCCCCATGGTGGCGATGGCGGTGAGCGTGATCTCCATGTTGTCGACGGCGAAGACGCCTTGGCGGACGCCGCGGCCGATCACGGTCCCCAGCAGATCGATGCTCTTGGCCCGGAGCACGTGAGCGGGCGCAGCCGCCGCTGCACTCAGGCGGGCCAGCTCGGCGTTGGCGACGGTGGCGAGCATCGGGAACGTGGCGTGACTGGCGACGTGGGCCGAGACCAGGGCGCGCAGCTGGTCGTCCGGGTCTGATCCGGCGTCCATGAGCGCGTCCACCAGCCGGCGGTGGTGCTCCTCGTGCCCGAGCACCACCAGCTCCGCCAGCAACTCCTCCTTGGATGCGAAGTGGCCGTAGAGGGTGGCGCTCTGCACGCCCGCGGCCGTGGCGATGTCCCGGATGGAGGTGCCGTGGTAGCCCCGCGCCGCGAACAGCTCCAAGCCGGCACGCAGCAGCCGGAGGCGGGTGCCGTCGGCCGTCAGGGACGACGGGAGCACCGCCCCGTCGGGTGCTCCGACTGCGAGATCCGCCAAAGAATCGCCTCTCGTTCAGATCGATCAATCGATCGGTTTCAGGATGCGCTGACTGCAGCATGCCAGACGTGTCAAGCACCGATAGCTTCTCGGCCATGGATCATCCGATCGATCGATCGATCGGAAAATCCTTGACCGACCCGGCGGGCCGGCCGATAATCCGCGGGCGGCCCGGCGAACCGCACCGACATCCGCCCCCTCGAACAGGAGCCCATGCTCGCCCTCCGCGACCGAGTCAACCGACTCGGCACCTCCCGAAGTTGGGTGCTCGGGAGCGCGGGCGGCGTCCTCGTGCTCTCCCAGGTGCTCCCGAACGGGATGCCGGTGGGGGTGGTGCTGCAGGGACTCGTGCTCGGGGCGCTGAGCTCGCTCACCGCCATGGGGCTGGTGCTCGTCTACCGGTCGAGCCGTGTCATCAACTTCGCCCAGGCCGAGATCGGCGGCCTCGCCTCCGCGGTGGCCGTCATCCTGGTCGCAGGCAAGGGCGTCTCTTACTGGCTGGCGCTGCCCGCCGGCCTCGTCGTCGCCGCCCTCACCGGGCTGCTCCTCGATGCGACCCTGGTCCGGCGCTTCGGTCGTTCACCCCGCCTCATCTTCACCGTCGCCACCATCGGCGCGGCGCAGATCCTCGGGGCCGCACAGCTGGGGCTGCCCTCGGTGGTCAGTGACCTGGCTCCGCTCTCGACGTTCCAGACGCCGTTCGACGTGCGCTTCCGCATCGCGCCGCTGGTGTTCAACGGCAACCACGTCGTGGCCCTGTTGGTCGTGCCCCTCGTCGTCGCCGGCCTGGCGTGGTTCTTCGCCCGGAGCGACGCGGGCATCTCGATTCGCGGCGCGGCCGACTCCGAGGAACGGGCGTTGTTGCTCGGCATCCCGGTGCGACGCCTCTCGCGCCTCACGTGGGTCCTCGCTGCCGCGCTCTCCGGGGTGGGCGCCATGCTCTCGGCGCCCATCGTCGGTCCCAGCCTCGGCGTGGTGGCCGGGCCCGTCGTCCTCCTGATCCCGCTGGCGGCCGCGGTGCTCGGACGCATGGAGAGCCTGCCCGTCACCGTCGGCGCGTCACTGGGACTCGGGGTGTTCCAGCAGGTCGTGCTCTGGAACTACCCGCGCTCGTCGACGGTGGACGTCGGCGTGTTCGGTGTCATCCTCGTCGCGCTGCTGTTCCAGCGCCGCCGCTACAGCCGGGTCGACGACGCAGGATTGGGCGGCTTCGTGGCCGTGCGCGAAGCGCGTCAGGTGCCGCCTGCTCTGGCCGCGCTCCGCGAGGTGCGGTTGGCGCGGCGGGCCGGCGTGGTCCTCCTGGTGCTCGTCGCGGTCGTCTGGCCCCTCACGCTCTCCGACGCCAACCTCACCCTCTTCGCCTACTTCGCGATCTACGGCGTCCTCGCGGTCTCCCTCGTCGTGCTGACCGGGTGGTCGGGTCAGATCAGCCTCGGCCACTTCGCCTTCGCGGGGGTGGGCTCGGCCGTCGCAGCCCACCTGATCGTCTTCAAGGGCACAGATCTGTTCCTGGCGATCGCGGCCGCCACCGCCGTCACCGGGATCATCGCGGTGCTGATCGGACTCCCAGCGCTCCGGATCCGAGGACCCTTCCTCGCCGTGACCACGCTCGCCTTCGGCGTCCCCGTGAGCACCTACCTGCTGAACGCGGGCAACTTCCCGTCGCTGACGCCGGCCCGTCTCATCCGGCCAATCGTGCTCGGCCGTCTCGATCTCGACAGCCGGCTCACCTTCTACTTCTTCTGCCTCGCGGCCCTCGCCCTCGCGCTGTGGCTGGCCACCAACTTCCGCCGGTCACGCGCCGGGCGCGTCGCCCTCGCCACGCGGGAGAACGAGCGGGGCGCCGCCGCCTTCAGCGTCGACCCCGTCCGCAGCAAACTCGTCGCCTTCGCGCTGTCGGGCGCCCTCGCGGGGCTGGCCGGCGCGCTGTACGTCGTCGCCCTACGGGGCGTGCCCTTCAGCGGCTTCTCCCCCGTCGCCAGCCTGCAGGTCTTCACCATGGTGGTGATCGGCGGCGTGACGTCCCTCGGTGGCGCCATCGTCGGCGGCATCTACGTGCAGGCGTGCCAGTACTACCTGTCGGGCGGCATGCAGCTGTTGGCGACCGGCGCCGGGCTGTTGCTCCTGCTGGTCGTGGCCCCCGGCGGGCTGGCCGAGATCGCTTTCGGCCTGCGCGACCGGGCCTTGCGGCTGCTCGCCGACCGCCACGGCCTGACTGAGGAGCTCGCGGAGCCAGACGTGACCGAGGCCACCGTGGCCCCCGCCGAGGTCGACGCACAGCCGAGCGACGGCTTGGTGGTCGTCGACGGTGTCGACGCGGGCTACGGGCCGCTGAAGGTGCTGTTCGACGTGTCGCTGTCGGTCGGCGACGGCGAGCTCGTCGCCCTGCTCGGCACCAACGGCGCCGGCAAGTCGACCGTGCTGCGCGTCATCGCCGGAGTCCTCGGCACCACGAGCGGCCGGGTGCTCTTCGAAGGCCGTGACATCACTGACTGGTCACCGGGCGAACGGGTGGCGGCCGGCCTCGTCACCGTCCCCGGCGGACGGGGCGTCTTCCCCTCGTTGACGGTGGCCGACAACCTGCGGCTGGCCGGCTTGCTCCACAAGCACGACAAGGCGTTCATCGATGGCGCCCGCGAGCGACTGCTGACGCTGTTCCCCGTCCTCGGCGAGCGCATGGACGCCAAGGCCTCGCTGCTCTCGGGAGGCGAGCAGCAGATGCTCGCCATCGCCATGGCCATGTTGTGCAAGCCGAGGCTCCTCATGATCGACGAGCTGTCGTTGGGATTGGCGCCCAGCGTCGTGGCCGACCTGCTGGGTGTGGTCCGCACCACCAATGCCGAGGGGGTGACGGTCGTGGTGGTCGAGCAGTCGGTGAACATCGCCACCGCCCTGGCCCAGCGGGCCGTCTTCATGGAGAAGGGCCAGGTGCGCTTCACCGGTCCCACCCGCGACCTCGAGGAGCGCCCCGACCTGCTGCGCTCGGTGTTCCTCGCAGCTCCCTCGGCCAAGACAGACAAGGTGCGGGCAGCGACGCCGGTCGACGCCGAAGCTGCACCTCGTCTGGAGGTGCGCGGGCTGCGCCGTGACTTCGGGGGCGTGGCAGCCGTGGACGGCGTCGACCTCGAGGTCGGTCCCGGTGAGATCCTCGGGCTGATCGGCAGCAACGGCGCGGGCAAGACCACGCTCTTCGACGTCTGCTCGGGCTTCGTGCCCGCCTCGGGCGGCCAGGTCCGCCTCGACGGCCGCGAGGTCACCGCCCTGTCCGCGTCGGGCCGGGCCGCGGCCGGCCTGGGCCGCACGTTCCAGGACGCCCGGCTCTTCCTCGCCCTCACCGTGCGGGAGACGCTCGCCGTCGCCCTGGAGCGACACACCGAGGTGCGCGACCCAGTGGCGTGCGTGCTGGGACTGCACGCGGCCCGCGTCTCGGAACGGCGCGTCGCCGACGAGGTGGAACGGCTCATCGAGCTCATGCGCCTCACGTCCTACGCCGAGTCCTTCGTGTCCGAGCTGTCCACCGGCACCCGCCGCATCGTCGAGCTGGCCTGCGCGGTTGCCCATCAGCCCCGGGTGCTGCTGCTCGACGAGCCGTCGTCGGGCATCGCCCAGCGGGAGTCCGAGGCGCTGGCCGAGCTCCTGGGTGACATCCGCGACCTCACCGGCGCGTCGATGGTGCTCATCGAGCACGACATCCCGCTCGTGAGCAGCGTCGCTGACCGCATGGCGTGCATGCACCTCGGACGGGTCATCGCGGTCGGCTCGCCCCAGGACATCCTGCACGATCCCGCCGTGGTGTCGTCGTACCTGGGCAACGACGACGTCGCCATCGAGCGCAGCCGGAGCAAGAGCGGGCCCACGGCGTGGATCCCCACGGCCGAAGCGGCGGCGCGCAGCGGCCTGAGCATCACGCGCGTTCGCCGGCTGGTGCGCGACGGCGAGTTCGAGGGCCGCCGCAACGGACGGGGCTACCTGGTGTCCACCGAATCGATCGAGGAGTGGTTGGCGTGTCAGTGAAGCCGAGCGCGACGGATCTGAAGGCGATGACGCCCGAGGACTTCGACACGGCCGTGCGCCGCTACGTCACCGATGTGGTCAGGCGCTACGTCCCCTTCGCCGCCGGGACCATGGCGGTGCTGCTGCTCCTCGTCCTGGTGCCGAGCGTGCCCCCGAAGGACTCGGACGGCACACAGTCGGCGAGCGCCGAGTCCGGGTTCGGGACCACACCCGACGAGCAGGCGCTCGAGGGTGACGCATCAGCCACGACCTCCACCCTCCCCGGGGGTGCCGCGCCCGCCGGTCGCACCGCGACGACGGCTCGCCCGTCAGGCGGCGCTCCCCAGGCGTCCGCGGTCGCGAGCAACTGCGCGGGCGGGGCCCGCCAGGTCGCCTTCTCGAAGTACTCCGCCCTGTGCCGGGCCAAGTTCAGCGGTTCCAACGGCGGGAACACGGCGCGCGGGGTCACGGCGTCGACGATCACCGTCACCTACCGCACCTCGCACTCGGGTCAGGCAGGAGCCCTCGAAGCGGCGTCGCCCGCACTGGCCGCCAGCCAGGAGGACTACTTCCGAGACCTCCAGACGTACGTGAACTTCTTCAACGGCGCGTTCGAGCTCTACGGCCGCAAGGTCGAGCTCAAGCTCTTCGACGGGCAAGGCGACTGGGTAGCGGAGTACCAGGGCCAGAACCTGGCCGGGGCCCAGGCCGACGCGGACACGGCCAAGGGGCTCAACGCCTTCGCCGACATCTCCAGCGCGGCGGTGGGCACCACACCGCCCTACGCCCAGTACCTGGCCGAGAACAAGATCGTGACGTTGGGCGGTGTCGCCGGGTCCCAGAAGTTCTTCGAGCAGTACCGCCCCTACGCCTACACGCCGTCGGGCAGCGTCTCGAACTTCGCGCAGTGGTCGGGCAACACCGTCTGCCAGCGCATGGCCGGGCTACCGGCCGTCTTCGCGGGCAGCGCCGATCTGACGGTCAAGAAGCGGGTGCTCGGGCTGATCTACCCGAACAACCCCGACTTCAAGGTCGTGGGCCAGGACATCGCCAAGCGCATCTCCTCGTGTGGCGCGGCCCCGGCCCGCACGTACGAGTACACGCTGAACCTGGCCACGCTCGCGACCGAGTCGGCCAACGCCATGGCCCAGATGCGCTCGGCCGGCGTCACCACTGTCATCTGCGCGTGCGACACCGTCAGCCCCACGTTCTTCAGCCAGGCCGCCGACGGCCAGGGCTACGTGCCCGAGTGGGTCGCGCTCGGTTCCGCCGACAGCTTCGGGCAGGGCTACTCGCAGAGCCAGTGGTCACACGCCATCTCCAGTCAGGGCACGTTCAAGCCCGAGAAGGAGACGGAGGCCTACCGCGTCTTCAAGCTGGCCGCGCCCAAGGCCGAGCCGGCCGAGGCGTTCTTCTCGACCGCGTACATCGCCGCGCTCAACCTCTTCAACTCCCTGCAGAACGCGGGGCCGAACCTCACCGCCGCCACCCTCGAGCAGGGGTACTTCCAGCTGCCCCCCTCCCTGCCCGACGGCGACTTCGGGCCGTGGACGTTCGGCCCGAACCGGTGGACACCGCTGGCCGGCGCCCGCATCGGTTGGTACGACCCCAACGCCACCAGCGGATCCAACGGCGAGAAGGGTGCGTGGACCTCCTGCGCGGGTGAGGACGGCGCCTACCACCCGTGGGAGCCGGCCAGCGCCTACGGGCCCAAGGGCACGCAGCTGCGTTGCTTCGGCCGCTGATCCGAACCCAGACGAAAGAACGACGAGAGGAATCGAACGCAGGATGCCCTACACGACCGACACCGTCGCCCCCCTGTGGTGGGAGGAGTCCGGCGACGGTGAGCCCGTGCTCCTCGTCATGGGTCACATCTACGGCCTGGGGATGTGGCACCGGGTCCGGCCGGTGCTGGCCGAGCGCTACCGGGTGATCTGCTTCGACAACCGCGGCGTGGGCCGCAGTCGCCGGGCGAGCGGTCCGTACAGCATCGCCGACATGGCCGCCGACGCGTTCGCCGTGCTCGACGCCGCGGGGGTGAGCTCCGCGCACCTCTACGGAGCGTCGATGGGCGGCCTCATCGTCCAGGAGATGGCCTTGACCCGACCCGACCGCGTCCGCTCGTTGGTGCTCGCCTGCACCGGCTGCCCTTCCGACGAGGCCGACCCTCCCCGACGATCGCGTGGATGGCGCTATCGCATCCCCACCCGCCTGCTGACCGGCGTCATCCGCCGCACCATGTACAGCGCAGACGTCCCCAAGGACCTCGTCGACGAGGACCTGCGCATCCTGGTCGGCACCAAGACGTCGGCCGCCGCCCTCACCGAGCAGGCCCACGCCATCGGCGCCTACCGGTCGCGTGATCGGGTCGGCCAGATCTCGACCCCGACCCTGGTGCTGCACGGCACCGCCGACACCGTCGTTGCCTACGAGCGCGGCGTGGAGCTGGCCGAGCACATCCCCGGTGCGCGGCTGCACACGATCGACGGTGCCGGTCACAACTTCACGACCGAAGCGACAGTCGAGGCCAACGACGCCGTGCTCGACTTCCTGGCCGCCCACCCCATGGGCTGACACGAATTCATTGGGTGCACTTCTGGGGAACTATCCCCACAAGT